>QHYQ01000202.1 GCA_003224175.1 Acidobacteriota bacterium
TGTTTTTCGCAATCTCTGGAACGAGCTGGGCATCAGCTATACGCATTTCATTCGCACCACTTCGGCCGAACACCTGCGCGCCGTCCGCCGTTTGCTCTTGCGCGCTCGCGACACCGGATACATTTACAAAGGCTTCTACCAGGGCCGCTACTGCGTCTACGACAATCTTTATGTCAGCGATTCCACCGATGCCGTTGACTGCCCGCTCTGCGGCCGTCCGGCCGAAGTGGTGTCCGAAGAGAATTATTTCTTCAAGCTCTCCGCGTTTCAGGAAAGGCTCCTGAAGCTGTACGAAGAGCAGCCAGATTTTATCCGGCCCGCCTTCCGCCGCAACGAAGTGCAGCGCTTCGTCGAGGCGGGCCTGCGCGACATTTCCGTCAGCCGCAAAACCGTGAAGTGGGGCTTGCCCTGGCCGGACGATCCCGAACACGTCGTGTACGTCTGGTATGACGCGCTCACCAGCTATCTGAGCGGCATAGGGTATGGCGATGACGAATTGCAGTGGGAAAAGTATTGGCCGGCGCAACTGCATCTGATCGGCAAGGAAATCATTCGCTTCCATTGCGTGTACTGGCCGGCTTTCCTGATGGCTGCAGAAGAGCCCCTGCCGAAGGGCGTTTTTGCGCACGGCTGGCTGCTTTTTGAGCAGCAAAAAATGAGCAAATCCAAGGGTAACGTCGCCTATGCAGAGCCCATCGCGCGCACCATCGGCGTTGATGCGCTGCGCTACTATCTGTTGCGCGACGTCCCGTTCGGCCAGGACGGCAATTTCAGCCACGACGCGCTGCTCACGCGCTACAACAGCGACCTAGCCAACGGCCTCGGCAATCTCGCCAGCCGCATCCTTACCATGATCGGGCGCTACTGCGAAGGGCAAGTCCCGGCGGCGCACGCAGCGGCTACAGAGGAAGCGGAGAAATCGCTTTCCGCCGCCGTTGTCGAAGCATCGCGGGCGAGTGCCGCCCAATATGAGGAACTCTCGTTTTCACGCGCTCTCGAGCTCATCTGGGCGGCGATCGCTCAGGTCGATGGCTACATCACGGGCCAGAAGCCGTGGTCGCTCGCCGAAGAACCCGGGCAGCGCGCCCGGCTCGAAACCGTCTTGTACTATGCCGCGGAATCCTTGCGCATTCTTGTGACGCTGGCTCATCCCGTTTTGCCTATCTCCACGGAGAAAATCTGGCGGCAAATGGGGCAACTCGGTGTGCTCGGAGAAATGGGCATCGATCAGCTTGCTTGGGGTACCTTGCGCCCCGGCACGCTCATTGGCGAGCCCGCGGCCGTTTTTCCTCGCGTGGAAAAAACTGAAACTCTGGAGAAAATTGCAGCCATGGAACAAGACATCCTTAATCCGCAAGGCACGCCCGCAACAGCGTCGGCTCCCGCGGCAGTTCCCGCCGCGCCAGCGGGCGCCGCCGCAGCCACAAATGCGCGGATCAGCATCGACGATTTTGCCAAAGTGGAGATGCGGGTGGGCCAGGTGAAATCGGCCGAACGCGTCGCTGGAGCAGACAAATTGCTGAAAGTCATGGTGGACGTGGGCGAGGAAGTGCGCCAGATCGTTGCCGGAATCGCCACCGCCTATCAGCCGGAAGAATTGGTGGGCCGCAAAGTGGTGGTCGTCGTGAATCTGCAGCCGCGCAAGCTCCGCGGGGTGGAATCGAACGGCATGATCGTGGCCGCATCGGTCGGTCCGGAAGGGAAGCCCGTGCTGGCAGGGTTTCTCGAGGATGTCCCGGTCGGCTCGCGGCTGAAGTAACGGATTTTGCGCGGGCGATCCTGTGGGTAGCCCCGCGCGTTAAGTTCGCGCGAGTGCGCCTCACTCTGGCGCTTGCGCTTTTCTGCGGCAGGGTCATCGAGCAGACGCTATGGACAACGGCGCTTCGTCATCCGTGCAGCTCGAGCTCGTCGATTCGCATGCGCACGTGGACATGTCCGAATTCGATTCTGATCGAACCGACATGCTCGCGCGGGCGCAAGCGGTCGGCGTGCGCCAGATTCTGGCCATTGGCGGCGCTCCTGGAGCGCTGGCCTCGGCAGTGCCATTTGCCGAGCGCTACGACTGGATCTACGCCGCGGCCGGAATTCACCCGCACGAAGCCAGGCTCGCCACACTTGTACATTACGACGAGCTCGGCAATCTGGCGAAGCATCCAAAATTCCTGGCCTGGGGCGAAATCGGTCTCGATTATCACTACGACCATTCCCCCAGAGATGCTCAGCAGCGCGTCTTCAGCGAACAACTCGAACTGGCGCGCGGCGCGGGCCGCCCCATCATCATTCATTGCCGCGATGCCTGGCCCGATTGTCTCGGACTGCTTGAAAAACACTGGCACTCATCAGGACTCGGCGGAATTTTCCATTGCTTCAGCGGCACGCTCGAGGAAGCTCGCCGCGGAACGGAAATGGGATTTTTGATTTCATTTGCGGGAAATGTGACTTATACGAAGGCGCAGAGTCTGCGCGACGTTGCCGCTGCCCTGCCGCTCGAAACTCTCCTGATCGAGACCGATTCGCCCTTTCTCGCGCCGCAGCCCTTTCGGGGGCGGCGCAACGAGCCCGCTTTCGTCGCCGAAGTAGCGCGGACGCTTGCACCTGTGAGAAACTTGGCGCCGCACGAACTGGCAGCGGCTACGGCCGCTAATTTTCGGCGCTTTTTTCGGTTGTCAGAGATCGGCAGCCGCCCTTTGCGAGTGCGGGGCTGATGGAGGAACAATATCTCACTGCTGACGGTTAAAGAGATCTTTGACCTGGTGCGCGACGACCTCTCTCGCGTCGAGGAGGAATTGGCGCAGCAGGCCGGCCTCGCCAGCGAACCCGTGGCCGAGATCGCAGGCGATTTGCTCGGTGGCGGAGGCAAACGCCTGCGCCCCGCGCTCTTGCTGCTTTCCGCCGGATATGCCGGTTACCGCGGCGCTGCCGCTGTCCGCCTGGGTGCCGTGGTCGAACTGATTCACAGCGCCACGCTAATCCACGACGATGTGATCGACGGCGCCGATACGCGCCGCGGCCGGCCCTCGGCGAACTCGCGCTGGGGCAATCATCGCAGCGTGCTGGCGGGCGACTGGCTCTACATGCAGTCGTTTCAGATGGCGCTCGAGGAGCGCAACTTCCGGATCCTGGACATTCTCATCGACCTCACGCAAAGCATGGTCGAGGGGGAACTGTTGCAACTGGCGAGTCTCGGGCGCATGGATTTAGGCGAGCAGGACGTCCTGGATTTGGCCGCGCGCAAGACGGCTTGCCTATTTAGTGGCTGCGCCCGGCTTGGCGGCGTGCTCGGCGGACTTACCGATGCAGAGGAGCAGTCGCTGGCGGATTATGGGCGCTACGCCGGACTTGCTTTTCAGCTTGTCGATGACCTGCTCGACTTCACCGCTTCGCCTTTGCAGCTCGGAAAGCCGGTGCTCAGCGATCTGAAAGAAGGCAAGGTCACGCTGCCGCTGATCTTCGCGCTCGAAAGCGATGGCGCCACGGGTCGCGGCATGGTGCGCACCGTGCTCGAGGAAAAAGGTTTTCACAGCGTGCGCGCGGAGGAAATCTCTCGCAAAAATTCAGAATGGTGCGGGATTTCCTGCTCGCCGAGCACATCGCCGAACCCGCCGATATCCTCGCACCCGAACCGGCCACCGACGAAGATATCCTGCGCGTGCACACGCGCGAATGGGTGGACAAAGTCCAGCACGGCAAGCTCAGCGCCAGCGAACGCATGCTCCTGGAAATTCCCTATTCGCAGGCGGCCGTCAGAGGATTCTGGCTGGCTGCGGGCGGATCGATTCTCGCGGCGCAATGCGCTCTAAAAGATGGTTTCGGAATCAACATCGGCGGCGGATTTCACCACGCGTTTCCCGGGCACGGCGAAGGGTTTTGCATGATACACGACGTCGCCGTAGCCATACGGCGATTGCAAGCCGACGCCGCCATGCGCAAGGCTCTGGTGGTCGATACGGACGTGCACCAGGGCAATGGCACGGCCGCAATCTTCGCCGGCGATGCCGGCGTTTTCACAGTGTCTCTGCACCAGGAAAATAATTATCCAGAGCCGAAGCCGCCTTCGGATTTGGACGTCAATCTCGACGATGGCACGGGCGACGAAGAATACCTCGATTTATTGTCTAAGGCTCTGGCCGACTCATTCGGTCGCTTTGCCCCGGAGATTCTTTTTTATATCGGAGGGGCGGATCCTTATCGCGAGGATCAGCTGGGAGGACTCTGGCTCAGCATGCGAGGTTTGCAGGAGCGCGACGCGCTCGTTTTTGCCGAAGCCAGGCGCCGCGGCTTGGCCGTCGCGGTGGCGTTTGCCGGCGGTTACGCTCGAAAGGTCGAAGACACCGTACGCATTCACGTGAATACAGTGATCGCGGCGCGGGAAGCCGCTGCCGCGCGGGTCAGCCGGGCAAATCCGTAATTCAGTTTACGAGTCCGCGCACAAAATTACGACGGGTCACTGAAAATCGATCAAGACGTCGACGACGTGATCCTGTAGATTCGGGCGCAACCAGTTTCCCATTTTTTCGTAGTGCACGGGCAGCTCCCCAAAGATCGCAACGGTGGGTTTCTCTAGCTTCGCGAGCGTGGAATCGAGGAAGGTTTTGTCGAAGACTTCGCCGGGCGCAAGCCGCCAGGCATTGCGCAGCCTACGCTCTGCGTCGACGGAGAGGCCCGTGATCACCAATTCGCCCATGCGATATTGCGCCCCTTCTGTGATCTTCACGTTGTAGGCGACCGTACTGTTAGCTTCATTGAATTGCGGCGCAGGGCTGACTTTGGCATCGAGGTAGCCGCGATGCCCGTACTCCAGTTCAACCTGCTGCCAGCCTGCGGCGAGCCGCATGCCGTCAGCCAGGTCGCCGGCCTCCACCGCCACGAGCCTTGATAGCGCCGCTTCGTCGAGCGCCGTGTTGCCCGTCCACTTAGCGTTAGAGAAATGAAACACTGGGCCCGGCGTGATTGGAATCTGAACAACGATGGTGGAGGAAACATTCCCGCCGGAAGCATCGCTCAGTTGGAGGACGGGCGCGTCAAATTTAACGCGAATCTGGCCTGCAGAGAGATAAAGAGGCCGCACTTGCTCGTTCTCGAAAAGTTCGATAGCAAAACGCGAGAATTTCTTCCCAACGAGGTCACTCACGCGATCGTGCAGCTTCTCTGAATTTTGTGCCATCCAATCGTTGAACTGTACGCTGGAGACACTGAAACTCGGGCCGTCCTGCCGGAACTGCATGATCATGTCATCGCCGGAGGGCTGGGTTATGAGAGTGTGCTCCACGTTAGCCTTGATTCCGCGCGAGGCGAGCTTGACGGAAAGCGCCGCGGTGATTTGATCGAGTAAGGAGCCGCTGCTTGGAGCGCCGCCGTCGAAGAGGGGCACGGCGCGGCGAATCTCGTCGGAGAGTTCCTGATCGGTGAACCAGGGGAAATTCTCGAACATCACGGGCACGATTGCGGCGTCTTGCAACTCGAAATTGATGGTCGCGCGCTTGTCCTTGGCGGTGAAGCGATAATTCACGCGCGAAAAGACACCTAGTTGGGCTAGCCCGTCGGCAATCGCCTGCAGTTCGTCGTTGTCGACCGGATCGCCTGGTTTCAGACCTGTGGTGGCGGCGATCTGCGCATCGCTATAACGGTGCGAGCCCGAAGCATGGACCTCGGCCACAACAAACGAAGTCGGAGTCGTCTGCGCGGCAAGGAAGCAAGCCGCGAGGACCACGCATGAAACGCAAGCCGAGATCAGAGCAAGGCGGCGACCACACATATTCGCGAAGAGGATTTTATCGCGTTGCCGCGGGCATTGGGAACTCCGCCACACAACTTTCTTATTCTACCGTGACGGATTTGGCGAGGTTACGGGGCTGATCGACATCGCAGCCGCGCCGTACGGCAATGTGATAAGCCAGCAACTGCAACGGTACGATTTCGAGAATCGGGGCCATCAGTTCCGGCGCTGTGGGAATTTCGATGACGTGGTCGGAAGCCTTGCGGGCAAGGTGATCGCCCTCGGTAACGACGGAGATGACGATGCCGTCGCGGGCCTTCACCTCCTGGATATTCGAAACGCTCTTTTCGTAGCGGATCATGGACTCGGAATCGAATTCGTCGCGCGTAGCCAGCACGACCACGGGCAGATTTTCGTCGATCAGGGCGTTTGGACCATGCTTCATTTCGCCGGCGGGGTAACCTTCGGCGTGGATATAGGAAATTTCCTTCAGTTTGAGCGCGCCTTCCAGCGCAATCGGGTAGTGAATGCCGCGGGCGAGGTAGAGGAAATCGGTGTAGCGGAAGAGCTGGCGCGCCAGCGTCTCGTAGATTCCGTCCCGATCGCCCTGCAGGATCGTCTCCAGCTTTTGCGGAATACGCGTGAACTCCTGCATCAATTTCTTGGCGAGGTCAGCGGAGAGTCTCTCGCGCAACTGGCCGAGGTAGAGGGAAATCAGTATGAGTGCGGTCAACTGGCTCGTAAATGCTTTTGTGGAGGCCACGCCGATTTCCGGACCGGCGTGCGTCAGAATCGTGCCAGCAGCTTCGCGAGTGACCATGGAACCGACTACATTGCAGATGGCCAGCGTCTTGGCGCTTTTCTGCTTGGCTTCGCGCTGGGCGGCGAGCGTGTCCGCCGTTTCGCCGGACTGGCTGATGCAGATGACCACGGTGTGATCGTCCACAATAGGATTGCGATAACGGAATTCGCTGCCGTAATCCACTTCCACGGGAACCCCAGCCAGGCGCTCGATCATGAATTTACCGGCCAGGCCGGCGTGCCAACTGGTGCCGCAGGCGACGATCTTGATGTTGCGAAGATTTCGGAATTCCTGCTCGCTGATCTCCATTTGATCGAGGTAGACCTTGCCGGTCTCCTGGGAGATGCGGCCCAGCATGGTGTCCCGAATGGCTCGCGGCTGCTCGAAAATTTCCTTGAGCATGAAATGTTTGAAGCCGCCCTTTTCGGCGGTGATGGGGTCCCAGGTAACATGATGGATTTTCGGCTGGACCGGGTTGGCGTCGATGTCGCTGACCTCGACACCCTTCGAGGTGAGGACGGCGATGTCTCCATCGGAGAGGAAAAAGATGTCGCGAGTGTGCGTCAAGATACCGGGAATATCGCTGGCCACAAAGTATTCGTCCTTGCCCAGGCCGACCACCACCGGCGGGCCATTGCGGGCGGCGACGATTTTGCGCGGGTCCTTGGTCGAGAGGACGACCAGAGCGTAGACACCGCTCAACCGCTTAGTGGTTTTGCGCACGGCGTCTTCGAGCGGGCCGCTATCCATGTATTTTTCGACGAGGTGCGCCACGATCTCCGTATCGGTTTGCGTGACGAACTTATGTCCTTCCTTTTCGAGTTCCTGCTTGAGCTCAACATAATTTTCCACGATGCCGTTGTGAACGACGACGACTTCGCCTTTGCAATCGCGGTGGGGATGCGCGTTTTCCTCCGTGGGGCGGCCATGCGTGGCCCAGCGCGTGTGCCCCAAGCCGTAGATGCCATCGATGGGGTGAAGGCGAATGGACTCCTCGAGATTCGGCAGTTTGCCCGAAGCGCGGCGGATTTCCATCTTGCCGTTTTCGCTGACCACAGCGATGCCCGCGGAATCGTATCCGCGATACTCCAGACGGCGCAGGCCGTCCAGGATGAGGGGTACAACTTTCTTAGGTCCAATATATCCGACAATGCCACACACGATAGAGATCTCCTAAAGTTGGAAACCGGCGAGAGGGACCGCCAGATGAGCGTAGCATAGGTTTTCCGAGAGCGCTTTACGTGAGGGGCAGTAGTTTTCCGCCGTAAAACCCCTCAGGTCGTATTTAGAAAGGTCGGGTTTCTGCGAAAGCGAAATGTTGACTTCCAAGTTTTCGCCAGCCGCCGAGCGGCGAAGGAGAACCCTCACCGCATTTCCATACCGACGCGAGGGCTGCGCCGCCAAAGCGCCCATTCTGCAGCGCTAGTGCGATACAAATGAGTATCAGAACTTGACCATGCTACTGCGCGTCAGCGTGGTGTTGCTGGTGACCACGGCCGGCCCGCCTTTGAAGAGGTGCCAGGCCGCGTACTGTTCCATATAGGGATCTTCCGACGACAGGCAATCGATCGGGATGATTACCTTGTAGCCGCGCTGTGCCAAACCAGAGCCCGTGCCAATGCCGACACCTTGAAATGAAGTGCCGCACACAATGGCGGTCTTGATGCCGCGCGCTTTTAATTTCTCTTCCAGATTCGAGCCAAGAAACTTGTCTGGTCCGCCCGTACGCGACCATTCGCCGTCGCGCGCCGCAAATCCCGGTTCGATCATGTCTGCGGGCGTGGCTTGGGCGCCGCCGACCAGGCTGTACCACACCATTACCCCCGCGGCGCGTGCCGCGTCATGCAACCGCTTGACGTTGGGAACCGTAGCCACGCAGCGCGGACGGGCGCCGCAATTCTGCTTCATCATGTCCAGAATGAGCAGAGCCGTCGTCGAAGCTTCAACCGTCACGGCTTTTAGCTCGGGCTTCGGCGGCGCTTTCGCTGTGTCCCAATCGTTGAGTATATCGTTCGCCGCGGACGACGCAGCAAACGCGATGATCAGCGCTCCGACCGCTGCGGCCGCGCCACGCCATAGAGTCCGCATCTCTAACATGGTGTCCTCCTCATGGTCTTACCCACCCCGCCCGTTTCACCGAATCGAATTGTCGCGGAACAAACGTGTTACTGGTTTTGGTTGGGGGCCGCCAGCAACTTCTGACCGGTGCTGGTCAGGGTGACGCTTTTCGCGTTCCCAATGTGGCTCCCATCCCTGGCGCCAAAGGCTTCCACGGTGATGACGTCCCCAGCTTTCAGTGAGTTCCGCGTCCAGCCATTCCTCAGGAGCATGTTGGGACTGTTCATTTCGAAGCCCCAATTCGTCACCGTACCATTGTCGTCTTTGATGTCAATGTAAAACCAGGCGTGAGGATTGGTCCATTCGAATTTCGTGACCGTGCCCGTCACCTTCATAGATTTTGCGGAGTCGAATTCCGCCGTAAACGCGTGATGTGAGACCGCCGGCTCTGCGCTCAGGAGCAACCCAACAGCAGCAACGCAAACCGCCAATGTTGTTCTCATCGCTTAACCTCTCCAATAGGTGACCTTTACTGTTGCTACGAGAAAGCCCTGGATGCCTGTTCTAATGGTCTTGACCGCTACTTGAAACCTAAGTGTCCGGCGTCCCTTTCGTTTTCGCACAGATGTTCAAGGAGTTCCGTATCCGGAAGCAACTTGAAATGAATCGTCACAGCCTTCCAGGGCTTGGGATAAGCCCCGGGGTCATTGATCGCAACGTCCAGCTCCAGGTTGCCGAAATTCGGGCGGCGGTAGCGTTCGGTGATGTGCAGCGCCTCGGTATGTGGGTGGCCACCATTATCAAGCCAGGTCCCCTCTTTGAAACCCGCCACTTCGACCACAAAAGTGTCGCCGTCCCACTTCCCGACTGAGTACCCGAACCAGGCGGGATTGGGATCTTCCGGAAGGGCACGGCCATCGGTGAAAATTTGCCGATACTGATTGAATTCCTCGTAGAGGACGATGGTTTCACGCGGGGTCTGAACGATCTTGAACGGGATCATAGACACCAACATGGCGTCGGGCACGCCGTGCGGTAAGCAATGCAACTGTGGTTTGTCCTGCCCCAAGGTCTCCTGGCGGTGCTTGTATAGTGCTGCCGCAGCGGGAAGCATGGGTACATCGACGCCTTCGCCGGCAAGGTTCTCCACAAAGCGATTGTCCGCAGCGTGCCAGATCCCCGAGAGATCGGGCTTACCATCCGGTGTTTTCGGGGCCGGCGCCGTCAGATTGGGCTTGCCATCCGGCGTGCGCGGAGTTCCTGGGAGCGGCAGGCTTAGCCATTGCGCTCGAGCAGCCCCGGCCATCACAAACAGCGTGGCCACCGCTGCTATCGCGACTTGCCATCGCTTCGCGCCTGTGAGGAAAGCCATAAGTCACACCCTCCGACGGTGACGGTATAGCCCTTAGGGTCCGGAAGGAACTAGACCGGAATTGCCATCATGACTTCACCGTTGACCGGTAACATACCCCTAACGGCTTCTTAGTGCAATGGCCGCACAGACGGCGCTCATTTCTTGCACAGCCTACCCGGCCAGAGCCGGCTTGGCATCCTCCACGATCTCGAAACGAAAATCCTCGATCACCGGATTGGTAAGCACCTCGCGCGCGATGCGCTCCACCTCGGCCTGGGCGGCAGCGCGATCCAGTTTGTCGAGATCAAGCACAAAGAATTTGCCCTGGCGAACGTCGCGCACTGCGCCATGTCCGAGCGAAGCGAGGGCTTGCTGAATGGCGGTGCCCTGAGGATCGAGCACCGTGGACTTGAGCATCACCCAAACGTGGGCTTTCATGCGCGCATTATAGCAGGCCAAGCGGTGCGGCCTTGACGCGAAAAGCTTGCCGGAAGGCAGCCTTTTCGGTGGGCGGCAGAAAAGCGCCGGCGAAGGCGCCCTCAGCAATACTCAGGATTTCCTGCTTACGAAGAGTCATTTGCTCGAGCGCGCCGAATTCGCGAACTAGGCTCGTGTCGAACATGGCAGGATCGTCGGTGGATAGGCTGATGGGTATGCCGGCGCGAAAGAGTTGGGGCAGGGGATGATCCGGCAGGCCGGCATCCGCGCGGCCCAGGAGTCGCGCTAAGGCGCCGGTGCGCAGGTTGCTCGTGGGGCAGATTTCCAAACCAATGGATCGCTCCGCAAGCAAGGCCATGAGTTCCGGATCAGCTGCGGCGGCGATGCCGTGGCCGATGCGTTCAGCGCGGAGAATTTCGACGGCGTCGCGCACAGAGTCAGGTCCGCCGATTTCTTCGACATCCTGTTTGCGCAAGAGCATCACGCCCGCAGAGAGCGTCACTTCCGCGTAGACCACGCTTTGGGCGAGCATCTGTTCAGCCATGCGGCTGGCCACTAGCGCGTAGTCTGCCGGCGCGCGCAAATACGAGGTCACCCACTTGTAGGCCTCGATGAAGGCGCTGAAGTCACGCGTGGCATAGCGCGCTGCCACCGCACTCTCGTCCAGCGCGTCGCCATGATTTTTTGCCAGAGTCACAACCGTCGCCGGTTCCATCGTGCCTTCAAGATGCACGTGTAACTCGGCTTTGGGCAGAGCCTGAAATCGCGCTGTCCACGAATCGCCGGTTAATGGCAGTGGAGAGGACACGGCTACTAGCGTGGCAGAGCGGGACGTCCGGCATTGATCCAGGAAGTCAGCCAGTAGGAGCCCACGTCCGCGGCGGCGTCGCTGAGTTGCCGGATGAGAGTAGCGCCGGCCTCGCTATAGAAGCGATCGTAATACTCGTCGGTATAGTCGCTCAATCCGCTGCGTGCGCGCCGATCTGCCACTAGCACGATTTCGAGCCAGGAGTGTGCCTTGAGACAATCTTCAAAGGCGTGGTCGGTCGGATCCGTGATGAACGCGGCATCATTTGGCCGCAGGGGGAAAAACAGGGAGTAGCGGTCGACAAGGCTGGTATCGAACCGCAGATTGATGCCCGGCTGGCCCCAGGCGTGGCCATCTTGATTTTCCGTGGTATTGAAGGGGTCGAAAGCTTGAGCCACGTAGCCGGCCAGCTGTGCGGCAATGAGCCGCGCCTGCTCCCAATTGCCCGAGCGCATAGCTTCAGTAAGCTTCGCGCTATAGACTCCGATCTGCCAGGGAAGCAGGCCACCGCTCTCCAGCTTGGGCCGGCCAAATTTGGCCACCGCCGCCTCATATTTTCGAGGCAACGCGTCAAACGGATACGAGCCGTATCGATCGAGATAGAGCACCTGATTGTGGCTTTCCGTAATGGGATTTTTGTCCAGGCTCTCCACGGCATCAGCCGCATGGCGCGTGATGAAATCGCGGTTGGCTTCGAAGAAGGGGCGTAGGTCGGACGGCAGAGTCTCAACGGCTCGGTTAGCGATCAGGCGCAGGGCGTTTGGTCCCCAGGCGAACGTTTGCAAAGGCAGGAGAAAAGCGATGAGCGGCGACGCCACGAATCGCGCCACGGAGCGCATCAAGATCTCTCGCCGGCCGCGCTTCGAGCGAATTCGCTATGCCTGCGACTATAACTCGCATAGATCAGCAGCCCCAGCACGAGCCACACGACGAAGCGAATCCAGGTGATCACGGTCAGGCCCATCATCAATCCGCCGCACAGAATAATGGAGATCAGAGGGAACCAAGGAACCAGAGGAACGCGAAATGCTCGCGGGCGCTCCGGCTGCTTGCGCCGCAAAAAGATCACTCCCAGCGAGACGAGAACGAAAGCAAACAGTGTTCCGATGTTGGAGAGATCCGCCGCATCGCCGATATCCACCAACCCCGCCGGTATGCCTACTGCAAAGCACGCGATCCACGTGGACCAGTGCGGCGTCTTGAATTTCGGATGCACTGCCGAGAAGAGCTTGGGTAAGAGGCCGTCGCGCGACATGGCATACCAGATTCGCGCCTGCCCATACTGAAACACAAGTAAGGAAGAGATCATGCCCATCAAGGCGCCGATCACGATGATCGAGCGGAAAAGGCGGTGCGCGCCAAGCTGCTGCAGAGCGTACGCGACAGGTGCTTCAGCCGCGTCGCCGGAAGTAAAGGTGTTGTACTTCAACATTCCGAGCAGCACGACGGCCACGCCGATATATAGCACAGTGCAGACAATGAGGGAGGCAATGATCCCGAAAGGCAAATCCCTTTGCGGACTGCGGCATTCCTCTGCCGCGGTGGAAACGGAATCGAAGCCGATGTAGGTGAAAAAAACAATGGCGCCGCCGGTGACGATCCCGCCAAAGCCCGAAGGAGCGAAGGGCTTCCAGTTCGCGGGATTGACGAGCATTCCTCCCACAACCAGAAAGATAAGAATGGCGCCAATCTTTATGGCCACCATCACATTGTTCGCTTCGGCCGATTCGCGCACCCCGCGGACCAGCAACAAAGTCAAAATGAACACGATCAGGAATCCCGGAAGGTTGAAGTAAGCGCCGGTCCATTGGCCCGAAGCCCATACCGGACTGGCCCATTTGTCCGGCAAATTCAGGCCAAAGGCGGCCAGTTGGGCCTTGGCGTAGCCACTGAAACCTACTGCTACCGCCACGTTGCTCACGGCGTATTCGAGAATCAAATCCCAGCCGATGATCCAGGCGAAAATTTCGCCCAGCGTGGCGTAGGAATACGTGTACGCGCTGCCGGCAATCGGAATCATCGAAGCCAGTTCGGCGTAACACAGTCCGGCAAAGCTGCAGGCGATGGCCACCAGCAGGAAGGAGACAGCTATGGCCGGCCCTGCGGGCGGACGGCCGTGCATGAGGACGGCTGCGGAGCCGCCGTGTCGCAGATAGTTCACCACAAGGTCGAGCACTTGCGCGTGAAGGATGGATGGCGCCTGGAAGTACTCTCCGGCGGCGGCGGTACCGGTCAGAACAAAAATTCCCGAGCCGATGATTGCGCCGATTCCCAGCGCCGTAAGCGACCAGGGGCCAAGCGTTTTCTTCAGCCGGTGTTCGGGCGCTTCGGCATCAGCCAAGAGCTTGTCGATGCTTTTGACCCTGAAAAGCTGCGAATTCACGCCCACCGCCGGCAAAGAGTGGCGAAACTTTATCCTGAGCCGCGATACGGCGCAACCAGGATCGCTGGACTTCGTCCCTGGTGTTTACTGTGACCAGGCGCTATTGCGCCCAAGAAAGATTGGCGTAGCGCTCGACCAGCTTTTTCGTACCGTGATTGGCGAAACTCACGGTGAGCTTGCGGTCGTCGTCCTCACCATCCACGTGGATGATGGTGCCAACTCCATAGGTTGGATGGCGCACGCGCTGCCCGATGAGAGGGTTGCCGCCGCTCTTGCCTCTCGCCGACGCGGAAATTTCCGATCGTACCCGCGGCGTGCGTTCTCTCGAAGGCGCCGGCACGGTGCGGCGGACGCGGCGCGCGAATTCTTCCGCCGAGTAGGAGTATTCGGGGTCCGGTTCGTAGCGGCGCGTTTCGCCGGCCGCGGCGAGCGATCCTTTTGCCGTATCCACGAGCTCCATGGGGATTTCCTGCAGAAAGCGCGAGGGAGAAGAGTCATGCAGCCGCTCGCTGCCATAGATGCGGCGGTAGACCGCACGCGTGAGCGTGAGCGTATCGCGGGCGCGGGTCATGCCTACGTAGCAGAGACGGCGCTCCTCCTCGAGTTCTTCGGGGTCGTGAAGGGAACGGCTATGCGGAAAAGTGCCTTCTTCGAGGCCCGTCAGGAAGACGTGGTCGAACTCGAGGCCCTTGGCGGTGTGCAGCGTGAGGAGCGTGACCGCGGCGCGCTCATCAAAATTATCGGCGTCGCTCACCAGCGCGGCGCGATCGAGGAAGTCGGAAAGCGTCTCGCCGCGCTCGGCGCCTTCGGCCATGGCGTTCACCAATTCATTCAAGTTATCGATGGGGGCGATATCCTCGGCGGAGTCGCGCTGGCGCAGCATGTCCAAGTAACCAGTGGCTTCGAGAACAAAGGCGATGAATTGGGCGGGTGGCAGGGAGGGCAGCTTTTCCCGTAATTGCTCGATCAACTCTCGGAAACTGCGAAGCGGAGCCAGGGCGCGCGCCGAGCCGGAATCAATGAATTCACTGAGTGCGCTCCAAAGTGAAGTATCGCGCTCGCGAGCCAGTGCGCGCAGCGATTCGACGGTGACTTTGCCAATGCCCCGAGGCGGCGTATTCACCACGCGCAGCAGGGCGATATCGTCATCGGCAAACATCGCCAACCGCACGTAAGCGAGGACGTCCTGGATTTCGGCTCGTTGATAAAAGCTGAACCCGCCGAGCAGGCGGTAGCGAATCCCACGGGCGCGAAAGGCTTCTTCGAAGGCCCGAGACTGTGCGTTGGTGCGGTACATCACGGCGCAATACAAAGAGGAATCGTCGCGTTGGATTTCGATCACGCGCTGGCAGACGTATTCCGCTTCGGCGCGCGCATCGCGGGCTTCAAAGAAAATGAGATTGGAACCCTCGCCACGCGTCGCGGTAAGTTCTTTTCCGATGCGCTTGACGTTTTTCGATACCACGGCCGCGGCGGCGTCCAGTATCTTCTGGCGCGAACGATAATTCTTCTGGACGCGGAGGACTTGCGTGTCGGGGAAATCCTTGGAAAAGCTCAGAATGTTGCCGACGTCGGCGCCGCGCCAGCGATAGATGGACTGATCCTCATCACCGACGACGCAGAGATTCGGCCGGGGACCGGCCAGCAGGCGCAGCAAATCGTATTGCACGCGGTTGGTATCCTGATACTCGTCGACGTGGAGATATTGGAATCGCTGCTGCCAGGCCTTCCGAGCCTCCTCGAACCGCCGCAAAACTTCCACGGCGCGAAGCAACAGGTCGTCGAAATCGAGCCCGCCGCATCTGCGCAACGTTTGCTCGTAGGCCTCGTAGGCGCGCGCAGCGAGCTTGCTGCGCTCGTCAAATGCGTCGGCGAGAGCCTGCTCGGGAGTGATGGCGTGATTTTTTGCGAAGCTGATGCGTGACAGAATCTCGCGCGGAGTGTCGCCGGAATCTTCGGCGCCCAGATCTCTAAGGGCGAGCTTCAGAGCCGCCAACTGCTCCTCATCGTCATAAATCGCAAAATCGCGCGGCAGACCCAGCCGCGGCGCCTCGCGGCGAAGAAGTCGGACGCAAAAGGAATGAAAAGTGCTGATCCACGGATCGCTGGGGCCCGCATCGGTGCTTTCGAGCAACACACGAACGCGGTCGCGCATCTCGTCGGCCGCCTTATTCGTAAAGGTGACCGCGAGAATCGCGCCGCCCGGAACGCCTTGCCGGATGAGATAGGCAATGCGATGGGTGATGACACGCGTTTTGCCCGTACCTGCCCCTGCCAGAATGAGGATCGACCCATTGGTGGCGAGCACAGCTTCGCGCTGTTGGGGATTCAAGCTATCGAGAATATCCATCTGTCAGAAAGTCCCTGCTGATTCGGGCCCGGGGCGCATGCATTTTAGCCGAGCGCAGCGATGCGAGCAAACCGGCGCGCAAAGCCTGTTTCGCCACGCGCAGCTTTCAACGAACGCACGCAGGTCAGTGAGGAGAAGGAGCCAGATCGATCTCGAAGAAGAATAGCGGCTTGGCGTCGTTCATAAATGCCAGGTCGGGAATATCTAGGCGGGCGTTCGAGATCCATTCGTAGTGCCGGTCGATATCGAAGTAGACGAAACCGTGCGTCGTGGCATGAGGCGGAAGCAAATCCGTACCGAGCGCGGCTGAGCGCACGGTCGCGGCGAAGTCCTCCCAGGTTTTGTCGTGTTTGTTGGAGGGCGGCGGCCCTACGCGGGGCACCGGAAATCGCGGTGTCGGATCTTTTGCCGGCTTCGCCAGGACGCGATCCGCCACCTCTTCGGGCGAAAGCGGCTCAAGCCGCTGGCGGGATTCGCCCGGGGCGCTCATGAGTAATTGCATCGTCTTCAAATTGAGGCGAATCGGCGACTCGTTATCGTTACGCAGAAAAAGTTCGATGGCGATGATGCCACCCTCGTAAGGGGTGTGTTTGCCGAACTTCTCCTTGTAGCGATTGACGGACGTATAGGGATCCGCGGCAATCAGCAATCCTTGATGGGAGTCGCGCGCCGAGAGGGATGCGGGATCGGCCGAACCGGTCCTCGCCGGAGTCGCTGAGGTTTGACCCTGCACGGCCGCCGTGCTGAGCCATAGTGCAAGCCAGAACGCGAGGAGGGCCAGATGGGTTCGCGGTGGCATCGAATCTGATCGTGAGATGCGCAATATCGTCTGGCGTTGCCTTTGCGCCTCGAGGTACGACACTGATTGTGCTTCTTCTCCCGCGATGCCGAGGCATCTATAATAACGCCTTAGCTCGTCGTCGCATCGCAATTAGGATGGCGGCGCTCTCGTCTGCATGTATTTTCTCTACAGTCTGATCACTGCGGTAGGGACGATCCTGCTGGCGCCCTACGTTCTGCTCAGCAGGGTCCGGCGAAAGAAATATCTGCCAAATCTCTCGGAACGGGTGGGGCTAAAGTTCCCTCCGGAGCTCGCCACCCATGGCGGCACTTCGCGCGCGATTTGGCTTCATGCCGTCTCGGTGGGCGAAGTTCTGGCCGCGATTCCGTTTGCGCGCTGTTTGAAACAGCGCTTTCCGGGTTGGCGGCTGGTGATCTCGACGACGACTGCCACAGGACAAGCGCTGGCCCATGAGCGCATGAATTTCGCGGACGCCGTTTTCTACTTTCCATTCGATTGGAACGGACCAGTACGGCGCGCGCTTTGGGCCGTGCGGCCTGGCGTGATCGTGATTCTGGAAACAGAAATTTGGCCGAATCTGCTGCGCCGGGCGCGAAGAACGGGCGTTCCGGTAATATTTGTGAATGGGCGCTTGTCGGACCGATCCTTTCGCGGGTTCTCGCGCGCGGTGAAGATGAGCGGCGGAGTCATTGGAGGTTTCCTCCGGCGCATATTGAACGATGCGACGCTGTATCTCGTGCAGACGCAGCAGGACGCGGCACGGCTGATTGCCCTCGGCGCGGCTACAGATCGCGTCATCGTCACCGGAAGCATGAAATATGACATGGTTGCGCCGGGGCCGAATGCGTTCGTAAATTGGCTCCAGGCCGAATTGAAACAATCGCAGCGTGGCCCCGTGGTGGTTGCCGGCAGCGTGATTTCCGGCGAAGAAAAGCCGGTGCTGGAAGCCTTCGCAACGCTTCAGAGAAAATGGCCGCAGGCGCTGCTGATATTGGCGCCCCGCAAGCCCGAGCGCTTCGCCACCGCCGCTGAAGTCGTGTCTGGCGCGGGCTGGCACCCGATCCGGCGAAGCGCGATCTCGCTCGACGGCTCTTCGGCAGGAATATTGGGCAGCGCAGCGCACGAGGACAAGAGCATTCTTCTGCTGGATACGATTGGCGAGCTTGCGGCGATATATAGCCTCGCGGACGCCGTATTTATCGGCGGCTCGCTCGAGCCCGCTGGCGGGCACAATCCACTCGAGCCGGCGGGCTTCGCAAAAGTGCCGGTTTTTGGACGTTCGATGGATAATTTCCGTGAGATTGGCGCGACCTTGCTCGAAGCAGGTGCTGCGATTCAAGTCGACTCGGCCGCGCAACTTGGCATCGCGTGGGCCGGCCTGCTCGAAAATGCGGAGCGCCGTGCGCAAATGGGCTTGGCGGCGCGCGAAATCGTGGAGCGCAACCGCGGCGCGACCGCGGCGACGCTCGATCGCCTCGCGGCGATTATCGAGCCGCAGCGAGCACATACGTGACGCGGTCCCCGATTGCTCGAATGTTGCTGTGGCCCCTGGGCCTGCTTTATGGTGCTGTGATGCGGCTGCGAACGGCCCTTTACCGGTGCGGGCTCCTGCGCAGCCGGCGGCTTCAGGGTACCGTAATCAGTGTTGGCAACCTGACCGTCGGCGGCACAGGTAAAACGCCGATGGTGCTCTGGATTGCCGAGCGGCTGGCGACGGAAGGGCATCGTCCCGCCATTCTGACGCGGGGTTATCGGGGCCTCGGTCAACGCGGCGCCGCTCAGACCTCGGCCGACGAGGTCGCTTTGCTGCGCCAAAGGCTCAACGGCCGGGCTCAGTTTGGCGTAGGCAAAGACCGTTACAAGAATGGCGTTGCCCTGTCGAAAAATGGCGCAGAATGGTTCATTCTGGATGACGGGTTTCAGCATCTCGAGCTTCAGCGCGACGCTGATATTATCCTGCTCGATGCCACTGATCCGTTTGGAGGTGGGGCGATCCTGCCTGCCGGGCGCTTGCGAGAGCCACGCTCAGGGCTGGCGCGCGCGGATATCGTGATCATCACGCGGGCGAGCCATGCTCCGGCACTCGAAACCGTGGTGCACAGGTTCACGAGCGCTCCCGTATTTTACGCGCAGGCGCGACTAGACACGGTACTCCGAGTGCCCTCGATGATCGAAGTTTTGCCGGAAAGCGAGCGGCGGCAATGCAAGTTTTTCGCCTTTTGCGGCATCGGAAATCCCGGGGCCTTCTTCGATGACCTGAAAAACTGGGGCTTTTCCGTGGTGGGCGAGCGCAGCTTTGCCGATCATCATCGCTATTCCAGCGCTGAAATCAGGGATCTGGAGAGCACAGCCACTGCATCCGGCGCGCATGCGCTCATTTGCACCGAGAAGGATGTGTTCAATTTGCCGCTTTCGCTTGCTGCGGCGCTTCCCGTCTACGCGTGCCGGATTCGCATGGCGCTCAACAATGAAGACGCCTTTTGGACGGCAGTGCGAGCTGCGGTCAGCCGCACCCAGCCGGTGACGCAAGTATGAAAATCCTAGTTCGGGCGACAAATTGGGTAGGCGACGCGGTTATGTCCATTCCCGCGCTTCGAGCGATCCGCGGCCGCTGGCCAGACGCCGAAATCATGATCCTCGCGCGCCCCTGGGTGGCGGATTTATATCGCGAACAAGGTTATGCCGATCGCATCCTTGTTTACGACAATAAGAACAAACATAAAGGCTTTTGGGGGCGGGAATGGCTGGCCCATGCGCTTCGCCGGGAGAAATTCGATGTAGCGGTGCTCTTCCAAAATGCCTTCGACGCGGCTTGGATAGCCTGGCGCGCCCGGATACCCGAGCGCATCGGCTACGCGCAACATGGGCGAAGCTGGTTATTGACTCGAGCCATTCCCACTCCGGTGAAAGGCGAAGCCCCGGATCACGAGGCCTACGATTACCTGGAACTGCTCCGCCGAGCCGGATGGCTCGAGCGTTTGCCCCGAATCGATGAGATCACTATCGCTGTCCCTGAGGAAGATCGGAAGAAAGCGCTGGAGCGCCTTTTTGCCGCAGGGGTGCGCAAAAATGCTGTCCGAATTGCCTTAGCTTCTGGTGCGACTTACGGTTCCGCGAAGTGCTGGGAACCGGAACGCTTCGCGGAACTCGCCGACCGGCTGATTGTGGCGTTCGATGCGGATGTGATACTTTTCGGCGCGCCTCAAGAAAGTGGGATGGCGACGCGCATCGCTGGCTCGATGCGCAACCGTGTCTGCAATCTGGTCGGTGCCACCCCAATCGGCGAACTTCCGGCGCTGCTTTCCGCCTGCAGCTTGTTCATCGGCAATGATTCTGGAGCGATGCACGTCGCCGGCGCGGTAGGAGTTCCGGTCATCGGCATATTCGGCCCCACGGATCCCGAAGGCACTCGGGCCTTCACGCCGCAATTCACCCTGATTCGCGAGCCAGTGAATTGCAGTCCCTGTTTTCTCCGCAAATGCCCCATTGACCATCGTTGCATGACGCGCATCTCCGTCGAGCGCGTCTTTGAAGCCGCCCGCTTTTCGCTCGCGTCCGGTGGCCGCGTAAAAAGCTCGACTGTCTGGAGTCAAGGTCTTGCCTGAAGCGAAGGGTTTGCGGCCGGCGGTGTTCCTGGATCGCGACGGTACTATTTGCGAAGAGATGGGTTATCTCAATCATTTGAGCCGGCTGCATATCTTTCCGTTCACTGCTCCGGCAATCAGCAAGTTGAATAAGGCGGGCTTGCCGGTGATCGTGGTCACCAATCAATCGGGTGTCTCCCGGCGGATTTTTCCGGAGTCGCTGGTGGCTCAAATTCACGACCGCATCAGCCAGGAATTGTCCGGCGCTGGGGCTCGTATCGACGGCTACTACTATTGCGCGCACACCAGCCAGGACGACTGTTCCTGCCGCAAGCCTTTGGCGGGATTGCTGGAACGGGCGGCCCGGGAGCACGGCCTGCGCCTCGAAAGTTCCTTCGTCGTGGGGGATCGTTATGCTGACGTCGAGCTGGCTCACGGCGTGGGTGGGCGCGGGGTGTTGGTTATGACGGGCTATGGCCGCGGCGAATATGAGTTGCACCGGCGGGAGTGGCCGCGCCAGCCCGATTCGGTGGTGGAGGACCTTTCGGAAGCCGTCGACGCGATCCTCGAGGAAGTCAGGTGACCGGGGAGCGCGGCACAGAAGTGGCGCGGCTGATCGGTATCATCGAGCAGTTTCCCCGGCAGACCATTTTGGTCTTAGGCGATTTCGTCGCCGATGAATTCGTCTTCGGTGAAATCTCCCGGGTATCCCGGGAGGCGCCCGTGCTCATCCTGCGGCGCAGGGAAATGCATATCTTGCCCGGAGGGGGCGCTAATGCGGTCAATAATCTGGCGGACCTCGGCGCGCGAGTGCAACCGGTAGCCACTCTGGGGGACGATGCCGCGGGCAATGCGTTAGCGGAATATTTCCGTAAGAAGAGAGTCGATCCTTCGGGGTTCGTCCGCAAGAACGGCTGGACAACTCCTGCAAAGACGCGCTTCCTTGCCGGCTGGCCGCACACTGCGCAGCAGCAGGTGTTACGAGTCGACCGCGAGCCGGACGGATTAGGTGAGGGCACCATCGAAGCGCTTGTCCGCAAGGCGCGTGACAGGATGGCCGACGTTTCCGCAGTTCTCATCTCCGACTATGGATATGGCTCGGCCACGCCGGAGGTCGTGGCGAGTATTCGCGGCCGCCGCCGATGGGCACGCCCCGCAACACTGGACTCCCGGTATCGCCTTCACGCATACACAAGACTCGATTTGACGGCGGCGACGCCCAATGAGGCAGAAATCGAGGCTGCCCACAATGAGCAGATCGGAGGAGACGCGTCCAGGCTGGATGGTTTTGCGCGGCGTACCATGGCGCGGCTGAATCTGAGTGCCCTGGTGGTCACCCGTGGGCGGCACGGTATGACTGTCTTCGAACGGGGGCGCATGCCGCAGCCACTCGCCGTTTTTGGCGGCGATCAGGCGGTTGATGTGACCGGCGCGGGAGACACGGTGATTGCGGCGTTCACGCTGGCCCTGGCGGCGGGCGCAACGGTGCTGCAAGCCGCACGGATTGCTAATTATGCTGGAGGCATCGTGGTCATGAAGCGCGGTACGGCCACGGTTACGCGCGACGAACTTGTAGCGGCGATTCGATCCGATGCGAACCAGGAATGCGCAGAGCCCGGCCATGGACACCCGAAATAAAATTCTGCCGCTCGAGTCGTTGGCCCTCAAGCTTCGCGAGCACAAAAATCGTGGAGAGCGGATCGTGCTGGCCAATGGCTGCTTCGATGTGCTGCACGTCGGGCATGCCCGCTACCTAGAAGGGGCGCGTCGTGAAGGGGACGTGCTCGTCGTGGCCGTCAACTCCGACGACGGCGTCCGATCATTGAAGGGCGAGGGCCGCCCGATACTTTCCGCCGAAGCGCGCGCACGTCTCGTTGCCGGTCTTGCCGCCGTCAGTTACGTGGTGGTATTCGAAGAGCCCGACGTGACGCGCTTGCTTTCGATCCTGCGACCGAACGTGCACGCAAAGGGAACCGATTACACCACCGAAACCGTACCCGAGCGCGAGACCGCCCAGCGTCTCGGCGTGCGCATCGCCATCGTGGGTGATCCCAAGCGGCACTCCACGCGCGATCTGCTGGCGCGACTCCGCACGCTCTCTCATGCATAAAAAATCGCTGTCGCAGCTTCGTAGATGGGTCGCTGCCTCCGAGCGAGGAAGCGGCCTGGAGGCATGAACGTTCCGGGGCCGGCCTGGGCACGCTGGCGTGCGCCTCTGGGTTATCCCACCGCGGCGCTCTGCCTCTGGCTGGCTCGCCCCACATTTCGCTCGATTCTCATTGGCTCTGTTCTTACGGCGCTGGGTTTGCTGATACGCGCGGCTGCCGCCGGGCACTTGCGTAAGCGTGAAGCGCTCGCGCACACGGGCCCCTACGCGCGCACGCGAAATCCCTTGTATTTTGGCAGCGCCCTGATTGCCGGGGGATTTGCCTTAGCCGGCCGCTCCTGGCTCGCAGGCGCTCTGGTGGCGCTCTATTTCGGCGTTTTTTACGCCCAGGTAATGCGCCGGGAAGAATCGGAGCTCCGCGAACAATATGGCAAGGCGTTCGATGATTACGCGGCTCGCGTGCCGCTATTCTGGCCGAGACTCCGCGTGAAGACTTCGGCAAATGGCACGCAGTTTTCCTTCACGCAGTATATGCGCAATCGTGAATACTGCGCCGCCATCGGAGCCGCGATCACGATTGTGGTGCTCTCGGCCCTGGCCGCTTGGCGGAGATAGCGATACGAATTACTGCAGGCGGTAGACTTCGCTAATCAGGCGACGGAATTGGGGCCGGTAAAGCAGGTCATACACTTCGCCCTTGCCTGGAAACAGTGCTTCCGCCAGTCTCCGCGCCGAGGCGGCAATCTCCTGCGCCTCCTCATAAGGCAAGTTGCCCTGCGCGATGATGCTCAAAGAAAGATTGACCACAATGCGCAGGCGGCGCACCCGTCTTGATTCTTCGTCAATTTCTGCCTTGCTTGGAGAAACTGGCTGAATGGAATTCATGAACCCTTCCAAAAGATTATAGTGACTGCCCTAACTTGCAGCAAGAAAGCTCTCCCGAGCTTGTTTCACACCTGCAAATTAGATTCCTGACCAGGACTAGAAGGCCGGCCCTTCTGCAGGGGATGCGGCGGAGGAGGAGAGTTCCGAGCAGGGATTCGCGCAACTGAGGAACGAGTGAACGTTCATCGACTGGCCGTCCGTCGTGATGGTGACGGCGCCATCTCGATCTGTGCGAAACAGACGCGTTCCTTGAGCGAGGATTCGCTCGGTTGTTTCTGGGTTCGGATCACCATAAGCGTTCGCCTCGCCCACAGATATAGCGGCCACCACCGGGTGAACGGCCTCTAGAAACGCGGGAGTGCTTGAAGTTCTTCCGCCATGGTGCGGAACTTTTAGGAACTTCGCGGCGAGTTCATCGCCATCAGCCAATATGCTGCGCTCCACAGCGCGTTCGATATCTCCGGTCAGCAGAAATGAATCCTGGCCATCCTGAAGACGCAAGACAACGGAATCATCGTTGCGCGCGCGTGCCGGATCGCTTGAGTCTGGCCAGAGAACGCTCACGCGCACGCCGGCCCAATCGAAATGCTCGCCTCTGAGGCGATGGATCACAGCCACGCCCTTCGCCTTGGCTTCTGCGAGCACATGGCGATAGCCAGCGGCATCCTCATCTCGTCCCACCCAAAGTTCGCCGACGCGAAAATTTCGCAGCACCGCAGGCATCCCGCCGAGATGATCTTCATGCGCATGCGTCATCACGATCGTATCGATGCGTTTGAGTCCGCGAGACCAGAGGAATGGCGAGACGACATCTTCGCCCACGTCGAGCCCCGGCCTCATCCCGCGCACATAATTGGCGCCGGGCAGACCTCCGGCATCCACGAGCATGGTGCGACCGTCGGGGAAAGTCACAAAAATGGAGTCGCCCTGCCCCACGTCCAGGACGGTCACTTCGAGGCGCCCACGCTGAAATCGAGCGGAAAAAGGATAGATAACGATCAGCGCTGCGCATACGAGCACAAACGCGAGCCCGATGCCGGAGGCCCGTTTCCTGTTCATCATAATCGCCGCCCCTAAAACCAGCGCGGCTGCGAAAAACCCGGCGAGCAAGGCCGTGGGCGGCGATGGAACCCGCATGGAAGAGGAGCGAAGTTGCGCGAACCAATGGGGGATGCCGCCAGCGCCCCGATCAAAAAGCTCAGCATGCGTCCGAGAATGATCCCGAGGCCCCTCCACACTGCGCCCAGTGCGAGTGATGCGAACCCAAACGGCACGATGATCGCGGTGAGCAGCACCGCAGGAATGTTTGCGACCGGCGCGATAAAAGAGACTCGGTGAAAATCCCGGGCCATCAGTGGAAGCATGCCGATCTGCAGGGCGACCGAGAGCACCGCCAATTCCCACAACCGAAGGCCAACGCGACAAGGGAACACGACAAGCTGGTCGGAATAGCCGGTCAGTTTCGATGGCACTAAGGAGCGCAGCCACGCGGACGCGGATCGAAGATCAAGCCGAAATTCCGCGGCCCTTGGCGCGTGGCTGCCGTCGCGCGTCACGTCGCCGAGATGTTCGAGAGCGCGACGATAAGGTTCTGCCGTTCGTTCCAGCAGCGGCTGTGCGATGGCGGCGATAATTCCGGCCGCAAGGAAAGAGAGCTGGAAGCTGGCCTGAGCGATCTCCGACGGCCGGAACAGGAGAATTGCAACAGCGGCCAGGCTGACCGTGTTGAGCAGGGCCACACGGCGATAGAGCACAAGGGCGAGCAAATAAATGATCGCCATCAATGCGGCGCGAATAATGGGCGGCCGATCTTCGATAATCGCGATGTAAAAACCCAGAACCGCAATCGTCACCAATGCCCTCGCAGCGATCGGCAGACGTATTTTTTTTCCCGCCCAGAAAAAGAATGCTGCGAGAACGCCGACGTGCAAGCCGGCCACAACGAGAACGTGGAACGCCCCTGTCTCACGAAAGGATTCTGCCTGTTGCGAATCGACGAAACTGCGATCGCCCAGCAGCATGGCTCGCGCAATTGCCGCGCGATCTTCGGCTGGCGAAAGCATAGCCTCCACGTCATTCAGCAAGCGCCCGCGCAAGCGAGCCAGATAATGAGAGAGTTTTGGCGCCCGCCCCGGCAACTCTTGCATCAGAGCCGGATTCCGCAGTGTTGCGGCGAGGTCGATCCCTTGTTGCTGGAGCGCCCCGCGATAATCAAAGGCTCCGGGATCGCCAAAATTTCGCACGAGTCTCGCCCGAGCCAAGACTTCGAGGCGTTCGCCGGCACGAACCGGCGCCGGATTTCCCGGTACGCGCCCGTCAAAAAAATAGGTCACCCGCAAGCCGCCGTGCGCGCCTCGCCATTCGCCCGCTGTCTGCACCTCCTCGAGATCTATTTGGTAGCGAATGCCCCAGGGCAGGCGTAAAGGATCCTCCCGCAGAATCCCTCGCCAGCGCAGCGGCTCGTCTAGATCCAATTGGCCGCTGCCTGCCAGATTCGTGACTTGATTTGCCGGTATCGCCCTTCGCTCGATTTGCGCGACCCCAGCGCCGAGAAAGAACCATGCAAGCAGGCCGGCGGTCCAGGCGAGGTCCGCCCGGCGGAGTTTCAGCAGCCCGAAGCCCGCGAGCATGGAGCCCAGCCCGATTCCTAGCGACAGGTCGACGCCAAACTTAACATACGCAGCAATCGGAGACGCCGCGAGGACTCCTGCGGCAACGAAGATCGCGATCAGCAGGGCAGGAAGCTTCATGCGCGACGCGAGAGTCGCACTAGGGCCTCGATATGATAAGTCCGAGAAAGGCTTCCACCGTCGTATGCCGCCAATTTGGCGAAGCCGCGCCGCTCGCTTGAAGATTGGCTTCGAGGTCGCGAACCGCGGCGATATTCGATTCCACAGCGATTAGCCGTTCAAATCGATTCGCGAGCGGCACGCTGAAAAGACCGACGCCCGCGAAAAGGTCTAGGGCTAGCTTCCCTCGCCTCTCACCGATGACACTGCGCACGAGATCATCCAGCACGAAGCGGTTCACCTGAAAGAAAGAGAGATGTCCGATGCGATAGTTATGGTCCCCGACGCGATAATTGATGTGACCCGGCCCCGAAAGCTCAAAGCGATCCGTGTGGCGATCCTGGGTTAAGAGCGTATCAACCGAGGGCAGTGCCGAGCGGAGCAACTCCGCCGTTTCTGCAGCAGCGCCGTTCGCGGCGTCCAACGCCACATTCAGAAGTAGCCTGGCGTCGTCCTGATCGGCAAAAACTTCGATCTCGCGCACGCTCGCCGTCAGCTTGCCTGACTGCAACAAATTTACAATAGCGCCGAGAGCCTCATTCAAGCGCGGCGAGGCAATCGGACATTGCCGGATGGCGCAGAGCTTTTGCGAGCCGGCCTGGAAATAGCCGATTTCAGGCGAGCCGCCTTCGACGCTCGCAATTTTCCACTGAACGCGATTGCGATAACCAAAAGGCGGAGACGCATGCGGCTCGATCGGCCCCTCCCAATGCAGCCGGCCCAGCCGCGAAAGCGTTTCGCGCAGAATTTCGGCCTTGTAGCGGAGCTGCAATTCGTAGGGAATATGCTGATAGTCGCATCCCCCGCATACGCCAAAGTAGGGGCATGCCGCGGCCGCGCGATCGGCGGAAGGCGTCCTGATCTGCGCCACCCGGCCGCGAATGAATTTCTTTCGCCTCTCCACCGGCTCGATGGATACGTTCTCATCCGGCAGGACGAAAGGAGCAAACACAGTGTGGCCCTCGTGGTGCGCAAGGCCCTCGCCTCCATAGACCAACTTTTCAATTCGCACTTCGATCGGATCTGGCATGAGAATTCGTTTCAGTTGAGATAAAAAAGGCTGAGCCGTGGCAGGCCAAATCGCTCCAGAAGGCGTTTCTGAGTGTACTGCCTTTCGAGCTGGCCCAGTTGCTCGGCCGACATGCGGCGTCGATAAGGCGCCAGTTGCCGGTCCAGGTCACTATGGATATTTACAAGCATATTCTCGTCCGCCTGGGCGAGTAGGGCAGCGCTCAGTCTTTCCTCAACAGCGCTCAGCCGCCGTTCCAGGTTTTCGACGTCGAGATCGGCGGGCGAATCGAGCAGGGGCATCAAATTGGCGACGCTGGCTCGAGCTTGCGCAATTCGCCGCGCCAGCTCGGCGTCCGAGGAATCAAGTCGCCCCGCGGCTTGCTCCAGCCTCTCGATATTACGACGCAGAAAATTGCGCAGCTCCTCGCGCGAAAAAAATGGCTCCGCCTGTTTCGCAGCTCGTTTCGGCTCGGGGCCGGCGCCCGCGGATGTCTCCTGCTTCTCCGCGGCGGCGTCGAGCACCGCGTCGACGCAATACGCCAGGCTCTTCAGCGGCCTTCCCGCGCCGCGCCGAGAGCGCGCGTAGCTTTCAAACGCGCTATCGATGCCGCGCAGCACAGCCTCCAACGGAATTCCCGCCCTTTGCCAGGTCTCCACGATGGCCCAATCCAGCGGCGAAACCAGCAGATGTGCGCCGCGCTTGCGCCAGAAGTATTCTTCGATTTCCGTGAAGTAATTGAAATAGTTGAAAGCATCCATCAGCAGAGTTTTACGATTCGCGCTTTCGGGCCGATTTTGCTGCGGCGGGTACGGGTGCGGCCAGGGGTACCTTCTCCGCAGCCGGTGCAGCATGACGGGAAGGTTGATTTCTTTCCCAAATGATGCGTAGCCCTTCCAGCGTGAGAAATTCGTCCACCTGCTGGATATGCCGTGAGACCTGCGCGATCAAGGACGCCTGCCCACCCGTGGCGATCACGCGCGTATCTTTGCCCATCACGTTCTTGATGCGCTCCAGAATTCCGTCCACGAGGTCCGTGAAGCCGTAGAAAAGACCCGCTTGCATGGACTGCGCCGTATTCGTGCCGATAATTTTGCCGGGATCACGGATTTCCACGCGCCAGAGCCGTGCTGCGCGCGAAAAAAGCGCCTCGGCGGAAATGCCGATTCCCGGCGCCAGCGTCCCACCCAGGTATTCGCCGCGTTCGGAAACTACGTCGAAATTGATCGCCGTCCCGAAGTCCACCACGATGCACGGCCCGCCGTATTTCTCATAGGCGGCGACGCTGTTGACAATCCGGTCCGCGCCCACTTCCTGCGGATTGTCGTAATGCACCGGCATGCCCGTGCGAATGCCCGGCTCGACGAAAAGCGCCTTCGTGTGAAAATATCGCTCGGCCATTCCCGCCAGCGTGGAGTTGAGCGGAGGGACCACCGAGCTGATGATCACGCCGCGAATCTCATGCGGATCGAGCTTGGCGATGGTAAAGAGATCGCGCGTGAGGATGCCGTATTCGTCGACGGTCTGATCCCGCGCCGTGGTCAGTCGCCAATTGGCGATCAGATCCCTATCGCGAAAGACGCCCAGCACCGTGTTGGTATTGCCGACGTCAACTGCAAGCAGCATCAATTCGCCTCGGAAACATCGCCGGAGATAACTACCGCGCTCTTCCCATCGTCGCGGCGCACGCGGAGAAGCCCGTTTGGTTCCAGCCCGTCGGTTGTCCCCACGTACGATTCGGCTGCCGCGCTGATGCGCACGCGCTTCCCGCGCGCGTATGTAGATACCTCGGTGAAGCGGGTCAGGATGGGCTGAGCGTCCTCGGTCAAAAACCGATTGTAGTAGCTGTCTAGGTGGCGCAGCAACCGCACAAGCAATTGCAGGCGCGAGACTGGCTTTCCGGTGATCAGGCGCAGCGAAGTCGCGATTCCCGTGAGCTCGCTGGGCATCGCCGTGTGGTTCACGTTGATGCCGATGCCCACGATCACGAATCGCACTTGGCTAGGCTCCGCGTACATTTCCGTGAGTATGCCGCAAAATTTCTTGCCGTCCGCGAGCACATCGTTGGGCCAACGCAGGTCGGCCTCCACTCCGGTTTCTTCCTGCACCGCATCTCGGACAGCCAGACCCGCGACCATGGTGATCACGGGCGCGACATTCGGCGAAATCTGCGGACGCAGCAGCGCGGTCATATAAATTCCGCTGGTCTTCTCGGAATACCAGCTCCGGCCGGCGCGGCCCCGGCCGCCGGTCTGCTCCTCCGCGATGACGATCGCTCCATGAGGTTCACCGGCGTGCCCGAGCTCGAGAGCGATGCTGTTGGTGGAAGCCGTTTTGAAGTAGTGATAGATGCGCTTCCCGAATGGCGAATCACGCAGGCGCCGCCGCAGCAAACTGGGCGAGAGCACGTCGGGTACGCGTTCCATGCGATAGCCCGTCCGCGGATGTCCCTTCACACGCACTCCGAGCGCCCGAAGTCGCTGCGTCCAGCGCCAAACCGCCGAACGGCTCACGCCGATTTGCCGCGCGATTTTCTCGCCGCTGATGACGATCATAGGATTTTCCGAAAGCAGCGTCAGCAGGGCGTCGATCCGCCGGTCAGTGGTCCCGGCCCGGTCGGTGGTTCCAAGAAGGTGCGCGTGGCCATCGAGCGCGTCACCGTTGCCCTGGACACCGAAGTTGCTCAGGCGGCTTGAGAGGTGGGCTCGTCACATCATCACATCCGATGCCCGCCGCCGATACAAATTGTTTGCCCCGTTACCCATAGCGCCTGGTCCGAAGCCAAGAAGACAATTACATCGGCCACGTCCTCCGGAGTGCCTATCTTGCCCAACGGAATCGTCGGCAAAATCTCTCTCTCCAGTTCTGGCGTGATCCAACCCGTCTGTACAGGTCCTAGCGAGACAGCGTTGACCGCAATGCCGGAAGGACCAAGTTCTTTAGCAGCGCTTCGCGTGTAGCTTTCAAGAGCGAACTTGCTGGCGCCATAAGAAATTTCAGAAGGAAAACAATGAGCGCCGTCTGTACTCACGTTGACAATGCACCCCCGCGCTGCTCGTCGTTCGATGTGCCGCCGCGCGAATTCAGCCATTAACAAAACTGGTGCTCGCGTGTTGATATTGAAGATGCGCTCGAAACTCTGAGCCGAGATTTGGTTAGGCCGTTCCGTCCACAGCTCGTGCAGCCTGTTCGGCAAATCCGCGCCGGTTGGGAGGAATGTATCGCCCTCCCAATGCGCCGCATTGTTCACGAGCACCGAGACGGAACCGACGGCTCTTTCGGCTTCGTCGAATAGAGTTCGTGTAGCCCTAACATCGGACAAATCAGCCTCCCAAGCGTGGGCTTCTCCGCCGATGTCGCCAATGCTCTTGAGAACCTCCTGGGCATCTTTGGTCTGTTGGGTGCGGTAAAATGCTTCGCCGGGCGAGGCGGTACTTGCGCACCCCTGAGTTGGCCTTTTGTCCCGAAGGTAATGAAGGAACACCTTCGCTCTTTGTGTGGCAAACGCCCTGGCCACGGCAGCACCAATTCCGTGAGGGTTATTCGCCCCCGTGACCAAAACTACTTTGTCACGGAGCCCTGTGTCGATCATCGGCTTCCAACTGTGCCAGACGCTCCGTCAGCTTTTCGAATTCCAACCGGCGTTCCGCAAACGTCGCTTCGAGCTGGCGCACGATTTCCGCGGGCGCGCGGCTGCGGAAAGTCTCATCTGCCAGGCGGTTCTGTTTTGATTCCAGATCGCGCGCCAGGCGCTCTTTTTCCTTGCGCAGCCGGGCAAGTTCCGCGCCCAGTTCAACCGTATCGCCATAAGCAATGCGCAGGTCAAAGTCCGCCGTCGAACGTACCGGTCCGGAGGTTGGTTCGAGCTTGGCGTCGGAAAAATTCAGATCGGAGAGCGTGGCCAGTCTCAAAATCAGTCCGCTATTGTTTTCAACGACAGCCCGCACCGCCGTGGTCGCCGGGGCAAAATCCGCAGCCACGCGGTGCTTGGCATCGAGCTTAAGTTCCGCCCGAACGTTGCGCGCCGCTACAATCACTTCCTGCAGCAGCTTCACTTCTTGCTCCGCGTCGAGATCGGACCATTGCGGCGCCGGCCTCGGAAACGGCTGCAAGGCGATCGACCGCGCCTTTTTATCCTTTTCCGGCGCGCGCTGCGGCAGCCGGTGCCACAACTCCTCGGTGAGAAAAGGCATAAATGGATGCAGCAGCCGTAGTGCCGCCTCGAATACGGCAAAAAGATTGCGCCATGCCGGCACGGCAACATCGCGATTCGCGTCCGCCGTCGCCGGCTTCACCCACTCGATATACCAATCGCAGAAATCGCCCCAGAAGAAGTGATAGACGATGTGCGCAGCCTCGTGAAAACGAAAACTCTCCAGCGCATCATCGATGGTGGCGATGGCCTCCGCCAGCCGCGAGAAAATCCAGCGGTCCGCAAGGCTAACTTCTTTTCCTGCGGGATACGGCGCAGCGGCACGAACTTCCGGTGCCGCCAGTTCTTCGATGCTCATTCCCGCGGCGGACTGAAATTTCTCCAGATTCATGAAGACGAATCGCGCCGCGTTCCAGATCTTGTTGGCGAAGGCGCGATAGCCTAGGACGGCTTCTTCGCTGAGCGCGATATCCGTACCGGGAGCGGCTTTGATGGCCAGCGTGAAGCGCAGCGCGTCCGTGCCGTATCTTTCCATCCATTCCAGAGGGTCAACAACGTTACCGCGCATTTTAGACATCTTCTGGCCCTGCGCGTCGCGGACCAGCGAGTGCAGATAGAGCGTGCGAAAGGGAATTCGTTCGGCAGTGGTTTTCCCGGGTGCGAGATGCAGGCACAGCATGACCATGCGCGCATCCCAGAAAAACAGGATGTCGTAGCCGCTGATGAGCAGCGTCGTGGGATAAAACGCGCGCAGGTCCGGCGTGTCGTCGGGCCAGCCCAGCGTAGAGAGCGGCCAAAGGCCCGAACTGAACCACGTATCCAGCACGTCGCGGTCCTGTTCGAGCTTTCCGCCACCGCATTTCGCGCATTTCTCCGGAGGGCTGGCCGGCAGCGCGCGGCCGTCAACGATTACAACTCGCGAATCGCGCGCGGGCGTGATGCCACCGCAGGGGCAATGCCAGATCGGAATGCGATGGCCCCACCAGAGCTGCCGCGAGATGCACCAATCACGGATATTTGCCAGCCAATCGGTGAAGATCTTGCGCTGATTATCTGGCACGATCCGGATTTGCCCCTGCTCGACCGCTTCTGCGGCAGCGTCAGCCAGGGGGCGCATCTTGCAAAACCATTGCGTGGAGACGCGCGGCTCGACCACGGTTTTGCACCGATCGCAGACTCCCACCGCGAGGGTATGGTCGTCTACCTTGACGAGCAGGCCTTGCGATTCTAGATCAGCCACGACGCGCTTGCGTGCTTCGAAGCGATCGAGGCCGGCGTAGGTGCCTGCGTTCGCATTCATGCGCCCCTCTTCGGTCATCACGTCGACCTCAGGAAGCTTGTGACGCCGTCCCATCTCGAAATCATTGGGGTCGTGCGCCGGCGTGACCTTCACGGCTCCCGTACCGAACTCACGGTCCACTGCGGCATCCGCGATCACGGGAATTTCCCGGTTCATCAGGGGCAGCAGAACTGTCTTGCCGACCAGGTGCTTGTAGCGTTCGTCCTCGGGATTCACCGCCACTGCCGTATCGCCCAGCATCGTTTCCGGACGCGTAGTGGCTACGACGAGCGATTGGCTCGAACTAACCACCGGGTAGCGAATGTGCCAGAGGTGACCGTGGCGCTCCTCGTGCACAGTTTCGAGGTCGCTCAAGGCGGTCTGGCAGCGCGGGCACCAGTTCACAATATAGCGGCCGCGATAGATCAGCCCTTCGCGGTAAAGTCGCAGAAAGGCTTCCAGAACGGCGCGATAGAGCGGCGGATCGAGCGTGAACCTTTCGCGCGACCAGTCGCAGGAATCACCCAGGCGAATCATCTGCTTTTTGATCGTGCCGCCGCTGTGCTCTTTCCAGTCCCAAACGCGCCGCTCGAACTCTTCTCGCCCCAGCGCTTTGCGCGTGACGTTTTGCTTGGCGAGTTCGCGTTCCACGACGACTTGCGTGGAGATGCCGGCGTGATCCATGCCCGGGAGCCACAGCGTGCTCTCGCCGCGCATGCGGTGCCAGCGCGTGAGGACGTCGATTTGCGTGTGCTCGAGCATGTGGCCGATGTGGATGTACCCGGTCACGTTCGGCGGCGGAATAACGATCGAGAAGACGGCTCCCGAAGCGCCTGGATCAGCGCGAAAGAACTGCTCGTCTACCCAGGTTTTGGCCCAGCGTGGCTCAATCAGCCCCGGCTCATAAACCTTGGGGAATTCGGCGCCTTGGGGCGTCCCTTTAGAACTCGCTCTTGGGGAATCTCCCGGCACGTGTGTTCTCTCCAGTTCTGCTCGCTGCTTCGCTCAACAATACGACTTACTATAAGGAGCGCGCCGGGAGGGGTCAAATTGGAATCAGTTCTGGAAACGCAGATAGCCTGGAAACGAAAAGGCGGTCTTCCCTTGCTCTTTCTCGCAAATGAGCATGTCCTGCGGTCGAAACTGCACGTTGCAGACGCGAACTCTCTAGCTCAAGGATTCGTAGTCTAGTCCCCGGCTGTTCGCAAGAATCGTTCCGATCACTGGAGTGTGGTGCTTGGCAGCACTATAAATGCAGTTGGCCTATGGTTAAGGCTCTCCTACAATAGGCCATCGCGGCCGAGCCTCTCGGCAAGGACCAGAGCACAGGAGGTCTGGCGTGAAGACTAAGCACATGGTCGTTCTTCTGGGACTGGGATTGCTGATCAGTTCCCCGCTTTTTGCTCATCATGGCAACTCGAATTTTGATATTGATAAGAAGCTCAACATGAAGGCGACGGTCACGGAATGGGTTTGGGCAAATCCCCATTGCTGGTTGAAATTCGACGCGGCGGATGACAAAGGCAATGTCGCCCATTGGATTGCCGAAACGAGCAATCCAGCGGACATGACCAATCTCGGCTGGAGCAGGCAAGTCCTCAGGCCCGGCGATCACGTTACCGTCACTCTGCAGCCTGTCAAGAATGGCGCGCCGATTGGGCGTGTCATGCAGGTTGTGCTTGCGAACGGCCAGACATTGGGCACGCGGATCCCGGGAGTATTTGGGCCCGAGGTTGACGCGCCTAAGCCGGCGGATTCTTCGAAGTAGTTGGCATGCCGAACAATCCACGCAGGGGTGCGTTGACGCCGGGGATCCAGGCCGTGCGCTGCACGAGGCCAGACGTGGCGGTTCCGCAGCAGGGTCTGAGCATACGGCCTGCGGCTATCTTCGCAAGGAGGTTCACACAATGTCGAGGCGATCGCTGACTCTTGTCATTCCTGCGGCGGTTGTGCTGTGCTCTTGCCTCGCTCCCAACTCCGCGACTCGAGCGCAGCAATCGGGGGCCGCACAAAAACAGAATGCAGCACCTGCGGCGCTTTGGAATACCCCAAGCATTGCGCCTAAGCAAGCGCGACCATCTTCCGGCCCGGCGCCGCGCCGCGACGTCAGCGGAATTTGGGACGCTTTCGCGGCCGGAATCCAGCCCACTGGAGTTAAAAGCCGTGCCCCATTTACGGAATGGGGCGAAAAAATGGCCAATACGTACAAGCCCGGCGACGGCCCCCGAAAGGTCAGCCTCGGCCTGATCAATGATCCGCTCGACGGTTGCGATCCGGCAGGTTTTCCGCGCAATTTATTTTTCGAACTGCGGCCGTTTAGGATTGCCCAGGCCCCCGATCAGATCCTGATGTTATACGAATACCAAAAGGTCTGGCGGGCCATCTGGACCGACGGTCGCGAGTTGCCCAAAGATCCCGAACCCAGGTGGTATGGTTACTCCGTCGGTCACTGGCAGGATGACTACACGTTCGTTGTGAATACGGTAGGATTGGACGAAAGAACTTGGCTCGATAATGCCGGCGACCCGCACAGCGCTGATATGCGCGTTGAGGAAATCTATCATCTCGTGGATCAGGATACTTTAGAGCTCACTGTTAAAATCGACGATCCCAAGGCCTATAAGGAACCCTGGTTGGGCCTCAACAAGTTCATCTTACGGCGGCAACCAGCAAGTTTCGACATCCGCGAGATGATCTGCGCCCCGTCCGAGGCCGAAGAATATAAGAAGACGGTCGCCGAACCCGCTACAAGGTAGCTCAAAGCGTTCGCACCGGTGCCCTGA
>QHYQ01000169.1 GCA_003224175.1 Acidobacteriota bacterium
AGGATGGACGGTTCTGCCGCATTGGAGCCCAGGGGGATAAACGGGTCGAGGTGCGCGTGGTTTGCGCCACGAATCGCCAACTGCAGCGCGAGATCAACTCCGGCACTTTTCGACAGGACTTGTTCTACCGAATCAACGTCGTAACTATCCAACTGCCTCCGTTGCGAGAGCGGCTGATGGACATTCCGAGGCTCGCTAAATACTTCCTCGAGCAATTCAACCGGCAGTACAACCTCCGGGCCCGCCCGCTTTCGAACGAGCTCCTTTCCCTGATGCAACGACATCACTGGCCAGGGAATATTCGCGAGCTGGAGAACGTCGTCAGAAGCTACATAATCATGGGCTCCGAGCAAACCATCTACAGCGAGTTGTTGAGCTGGAAGGAGGAGCCTCACAACTATGACTTCCCTGCAAGCGGGTCGGTCTCCCTAAAGGCACTGACTCGGAAAGTCGTCATTGAGTTTGAGCGCAAGATCATCTCGCAGGCTCTGGAAGCTCATAGCTGGAATCGGAGAAAAACTGCACGCGTCCTGAACATCAGCTACCGCTCTCTGTTCTACAAGATCCGTGAGATGGGGATAACGCCCAAGAAAATGGCAATGCCGCAGTGGACGGGCGAAACGGCGTCAGACGACTGATGCCAGCAGTCATCGGGTCAAGGCGGAATTAGGACCAGACACATGGAATCGCAATCTACCAACACCCGAATCTCTCAACTAAGGCTAGCCCTTGCCCCCCGTCTGTCTGACCGGACATCGCGGACCCACAATCCTCGGAATACAGCACGGCTCATCGAACTTCGCAAAAGGCGCTGGCACAGGCAGGTTCCGATTATTGCCGTTTTCTTGCTGGCGTTGAGTCAGGTCGGGGCCGAGGGAGGCCAAACCAAGAATGCGCTTGGCGCGTCCCCCGCTGAAACGCCGGCGAAGGCAGGCAGCGGGCCGGTCGGGGCAAACAATTCCTCTCCAACCGCGATCGAGCAAGTTCGTATAAGCCGAAATGAACAACAAACCGAGGTCCACGTGGACGGGAATGGCCCCCTTTCCTACGTTGCTTTTCGTCTCAGCGATCCCGATCGTTTGGTGCTGGATTTTTCCGATGCGTTCGTGCACATGCCGCGGAAGTCGATTCCGAGTGATCTGCAGCCCGTGCGAGGGGTTCGTGTAGGCCAGTTCAAGGCCGACGTGGCCCGAGTTGTGATCGACCTCGCGAGCGAGGTTCCCTACACCATCCGCGAGGACGGAAATGTCGTTACTGTCGTTTTTCACTCTGCTGCACAAGCAGATCCTGACCTGCCGTCGAAGAATCAAGCTCCTGTCGTCGGGAATGCCGTTCTAGCGAAATTCGGACCGTGGCCTCTGGCGGAAGTTAGGCCAAGGGATTTTTCGCCGGATTCGTTGACCCAGACGGCGGCCGCTCAGGATAGTCCTGCAGCGGCGCGGGCCAAGGTTGATTCATCGGAGCCGGCAGCGCCACCTCTGCGGGATGGCATGCGGCGGGCTAGTGTGCCGGAGTATGCCCCTAAGCCAGCGGAGGCTCCAACCGCTCCTCCGGCGGCGCGGGCCGAGCCCTCGACACCGGCCCCGGCGGAACCACACCCGGGCAGTAATAATGCAACCCAGGCCCCTGCTCCTGATCCGGTAGCTAAAGAGGAGAGCAAAGAGACGAGCGAGTCGATTCAGACGCCCTCCGACCAAGACTACGCGATTGGCATCGACGATGTGCTGGCAATTAATGTCTGGAAGGAACCGGAGATCTCACGGGCCGTTGCGGTGCGTCCGGACGGCAAAATTTCCATCCCACTGATTGGCGAATTGAAAGCCAACGGCCTCACCCCACGAGCCCTTCAGAGCATGATTGCTACAAAACTGCGTTCGTATCTCTTCGAGCCCGAGGTAACTGTCATCGTCCAGGAAATCAGAAGCCAAAGGTTCAACATCGTCGGAGAAGTCAACCGGCCTGGGACTTATCCGCTGATCAGACCTATGACCGTGCTAGATGCCGTCGCTCTGGCCGGTGGATTCCGCGACTTCGCCAAGATTACGAAAATCTATGTCCTACGCTTGAGGCCAGACGGCTCTCGCATGCGGAGTCCTTTTAATTACAAGGATGTCATTAAGGGACACCACTTCGAACAGAATTTAGAGCTCGAGCCACACGACACCATCGTCGTGCCGTGAAGGTGAGTTATGCATAAGATTTTTCACGCCGCTGCACTTTTGATACTCGTAGTTCTAGAGGTAATGGCGCAGTCCTCCGCGCCCCAGGTGGCCGATGGGCGGACAGGTCCGCTAGCCCTCGCGAGCGAGCGCAGCAGGACCAACCTGCTCGTCGGGAGTTTGAATGTGGCGAACTTCTATGACAGCAACAGCCTCTTGGATAACGAAAATCGGCTAGGCGATTTCACCTGGTCCATTCAGCCGCAGCTTACCCTGTTGGGGACCCACCGTCATTTGCGTTGGTCGTTCGGCTACAGTCCGACGATCACAGTTGATCAGCGGTTGCCCGTTCGCGATCTTTTCGCCCACAACCTTGGCCTGGACTTTCAGTATCAGGCCACACGACGTCTGACCGTTCGCCTCCGCGACAGTCTCAGAGTGGAAACCCATCTCCTGGACCGGCTGAATCCGCAGCCGTTTATCCCCGAGTTTAGTGTCTTGGACCGCCCCAACGATTCGGTTCTGACCCCCATCGCGCGACGCATCTACCAGGAAGCTGGCCTGGATCTCGACTACCTAGTGGGACCCCGCACCATTGTCGGGATCAGCGGCAGCTTCTTCCAGAACCGTTTTCGCAGTCTTCCAGGCCCAACCGCGGTGGACGAGAGCTTGGTGGATTCGCGATCGGAGGGAGCTCGTGCATTTTATTCTCATCGTTTCTCCCGACGTCACTCGGCAGGAGCGATGTATCAGTTCCAGAGCCTCAGCTTCAAGCAGGGTGAGGCTGGAGCGAGGATCCACACCATTTTCTACATTCATTCCGTTGCTCTCACCCCGACCCAGTCGTTGTCGCTTTTTCTTGGCCCGGAGTTCTCCCACATCCAGGACCAGATTTTGGTGACCTTTGATCTGGGCTTTTTGGTTGCCCAATTCAAGGTGAAGACTTCCAATGCGATTCACTCATTGAGCGGCGGAGCGACATATGAGTGGCAGGGCAAGCGGACTGCTCTCCGCGCTAGCTGGGTCCGCCGGATCAGTGACGGGGCAGGGCTATTTGGAGCATCGCGGCTTCAGTCCGGGAGTGGGGAGCTGAGGCGGCAGCTGGCACGCAGATGGACGGCACGTTTAGGTCTCGGCTATGGCTCCACGAGCGCATTAGGCCTTGTCTCATCGAGTGCGGCGTATCGAACGCTTTCGGCCACCGGTTCGATCTCATACACTCTGGGAGAACACCTGTCGATGGACTTCCACTATGCACGGCTGCATCAAATAAACTCAAGCACCTTACCCTCAATTCTCATTGGGGACCACGATCAGTTTTCAGTGTCTCTGACCTATCAATTCGCTCGGCCACTGGGACGCTAATTATGCTGGACGATTCACAGCAGGCCTCCAACCGAACCTGGGAAGACTACTGGGCCATTCTTTGCCGCCGGCGCTGGTGGCTTCTGCTCGGGCTTTTCGGAACGTGGGCAACCGGCTCAATGCTGGCATGGGTTTTGCCAGCCGAGTATCGCTCTGAAACTCTGATCCTGGTGGAACAGCAGAAAGTACCCGAGCACTACGTCATCCCCAATGTGACTATCGATCTTCAAGAGCGCCTGCAAAGTATGACGCAGCAGATCCTGAGTCGGACGCGGCTAGAGCGAGTTATCGAGGTATTTCACCTCTACGCAGGGGAACGCAACCGCCTGAGTCCGGACGAATTGGTCGAGCGCCTGCGGAAGGATATCAAGATTGACCTGGTGAAAGCTCCGGGGCGACGGGACGAATTGACGGCCTTCAAGATCTATTACTCCTCCGGCGATCCTGGGATCGCCCGGCAGGTAACCAGCCAACTGACCTCACTCTTCATCGAAGAGAATCTACGCGCCCGTCAACAACAATCCGAGAGCACAACCGGGTTTCTAAAAAACCAACTGGAAGAAGCGCGTAAAGATCTGGCGGGACAGGAGCAGCGCCTTCGCGAATTCAAAACTCGCTATCCGGGTCAGCTACCGGGACAGTTGCAAAGTAACGTTCAGATCCTTGCCGGTTTAGAAGCGCGCCTGCAAGCGGGAATCGATGCCCGCAATCGTGTCAAACAACAGCAACTCTACTACGAATCTCTTTTGGGGCAGTACCGTTCTCTGCAAGCGGAATTGCGACATGGCAAGGGCACCGACCTTGGGTCGCTCCCCGCCCTGGATCAGGAGCTGGCGCACTTGAAGACCCAACTGGCGGATTTTACAGGGCTCTACACGGGTCGTCATCCGGACGTGAAACACCTGAAGGGGCAGATCGCCAAGACCGAAAACTTGAAGCAACGCATCGAGGCGGAAGTCGAGGTCGCCAGAAGTAAGCCCCCCACGGATCGTCTGGCCAGCACACCTCCTAGCGACTTGGCGGAGTTGAGGACCATGTCACCGATCATGGAGATCGAGAGTCAATTGAAGGCCAGTCAGGTAGAAATGGAACACCGGCAACGCGTCATTGAGGAGTTGGATGCCAGCATCGCGGCGTACCAGAGCCGGTTGAATCAGACGCCCATGATCGTCGGTTTTATGACTACCGCCAGCGTAGAGGCTTTGGATGATCGGATTCACAGCGAAAAGGATCTTAGAAGCTTTGCCGTTGCGCGGATTGTGGCGGAGATTCCAAGTCTGAAAACGTCCTCGGAAATGCGGAAGCAGCAGTGGAAGAAAGGGCTGGAATGGGTAGGCGGCACCGTCATCGTGACCGTGATTGTGGCCGGGAATTTCCTTGCCTATTACCGTGGGTGAACCATGTCCAAGGGGTCCCGCTCCGTAGGAAAAGTACGTCGGGAAAGAGCGGGTCGAAGTTCACGAGGTGCGAAACGAGATGAGTCCTGGATATCAGACATTGAGCCATCCTGAGCTAGTGCTAACCGGTATCGAGACCCAAGGGGAAGAGCGGCAAGCGTCACATTCGCAGCTTCCGCAGAATCCGAGAAGCGATCGACTCCCATTGGCTCAGGCAACCCTGCTTCATCCCAGTGGCAGTCCTCAAGCCCGGCTGGTCTCGCTAACAAGAAATGGCGGCTTGGGCGCCGAAAAATTCTTGCTCCTTAGCACGCGCCTGAAACACCTGCAGGAGCAGCACCGGCTCAAGAGAGTTGTCCTAACGAGTAGCGTAAAAAGTGAGGGCAAAAGCCTAGTAGCGGCGAATCTTGCGATCAGTCTGGCACGCAGCACGAAGCAAAAGGTTTTGCTGCTGGAAGGTGATCTGCGCAGTCCAGTACTTTCGCGCCTTTTTGGAGAAAGCAAGTTTAAGGGTCTCACCGAATTGTTGCGCCAGGAAGAGCCGCCAGAAAAGTTTCTCTGCCACATGGCTGGTCTTCCGCTGTGGGTCCTGTTCGCCGGCACTCTTCGCGACCGTCCTTTGGAGCTGCTTCAATCTTCTCGCCTGCCCCAACTGCTTAACCAATTCACGGAATCCTTTGACTGGATTCTGATCGATGCGCCGCCACTGCTGCCATTGGCCGATGCTAGTTTGTGGGCTCGCCTATCCGATGGGGTACTGTTGGTGATCCGCGAGAACAGAACTCGCGACTGTCCTTTGGTTCGGGGTGACCGATGCGGACTTGATCCTGGTCTATGAGCGCGGGTTCTTGAAGATCCTGCTGGTAAGCGGGATCTTCATCCTCTGCATGCACTACTTCGATCTGTACGGGACGCTCGTCCTCGGCAGCCGCCGCGAGGTGCTCACCCGCTTCGCCCAGGTGCTGGGCACCGTGTCCTTAATTCAAGCGGTACTCTACTATGTTTATCCTGCACTGAGACTGGGCCGCGAAATCTTTCTGGTCGGTATCATCCTTGGCGCGCTATTTGTGACCGGCGGGCGCCAACTGTTCTTGGCCCTAAACAGTTGGCACCGCTTCGCCGAGCGGGTGCTGATTTTTGGTGATGATGGGCCCTTGGCGCAGCACCTGATCTCTGAGTTCCAAACTCGGCCTGAGCTCGGCATCGCTGTTGTCGGTCAGGTCAGTCAAGATCACGATTTGACCCATGCCTCAGGTGGATCTGGCGCGAGCGGGCTGGAGGAACTCTCCCAGCTCGCTGAGTCTCAGAGCATTGACCGCATTATCGTCACCATGGGCGATCGCCGCGGCAAGCTGCCCGTGGAGTTCTTGCTCCAGCTCAAGGGCCGCGGTGTTGAAATCCAGGATGGAGCGGAACTGTACGAGAGGGTGACCGGCAAGGCTCCCCTCGAATCGCTCCGGCTCAGCTGGTTGTTGTTCTCCCCGGGGTTCTACAATTTGCGGCCTCTGCTCCTGTACAAGCGCATATTCTCCCTCATCTTTTCGGCCGTGTGTTTGCTGCTTAGTTCGCCCCTGATGTTTTTGATCACTCTGGCGGTCCGTCTCGATTCGCCTGGGCCGGTCATTTTCCGGCAAAAACGGGTCGGGAAGGACGGCAAGATTTTCACCTTATATAAGTTCCGCTCGATGTGCGACGGCGCCGACCGGAATGGTGACCTTAGGCCGGTGCAAAAAAGAGACGACCGCATCACCCGCGTGGGACGCTGGCTGCGTCGCAGCCGGCTGGACGAGCTGCCGCAACTTTATAACATCCTGCGGGGTGACATGCATTTCGTCGGGCCGCGGCCATTCGTTCCTGAACAGGAGGAAGAACTGGCGCGGCAGATTCCGTTCTACCGGCAGCGCTGGACTGTGAAGCCGGGAGCGACCGGATGGGCCCAAATCCACCGTGGCTATTGCGCTTCGGTCAAAGATAACGCCGAAAAACTGGCCTACGACCTATTCTATATCAAAAACATGTCACCTGGGCTGGACCTCTTGATCCTGTTTCAAACCATCAAGACTCTGGTGCTGGGTCGCGGTGCAAGATGAGGTGTCCCACACGCCGAGGCCGATGCTATTGATCTGAGGAACGCATGGTTTCTGTCTGCATTTGCGTCGTAGCGACGTTGGTTGCTTTCTTCGCCGGTCGTCGTTCGCTGGTCGCCGGCGTGCTCGTAGTCCTGGCCACGGGGTATGCCTACGGCATCGTGCGCGCCAATTTGCTAGAGACTTTCTCGCATTTCATTTTTGATGCCACGGTTGTAGGGCTCTATGTGGCTCAGCTTCCGAATCTCACGAAGCTTTCTAAGAACGCCCAATTTTGTCACCTGAAGCGTTGGGTCGGCCTTTTGATACTCTGGCCCGCGTTGCTCTTCCTTATCCCGGTGCAAGACCCGTTGATCCAACTCGTAGGTCTGAGAGGGAACACCTTTCTGTTGCCGTTCTTGCTGATCGGTGGGGGGTTGGAGCGAGAAGAGCTCAACAGGCTCGCCTTGGGAGTTGCGGCTTTCAACTCGCTGGCCTTCGTTCTGGCAGGTTTAGAATTCTTCGTTGGCTTGGAGCCGTTCTTTCCCCAGAACGTCGTCACCCAGCTGATTTACAAGAGCAAGGATGTTGCGAACTACACCGCATACCGAATTCCTTCCTCCTTTATTGGCGCTCATGCATACGGCGGGACGATAGTCGCGACCCTTCCCTTCCTCCTCGGGGCTTGGTTTCAGAAGTATCGGGGCAGCTGGCAACGCTACTTTCTTTTTACCGCCCTCGTAATGTCGATTCTGGGGGTATTCCTTTCTGGCTCCCGCATGCACTTCGTTGTCATGTCGTTCGTTCTGATCGTCGGCACATTCTCGGCCCGTCTTAAGCTAGGGACTCGGTTAGCTTGGTTGGTCGCACTTCTCGCTATCGGCTTGGTCGTGTCGGGCGAAAGTCGACTCCAGCGGTTTCGGGAGTTATCGGGCACGGACTTCGTCAGCCAGCGCATAAGCTCCAGTGTGAATACCGGCTTTTTCGAAATCTTAGACAAGTATCCCTTGGGGAAGGGATTGGGGGCTGGTGGCACAAGTATTCCATACTTCCTACTGGGTCTCGTCAAAGATCACGTTTGGTTCGAGAACGAGTACGCACGCATTCTGCTGGAGGAGGGGATTCCCGGGCTCTGTCTGTGGGTGAGTTTCATTCTGTGGGCCTTGACTCGACGTGTCACCTATCGCGAAGACGCTTGGGGCTTTGGGCGGCGCTTGGCTTGGTTCGTTGTTGCCGCCTGCTTTGCCAGTGGCCTCATTGGCACTGGCTTGCTTACGTCCATCCCGCAAACCTGCTTACTGCTCTTGACCGCGGGGTGGATTGCAGCCCCACTGGAAAGGGGAACCACCGCGTGCCAGGCCCCTGAGACTCAGGTTCAGGCCGGCAGCGCAATTCCGGTGTGGCAGTATGACTAATCGCTTTGAAAATATCGCGGCTGAAAGCCACAAGGCAGAGCTCGCTCCGTGGGTTCTAATAGCCGGGGGCTTCCATTCTCGAGGCGGGATGGACAAAGCCAATGCAGCTTTGGCCGCCTACCTTCTTGAGCGCGAAACGCCCTTGCACTTGGTCGCGCACCAGGTTGACCCAGAATTTTCCCAGCATCCTGGTGTCAGAGTGCATCTTGTTCCACGGCCTGCGGGATCATTCTTTCTCGCAGAATGGTTCTTGGATCGGTCCGGGCGGGCAGCAGCTCAGCAGGTGGTCAGCCAGTGGCCCCGTGCCCGGGTGGTCGTCAACGGCGGTAACTGCATTTGGCCCGACATCAATTGGGTTCACTACGTGCACCATGCCTACACTCCTAGGGGCGCGCGTGTTTGGTCGGGCGCCCGGCAACGCATTACAGCGGCCGTTGCGAAGCGACGCGAGCAGCAGGCCATTTCCTGCGCAAAGCTTGTATTGGCAAATTCGGAGCGTACGCGTCGCGACCTGATTCTGCACCTGGAGGTGAATCCCTGACGGGCCCACACTGTTTATTTAGGGACCGACCCGAGCTGGTGTCCGCCAACACCGGAAGAAACTTCTCGGGCTCGTGCCTGGCTGGGGCAACAAGATGGGCGCCCTCTGATCGTTTTCGTTGGCGTTCTGGGGCAGGATCAAAGAAAAGGGTT
>QHYQ01000203.1 GCA_003224175.1 Acidobacteriota bacterium
ATGACCTATCTGCCGCTGCGCGTGAATGCCGGCGGCGTCATTCCGCCCATCTTTGCCAGCTCGCTGCTGACCTTTCCGGGAACGATTGACCTGGTGGTGGCGAAACGTTTCACTTCTTTTGACCGGCTGGCCAAGGCCTTATCCTGGGGCGAGCCTCTCTATACTCTGATCTATGTTCTGCTGATCATTCTGTTTGCCTTCTTTTACGTCGGCATCGTCTTCAACCCTACCGAACTCGCGGACAACATGCGCAAGTACGGTGGATTCATTCCCGGCATACGCCCCGGCCGCAATACCTCCGAGCACATCAATCGCATCCTGCGCCGGCTGACTTTTGTGGGCGGCGTCTATCTGGCGGCGGTCTGCCTGCTGCCCGAATGGATGATCGCCGGTATCCACCTGCACCACTTGCCCGGAGCTTTGGGCACCTGGTTCGATGAACACATGTGGCGGTTCGTGCTCGAAGGCTTGAACGTATCGTTCTATTTCGGCGGCACCTCGCTGCTGATCGTGGTGGGTGTGGCCATGGATACGGTTCAGCAGATCGAAGCGCAGCTGGTGATGCGCAATTACGAGGGCTTCGTCAAGAAAGGAAGGCTGCGGAGCCGGCGGTATGCCTGAGGCGGGAGTGGCCGCAAAAGGACTGGGCCGTGCCGTCATCTTCCTCGGTCCTCCTGGCGCGGGGAAAGGCACGCAGGCCAGGCAAATCGCCGAAAGCTACAGTGTGCCGCATCTTTCTACGGGCGATATGTTCCGCGAGCATGTCAGCCGTGGCACGCCGCTCGGTCTGCGCGCCAAGCCGATCATGGAACGCGGCGAATTGGTTCCCGACGATCTGGTCTTGAGCATGGTGGAGGAGCGGATTTCGCGCCCGGATTGCGCGGACGGTTTCATATTGGACGGTTTTCCGCGGACCCTGCCGCAAGCGGAAAAGCTGGACGAAATTCTGCGGAAGCGGTTCAAAACGCAGCCGGTCGTGGTGCATTTTGTGGTCGACGAGAAGCAGTTGATGCGGCGGCTCACCGGGCGCCGCACGTGCGCAATGGGCGGCGAGATTTATAATATATATGACCATCCGCCCAAGGTGCCGGGCCGTTGTGACCGTGATGGCGGCGAGCTGATGCAGCGCCCGGACGACCGCGAAGAAGTGATCGCGGAGCGGCTTGCGGCCTACGAACGTCAGACGCGCCCGCTGGTCGATTATTACTGCGGGCGAGGCGTGTTGAAGGACGTTGACGGCATGGCTGCCCCGGCGGCGGTAACGAAAAACGTTCTGCAGTTGCTCGCGCAGAAAAAATGATCGTTTGTAAATCCGCCGCGGAACTCGAGACCATGCATCGCGCGGGTTTAGTGGTCTGGGATGTGTTGAATCGGCTGCGCCAGGCCGTGCAGCCGGGCATAAGCACTCTCGACCTGGAAAAAATCGCTGCTCAGGGCGCTCAGGAACATGGCGCCCGCCCGGCGTTCAAAGGCTATCGCGGTTATCCGTGTGTGTTGTGCGCCTCCATCAATCAGGAGGTGGTCCACGGCATACCTTCGGGCGCGCGGCGCTTGAAGGAAGGAGATATTATTTCGCTCGATTTCGGCGTCGAGCTGAACGGTTACTATGGAGATGCGGCGCTGACGCTCCCGGTGGGTAAGATTCGGCCCGAGGTCGGCGACCTGTTGCGCGTGACTCGTGAATCGCTGGACAAAGCCATTGATAAGGTTCGGCCGGGAAACCGCTTGAGCGATATTTCCGCGGCGGTGCAACAATGGGTGGAGAAACACGGCTTCTCGGTGGTGCGCGAGTTTGTCGGTCACGGCATCGGCACGAAGATGCACGAAGAGCCGAACCTGCCGAATTACGGCGAACCGGGGCACGGCCCTCGTCTGGAAGAAGGCATGGTTTTCGCCATCGAGCCGATGGTCAACGCGGGCGGGCCGGCAGTGAAGGTTCTCGATGATAGGTGGACCGCGGTGACCACCGATGGCAGTTGCTCGGCGCATTTCGAGCATACCGTAGCGGTCACCTCGAATGGTCCTTGGATTTTGACGCGGCCTAAAGAAGCAGTGGGAGCATCCTGGTAGCTTTTGGAGCGTATGGCAAAGACTCCGCAGCCAGAAAAGAAGAAAGCTGATTCCGGCAATCCGAAGGAAGATGCCATCGAAGTGATGGCCACGGTGATCGAGCCGCTGCCGAACGCGATGTTTCGGGTGCAATTGGACAATAAGCACCAGGTGCTGGCGCATATTTCGGGCAAGATGCGCAAAAATTTTATTCGCATTCTTGCGGGCGATAAGGTGGCCGTCGAGCTCTCGCCCTACGATCTGACGCGTGGGCGAATCGTCTACCGGTATAAGTGACCGCCCGGCCAGGGTGGCTTTCGGAGCTTTCGCCGGTAAAAAGTTCGGCACGAGCAAGGCGTTTCTATGAGTTCCGGGTAATGAGTCCGGAGCGAACGAGCGAGCATCTGATGCTTCGCTACGCAACGGAGAACGAAACAAGGGAGCAGGAATGAAGGTTCGAGCCTCAGTCAAGAAAATTTGCGATAAGTGCAAAGTCATTCATCGGCGCGGCGTGGTTCGGGTGATTTGCAGCAACCCGAAACACAAGCAGCGCCAGGGTTAGGAGTTCTTATGGCGCGCATTGCTGGAGTTGATTTGCCGGCGAACAAACGAATATGGATTGGTCTGACCTCCATCTATGGGATTGGCCAGCCGCGCGCCCGCGCGCTCTGCGCCAAGGCCAAAGTGGACGAAACCAAAAAGGTGAAGGATCTGACCGAAGAAGAGGTGAATCAGCTTCGTCAGCAGATCGAGTCCGAAGGCCGTGTAGAGGGCGATCTCCGCAAAGAGATTCAAATGAATGTCCGCCGGCTGATTGAGATCCAGTGTTATCGCGGGCTGCGTCATCGCCGCAATCTGCCTGTTCGCGGCCAGCGCACGCATACCAATGCCCGCACGCGGAAGGGTCCGCGCAAGGGCGCCGTTGCCGCCAAGAAGAAAGTCATGGCTCGCAAGTAAGTAGCCGAGCTTCGAGAGGGAGAACGCAGTGGCCAAAGAACCACAAGAGGGAGCGGTAACACCGGCAACAGGGAAACCCGCGAAGCGCAAGAAGGAGTTCAAAAAGAAACGTGAGCGCCGGGTCGTGCCGCATGGCCTGGCTTGTATTCAGGCCACGTTTAACAACACCATTGTGACCATCACGGCCCCGGACGGGCGCGCCGTCTGTTGGTCTTCTGCGGGTTCGATCGGTTTCAAAGGCTCCCGTAAGGGCACTCCCTATGCCGCGCAGCAGGCCTCCATGACCGCCGCCGGCGTGGCGCGTGATCAGTACGGGATGAAGAGCATCGAAGTTCGGGTCAAAGGGCCAGGATCGGGACGTGAATCGGCGGTTCGGGCCCTCGCGGCTGCGGGATTGCACATTGCGCATATCAAGGACGTGACCCCGGTTCCGCACAACGGTTGCCGCCCGCCGAAGCGTCGTCGTGTCTAAGGGTCGCGCGGACTAAAGGAGAAGCGAATTGGCAAGACATCGGGAAGCGGTTTGCCGGCTATGCCGCAGGGAAGGCCAGAAGCTTTTTTTGAAAGGCCTGCGCTGTTTCACAGAAAAGTGCGCTATCGAGAAACGGAACTTCGTGCCCGGCCAGCACGGGCAGTCGCGCCGGCCCAAGATCGCGGGCTATGGTTTGCAATTGCGCGAAAAGCAGAAAGTAAAGCGCACCTATGGGCTTTTGGAGCGTCAGTTCCGCGCGTATTTTCACAAGGCGGAGAAGGCTAAGGGCCCGACGGGAGAAAACTTGATTGTCATGCTGGAAAGGCGCCTGGATAACGTCGTGAATCGCACCGGGTTTGCCTCTTCCCGCGCCCAGGCCCGCCAGTTCGTGTTGCACGGGCACGTCAGCGTGAATGGAAAAAAGGTGAACATTCCTTCGTACCTGGTGGCCGTGGGCGAGGAGATCACCCTCAAGCCGAAGATGCATCAGAACACCATGGTGCTCGAAGCGCGTAATGTCGCGCAGAGTCAGAACACCGTTCCATGGCTGGAAATCGATCGCGATAATTTCAAAGCGCGCGTGGTGGCCATGCCCAAGCGCGAAAATATTCAAACGCCCGCATTCAATGAGCAGTTGATTGTGGAGCTGTATTCGAAGTAATCCGGGCGTCCGCGAATTTGCAAATTTCGTACCCCGCTGTGCGGGAGGAAGGATAGCAACGAAAATGTGGAAGGGCTTTCAGAAACCGAAGCGGTTGGCGGCCGAACTTGATTCCTTGACCGACAAGTACGGAAAATTCTCTGCGCAGCCCTTTGAGCGCGGCTGGGGCACAACGGTGGGCAATGCGCTGCGCCGTGCGCTGCTCAGTTCGATTGAGGGCGCCGCGATTACCGCGGTCAAGATCGAAGGTGTGCTGCATGAGTTCAGCTCGATTCCCGGCGTAGTGGAAGACGCCACGGATATTATCCTGAACCTCAAACAGGTGCCGCTCAAACTCAATAACGACCAGCCCAAGACGATCACGCTCAATGCGGAAACTGCGGGTGTGGTCACTTCCGCCATGATCGAAGAAGATGCTGATTTTGCGGTTCTGGACAAAAGCGTATACGTCGCCACGGTGAGCGAAGGTGGCAAGCTGCAGCTCGAAATGCGCGTCAAGAATGGCCGCGGATACGTGGGCGCCGACCGCAATTTCGATGAGGACTTGCCCATCGGCTACATTCCTGTGGACTCCGTGCACTCGCCGGTGCGCAAGGTGAATTATTCCGTGGAAGCCGCGCGGCTCGGCCAGATGACCGATTACGATCGCTTGATGCTGGAAGTGTGGACGAACGGCGCCATCACGCCTCAGGACGCCATCGGCCTCGCCGCCAAGCTCATCAAGGATCACATGAGCATCTTTATTAATTTCGAGGAGCCGACGGAGTTGCCCGAAGAGTCGGTCGAAGCTTACAACGATCCTCGCCTCGAACACCTGGATCGTTCGGTGGAAGAGCTTGAGCTTTCCGTGCGTTCCTACAATTGCCTCAAGAATGCCAATATCCAGAGCATCCGCGAGCTCGTGCAAAAGACGGAAAATGAGATGCTCAAGACCAAGAACTTCGGCCGCAAATCTCTGAACGAGATCAAGGAAATCCTCACCAGGATGGGTTTAGGTCTGGGAATGAAATTTGACGAGCACGGGCGCATCATCTGGCCGCCGCTGCCGAGCCAGACCGCCCCGCCAACGCCTGAGGAGACTGCGGGACTGTAGTCCGCTGCCACTCGATATGCGACACCTTAATTCAGGGGCGAAGCTGGGCCGTAATCCCGCGCATCGCCGCGCAACCTTGCGCAATCTGGTGACCAACGTCATCGAGAAAGAACGCATCACCACCACCGTTCGCCGCGCCAAGGCCGCGCGGCCAGTGGTGGAGCGAATCATCACCCTCGGCAAAGGCGACTCCCTGCATAAGCGCCGGCAGGCGGCCGCCTATCTGCTTACGCCGGTCGCAACTCGGAAATTATTTGACGATATTGCTCCGCGATTTGCGGACCGCGCAGGCGGATACACGCGCATCATTCATGCGGGCTTCCGCATCGGAGACGGCGCGCAGCTTGCGATTCTCGAACTGCTGGGCTCCAAGTTGAAGAAAAAGGAAAAGAAAGAGAAGCAGAAAGCCAAAGCCGAGAGTGAGGAGCCCGCCGAAAAGGCCGAGGCCAGAGCGTAGTCGAAATCCTCTCCATCATCTCAAAGGCCCGCCTTCCCTGCGAAAGCGGGCCTTTTACTTTAAGTCTGCCCTCGCCGGTTTAGAATCCAGGCCGCTACTTGCGCGACGCTGGCGCCGCCCGTATCGAGCAGCGCGTCCCACACGGAAGCGCCACGGCTGGGCACGAAAATCTGGTGAATTTCATCCGACGAGGCGTAAAGCGCGGCAATGAGGATCGCTAGAAAGGCCCAGCCCCATTGCCAGCCTTTCCCGGGCATTCGGATGGCCCGAAACAGCAACACGCCAAAAATGAAGTATTCGCCCACATGAGTGCATTTGCGGATGAAGGTGTGCAGCGTGGAGAGCGCGCTCTCGGACGAGTGCGGAAGCAGCACGTGAAGGAAGCCCATCACCACGCCCTGCGTGTGCTCGCTCGAGAAACTGTCCGTCGAAAAGGTAAAAATCGCCGCCGCCCACATAACCACGAGCAGCCACGCCACAAAACGGGAAGATCCGGAATTATTCCACCTGATAGTTGGGCGCCTCGCGGGTGATGATCACGTCGTGAACGTGGCTTTCGCGCAGCCCGGCGGAAGTGATGCGCACGAACCGGCTGTGCTCCTGCAGCTCGCGCAAAGTCGCCGCTCCGCAATATCCCATGCCGCTGCGCAGCCCGCCGGTAAGCTGGTCGACGAGGCCGCTGAGTGGCCCTTTGTACGGCACGCGCCCCTCCACGCCCTCCGGCACCGATTTCCCGCGATCCGCCGTCTCCTGCGCGTAACGGTCCGCTGATCCCGCTTCCATGGCGCCGAGCGAACCCATGCCGCGGTAAGACTTGAACGTGCGTCCTTGATAGAGAATGGTCTCGCCGGGCGCCTCTTCCGTGCCGGCAAAGAGGCCTCCGATCATGACCACGGAGGCTCCCGCGGCAATGGCCTTGGTGATGTCTCCCGAATATTTCACGCCGCCATCGGCAATCACCGGAACGCCTGTGCCTTTCGCGGCTCGCGCGGCTTCGACAATCGCGGTCACCTGGGGAACTCCGGCGCCGGTGACGACGCGCGTCGTGCAAATGGATCCGGGACCGATGCACACCTTGACGCCATCGATGCCGAGCGCGATGAGGTCGCGCGCGCCTTCATACGTGCCCACATTTCCCGCCACCGTTTGCATATTCGGCAGGCGCTGTTTCACCGCGCGAATCGCCTCCATCACGCGCGTAGAGTGGCCGTGCGCCGTATCCACCGCCAGCACGTCCACGTTGGCGCGCGCCAGTTCCACGGCGCGGTCCAGGAAATCGCCCGTCGCGCCAATCGCCGCGCCCACGCGCAGGCGGCCGTGCTGATCTTTGGTGGCCCGCGGATATTCCAATTTCTTCTGAATGTCCTTGACCGTGATCAGCCCTTTCAAATTGAACTGCTGATCCACCACCAGCAGCTTCTCGATGCGATGAAGCTGCAAGAGGCGCTCGGCCTCCTCGAGCGTGGTTCCCACGGGGACGGTGACCAGATGCTCTTTGGTCATCACGCTGCTCACGGGCTGTTCGAGATTTTTCTCGAAGCGCAGATCGCGATTGGTGAGGATGCCCACCAGCTGGGTGCCGCGCGTCACCGGCAGTCCCGAGACGTGATACTTATTCATGAGGTCGAGGGCATGATGCACGGAATGTTCCGGCGAAATCGTCACCGGATCGACAATCATTCCGCTCCCGGAACGCTTGACGCGGTCCACCTCTTCGGTCTGGTGCTCGATGCTCATGTTGCGGTGCACGAAACCGAGCCCGCCCTGGCGGGCCATGGCGATGGCCAGGTGCGCTTCCGTGACCGTATCCATCGCCGCCGAGACCATGGGAATATTCAAGGCGATGCCCCGAGTCAGGCAGGTGCGCGTGTCCGCGTCGCCCGGAAGCACCGACGATTTTCCCGGCAGCAACAGAACGTCGTCGAAAGTCAGCCCTTCTATGATGGCGCCTTCCATCTCCCTCCTAATCCTTCCTTACGAGTGCAAGAACAAGGCCTACAAGAGTCTATTGGCCGCGCCAACATTGGTCAAGGACAGCGCAAACCGCGCAACTAATCATCGGCACCTCGTTCGAAACGGCCGGGCTTTAGTTTAGTCCGGCAGGTTCTCTTTTATCTTTGCTGTCATCCCGAGGAGCGGCGCGACGACGGATCTGCTTTCGCGACCCTCGGTTCGAATGAAGTTCCAAAGATTTTCCTCACCTCATTCGAACAATTAGCCGCCTCAACTCATTCGAATAATCTATCGTTAAATAAATATGTTTACCCCTATATAATTATATAGTAACGTTCTGTATGAACACCGTAAAAGAACCACTCACCGGCCCCAGCCTTCTTTCGTTTGTCAAATCCGTGATGAACACTTACAAGGAATGCCGGGGGGTGTAACCCATGATCCAGTTGTCGAGCGGCAAAAGGGCATGGGCGATCATGCCACTTTTGCCGCATAAAAAAATCGGGGTGGTGGCAGAACCTGGGAATTGACGGCTGGTTTTTCCAAGGGCGAGCGTGCTTGGAGTGGACGTTATCGACGCTCACCTGGAGCTGGCGCGAACGCGCTATGCGCGCTTGACGCCCTCCTTCCACCCCAGCACGCGCAAACGCGGAGCGCGCCGGCGACCTCGCCTGGTTCCACCCCACCGCGTGCGACTTTCTTTGCCGCGTGAGTCTTCGCGCTCGAGGGGCGCGCGCCGGGGACCCCGGCTGCGGTTCGAGCACCAGAGCATTTTCGAGCTCAAGGAGGCGGATGGGAGTTTTGACCTGACCGTGTGCCGCCACGTGATTCATTCGATCCCGCACCCGGAGCGCGTGATCGCCGAACTCGCGCGCGTGACACGCCCCGGCGGCTATCTGCACCTGATTCCGGAGGACTACGGCATGCTGCATTTTCAGCGCGGCACACCCGATCCGGAGGACTTCTGGCATCGGGCGCCGGCGAGCTTCGGGGCCGCCACGGAGACCGATCTATTCATTGGACGCAATACGTTCAGCATCCTTGCTGCGATGAACCTCGAACAGATCACCGTGGATTACATCATTGTGGATACGCTGCGCGTGCCGCGAGAGACCTTCGCGGCGATCATCGAGGCGTGGCGCGACGGATATGCCGGCGCCATCGGCGAACTCACGCCCATCACGCGCGAGGCTGCGGTGGCCTACTTCGATCAGATGATTGCGAACATCCGCAATCCGCGCGGCTATGCCGTGTGGATGGTGCCTGTGGTAAGCGCGCGGCTGCCACGCCAACGCGTGTGACGAAAAAGAGGGAAGCCGCGGATTCGAGGCTGCCTGGAATTGTCCCCGGGTTGTTGCGCCGCCGAAGCTTGGGGAGATCCCTCGCTCACGGTGTTCGCTCGGGTCGACCATCCTGGTCGGATGGTCGGTTAGCGGCTCGACGAATTCTTGTCGGGCGAATAAGTAATATCGACCGGCTGCTGCAAATTAAAGTCAAGTTTGGTTTCGGATGGGATGCGGACCTGCTGACCCTTGGTGGCCGCTTCGGCCGCGGCGCCTCCGCCTCCTCCGACGCCGGCCCCGATGGCAGCGCCTTTTCCACCGCCAAAAATTCCGCCGAGGGCTGCCCCAACCGCGGCGCCGATGCCGACCGTCTCAGCGGTGCGCTTGCCACGCGACTTGCCAACGTCTTGATAATCGTCACTCGCGAGGGCGTAAGACTTGCCTTGGAAGTCCAGGCGCGCGAGCTGCAGGGTGAGTTCGCTGCGGCCGGTCATGCGGCCAGCGGAGCTCGAATTGATCAGTTTGACGAAGACGTCGGTGCCGGTCGGTACGATGGGTTCGCCATTCACTACGATGGGAAAGGCGAGCGAAGCACGGAAGAGATCGCCGGCGTGATTGGTGGCAGAATCCACGCCGTCAATCATCTGGATATGGATCGGTGTGCCCGAGGGAATGCCGACTTGCCGAACCGGAGGCGGTGCGGGAGCAGCCGGAGCCGGCGCTGGAGCGGCGGCCGGAGCCGCAGGGGGAGCGTTGTTCACCGGAGCGGGCTGCGATTCCGCCGATTGCTGCTGAGAAGAATCCTGGGCTTGCGTGCTCGCGCCATAGGAGGATTGGTTGGCGGAACCGGCAAGCGAACGTACAGGCAGGGACTCGTGCTCACGCCGTGCTTCGCGCGCAGATTTCGAAACAGATCCTGCGTTCGCGGCGGACGCGGCAACCGCAGCCGTTTTGCCACTCCTGGCTCCTCGCGCCTGCGGAAGAGACATCTGATCTTGAACGTTAACCACGCCCCCTGTTTCTTTTGCAATTTTGAAAGCTTCATAGCGGACGTTCTCGTCGGCGACCTCGCCGACTAGCGTGGCTGTGCCGTTTTTGACGACGACGTCAATATTGGCCGATTTTGTCCGAGCATCGGAAAACAGGCCGGCCTTAATGTCATTCATGATGGTTTCGTCATTACGAGCTTTCGAGCAGCCTACGATCAATCCCAGGCCTACTGCCAGTGTAACCACAAGCTTGCGCATTGTTCCTCCCGCCCCTTCGCCATACTCGGGGAGCAGATGAATTTCGCGGGTCCCCCTGCGTTTCATTGTAACGAAAATTGCTACAAGTAAAACAGTGCCACAGCGGGCCGCCAAGAGCTTTTCTTGTCGATGGTGGTTCGACGCAGAAAAGAGGAGAAGGGCTGCGCGCCGGGTTAACGGTTAAGGCAGGAAGGCGGCGGGTGCGACTGGAAAGATCCCTCGCAAGGGCGTCCGGAGCGCAAAAGTCGCGCCTCGCTCCAGTTCGTCGCTCGGGATGGCGATTCTGCCCGGATCGCCACTTGTGTGCGGGATGGAATGACCTGCGGTCATTCCATACGCTTGGCGACGAGGTCGCGGCCGCGTACTTCGACCTGAATGGACATGGGAGGCCGAATCCCTCCGCCCCGAACGACGTCGCCGCGAACCCAGGAGCCGTCAGGCAACGTAGCCATTTTGAGGGGATCGTAAAGGATGCCGTCGCAGTCGCTGACGACCATGGGATGTTCCGCGGAATAGGCATAGCGCTGCGACAATACTCTCAGATCGGTTACGTATTGCAACTGGCATCGCGACAGAGGATTGGTCAGTGCAAATGCCCAGAAGGATGGGTTGGTGGCCGATCCGGGCAGATGAATGATCATCGCCGGGACGCTTTGCTGGGTTTTGGGATCGAGGAAGTGGAACGTCTTCGAAGACCAGGGCTTTGTAAGTTCATACAGGGTGGCGATGGCGTTAGGCTCGGTATCGGTGGTCTTGGTTGAGGATGCGCTGGAGGTCGGTGCACTGTAAGTCGCGGCTTCGGCGGGCGCCGATGGCTTTAGATCCGTGTTGCGCCGGTGCAACAACCAAAGAGCGAATCCGGAGGCGCAAAGAAGAGCGGCGAGAGCCAAGGCGAGGTGCGGCTTCGGTTGGAAGCCCGCGGGCGTAGGCGCTTCGTTAACCCCGGGGATGCGGGGCATCTCCGGAGTAGTTTTCCGATGTGCGGAAGGCGGGAGCGGCTGCTGAACGGTTTGTGGCTTCACGGTGATTGCGGCCTCCGCATGGACTCGTGGAGATTGGCCAGACACAGCAACAACTCGAGCAAACGAGCACGGTCCTCAGAGAAGTTTGGCCCCTCGCCGGAAAGGAGAGTTACAGCGAGATCACCCTGCTGGCTGAGCCAGCTGAGCGTGCGCGAATCCGGCATTTCCTTCTGACGGCAAAGTTCCTGCACAGCGGAAATGCGCGTGAACACCTCGTCCAGGTAATGGGTGAGGCATACACCCTGGCTGGTGAGTGTGAGAGGAACGGGCGCGGAGCAGGCGCCGACACGGCAAGCACGAACCGAAGTGGCTACGACCACACGTCCCTCTAAGCCGCGGGTGCGGCAGCCTTGTGGGATAAGCACGCCCGTATCCAGCCTAGCGGCGTGGGATGTATATGAAATTACGGGAGATCCGGGACACACCTAGGCCGAGATGGGACTTGTAGCCGGAGCCAGGGGTAGAAACTATCCGTTACGGGAAGAGCGGGTATGTTCCGGCCGAGTTAAGCCGCTTTGCCGCAGCACTTTTTGTACTTTTTGCCGCTGCCGCAAGGGCAGGGATCGTTGCGGCCGACTTTGGCCCCGGTCCGCACCGGTTTTGGAGCTTCGGCCTGGGCGGGTCCGGCTTGATATTGCAATTGCTGCTGCTGGCGACGCTGACGGCGTTCGATTTCGCGAGCTTCCTCTTCGGGGCGCGCGGGTTGAATGAGGAATAGATAGCGAATGGTCTCGCTATCGATGCGACCCATCATCTCCTCGAATAGGGTGAAGGCTTCCTTCTTGAACTCGACCAGGGGATCCTTTTGGCCGTAACCGCGCAGCCCGATGCCTTCTTTGAGGTGATCGAGGCTGAGGAGATGGTCCTTCCATTGAGTATCGACGATGTCCAGGATGATGCGGCGCTCGAGCCAGCGCATCATGGGCGGGCCGAAAAGCGCCTCTTTTTCTTCGTAGCGGTGCTGGACTCTTTCTACCAGCGCGTCGCTCAAGTGATCGTGAGAAAGCGTCGCGGGATCGAGGCCGACAGCTTTGAGGTCGATGCCGAACTGGCCCAGAACTTCGCCGGAGAATTGCGCGAGGTTCCACTTCTGTGGATGTTCTTCGCGCGGGCAGAAAGTGTCTACCAATCCGCGAGCGAGATCTTCGGCAATGCCGAGCGCGTAGTCTTTTTGATCTTTGCCTTCGAGCGCGGAGCGGCGGATGGCGTAAATCGTCTCGCGCTGCTTGTTCATTACGTCGTCGTATTCGAGCAGATGCTTGCGGGCCTCGAAGTTCTGGGCTTCGACGGCCTTTTGGGCGTTCTCGATGCGGCGAGAGATGAGCTTTGATTCGATGGGCACACCTTCGGTCATGCCCAGGCGGTACATCAAGGCTTTTACGCGTTCACCTCCAAAGACGCGGAGGAGATCGTCTTCGAGCGAAAGAAAAAAGCGCGAGGAACCGGGATCGCCCTGGCGGCCGGCGCGGCCGCGAAGCTGGTTATCGATGCGGCGGGCCTCGTGGCGTTCGGTGCCGAGAATGTGCAAGCCGCCGAGAGCGATGACTTCGTCGCGCTCGGAACGGCACTGCTCGACGAATTGGTTATAGATGGGCTGCCACTGCTCGCGAGGGACCTGAAAGATTTTGCCTTCGATTTGAAAGAGAACCATGTTCGCGGCGCTGCCGCCAGCGCCGGCGCCATTCCCCCCGATGACGGCCGAGGCGGCGGCGAAGGGCATGGCCAGGCGGTTCTTCAGGCAATAATCGCGGGTCATGGCCTCGGGGTTGCCGCCGAGCAGGATATCTGTTCCGCGGCCGGCCATGTTTGTGGAAACGGTGACGGCGCCTTTCCGGCCGGCCTGCGCGATGATGTGAGCTTCGCGCTCGTGCTGCTTGGCGTTGAGCACTTGGTGGGGAATGCCCGCTTTCTTCAGGAACTCGGCGAGGAGCTCGGATTTTTCGATGGAGATGGTGCCGACCAGCACGGGCTGGCCACTTTCGTGGAGCTGGCGAATGCCATTGGCGTGCGAGCCGTCTTCGAGGATCATGCCGGTGACGACGGCTTCGTACTTTTCGACACCGGTGCGATAGACCACGTCGGGAAATTCGTGGCGCAGAAGCGGGCGATTCGTGGGAATGACGACCACGTCGAGATTGTAAATTTTGTTGAACTCGGCGGCTTCGGTTTCGGCGGTGCCGGTCATGCCGGAGAGCTTCTGGTACATGCGGAAATAATTCTGGAACGTGACAGTCGCCAGGGTCTGATTTTCGCGCTCGATCTTCACGGCTTCCTTGGCTTCCACGGCCTGGTGCAAACCGTCCGACCAGCGGCGGCCGGGCATTTCGCGACCGGTGAACTCATCGACAATGACGACTTCACCGTTTTTGACGACGTAATCGACGTCGCGCTTGTAGAGCGTGTGGGCGCGCAGGCCCTGGTAGACGTGGTGAATCATCTCCATATGGCCGGGATCGTAAAGATTGCCGAGGCCCAGGAGTCGCTCGACTTTGGAGACGCCCTCTTCGGTCAGGGTTGCGGTACGGTGCTTTTCGTCGATGCTGTAGTCGATTTCCTGAATGAGCTTGGGAATGATCTTGTCGATGCGGTAGTACTTGTCGGTGGATTCTTCCGCGGGGCCGGAAATGATCAGCGGCGTGCGGGCTTCGTCGATGAGGATCGAGTCGACTTCGTCGACGATGGCGAAATGATGGCCGCGCTGCACGCAATCGGCGAGATCGTATTTCATGTTGTCGCGCAGATAATCGAAGCCGAACTCGTTGTTGGTGCCGTAGGTGACATCGGCGCCATAGGCGGCGCGACGCTCGGCATCATCGAGATCGTGGACGATGACGCCGACGCCGAGGCCGAGCGCGCGGTAAAGAGGGCCCATCCATTCGGCGTCGCGACGGGCAAGGTAATCGTTTACGGTGACGATGTGGACGCCGCGTCCGGTGAGCGAATTCAGGTAGGCAGGAAGCGTGGCGACCAGCGTCTTGCCTTCGCCGGTTTTCATCTCCGCGATTTTGCCGTCGTGCAGCACCATCCCGCCGATCAACTGCACGTCGAAATGGCGCATGGCCAGAGTGCGGCGGCCAGCTTCGCGGGCCAGAGCGAAAGCCGGAGGGATGGATGGCTCGAGAGCATCAACCAAGCGCTGCTTATAGTCGGGCTCGGCGGGATCAGCGTTGCCGAGGCGGTCGGTTACCTGGGCCTTGAGCTGGGCAGATTTCTCGCGGATTTCGGAATCGGTCAGACGTTCGTACTCGCTGGCAAGTTCATTGATCGCGACAATTTTAGGGGCCAGGCGCTTGATGTCGCGCTCATGTTTGGTGCCAATAAACCGGGAAACGACCCGGTCTACCATGTCTTCGATTCGCATGCTGTTCCTGGTTGGATGCTCCGATAGGGAGCGGCGCTTCAGGGGCGCCGGCTTTACGTGCGCACAGGCATCATGAAGAAATGATTATAACTGTGGGTTTCACGGGGTGCAAAGAGCCGTATATCTCGGCAGTTTCGTATATAGCGCCAGCGTCAGTAACATGTGCTCACAGCCTCGAGTGGCGGTCCAGTAGCGTTGCTTGCTCTGGTGTGGGCGACAGCCTATGATGGAATTGCGATGCCTCCAACACCTCCAGCAGCACCAAGACCGATGGGACAGCCCGAGAAGATGCCCATTCCGGGCGTGAAGACGGTGGTTGCAGTTGCTAGCGGCAAAGGCGGCGTGGGCAAAACTACGGTTGCCGTCAACCTGGCCATCGCCCTGGCGCGCATGGGCGCGGCGGTCGGGCTGATGGACGCCGACGTCTACGGCCCAAACGTGCCGCTGATGCTGGGCACCGAGGAGCAGCCGCGCGCCATCAGCGAACGTCAAATCCTGCCGGTGGAGGCGTATGGACTGAAGATGATTTCCATGGGCCTGCTGGCGCCGGCGGACAAACCGATGATTTGGCGCGGGCCCATGCTGCATAGCGTAGTGCAGCAGTTTTTGCGCAGCGTGCAATGGGGCCAGCTGGACCACTTGATCGTGGACCTGCCGCCGGGCACCGGAGACGTGCAGCTCAGCCTGATCCAAAATGTGCCGTTGACGGGCACGGTGGTGGTGACCACGCCTTCCGCGGTGGCGTTGGCGGACGTGCGCAAGGCGATCGAGATGTTCCGCCAGGTGAATGTGGAAGTGCTCGGGATTGTGGAGAACATGAGTTACTTTGCCTGCCCGCATTGCGGGAAGGGCGTGGATGTCTTCGGGCATGGAGAAGGGCGGCGCATCGCGGAAGCGTATGGCGTGCCGCTGCTGGGCGAAATCGAGATCGATCCCGGCATCCGCGCCGGGGGCGATACGGGCAAGCCTGTCGCGGCGCTGGGCGAAGATGCGCCGCAGGCGCGCAGCTTATACGCCATGGCGCGCGCGGTGGCGGGACGAGTCGCTGAAGTGAGCGCGGCGGGCACGGGCCCCCGCGTGGAAATCATGTAGGCGCCCCATAGAGCTTCGAATTGTTCTTAGCCCGCAGTCGAGGATTCCAACAATTCCGGAGAGATTCTTCGCTCGCTGCGCTCTCTCAGAATGACAACTTCCGCGTGAACCTGCGTTTTCTTGTCAGCCCATTCGGCGTGTGCTAGGTTGACGTGTTTATGTGGGCGCGGCTCTGACAGGAGGAGCGCGTGCTTGATCCTGAATCGCATTGAGACGCATCGAGACTACAGGCGCGCAAGGAAGCGTTGAGGTGAGGAAGTGATCCGCAGCTATCACGGCCGCTGGCCGCAAATCGCCGCGTCGGCTTACATCGACCCGGCGGCCGTAATCATCGGCGACGTCACGATTGGCGAGCACGCCAGCATCTGGCCCGGCGCCGTGATTCGCGGCGACGTGCATTGGATTCGCATCGGGGCGCGCAGCAATATTCAGGACGGTTCGATTTTGCACGTCATGAAGGATCAATACCCGCTCATCATCGAGGACAATGTGACGGTGGGCCACGGCGTGATTTTGCACGGTTGCACGATCGAATCGCGGGTGCTGGTGGGCATGGGGTCGATTCTGCTGAATAACGTTCGCGTGGGCACGGGATCGATCATCGCCGCGGGCACGCTCCTGGCGGAGGGAACCAAGGTCGCGGCGGGCAGCCTTTTCATGGGGCATCCGGGGAAATTGCGGCGCACGCTCACGCCGGAGGAACTCGAGGGCATCGACGCTTATGCCGCGCGATACGTGGAGTACGCGCAGACATATCGAGACGAGGCCTCTGCTTCTGCAACGGCTGACGCCGGCCAAGCTGCTCGAGATCGGGCCGCGAGATCGTGAAGTTCCAGGCCATCAAGGGTGTCCGCGACATCCTCCCGCCGGAGTCTGCGTTGTGGAATCGCGTGGAGCAGGCCGCGCGCGAGGTTTTTCACACTTACGGTTACGGCGAGATTCGTTTGCCGATCTTTGAAGCTATTGATTTGTTCGCTCGTTCAGTCGGCCTTGAAACGGACATCGTCAATAAGGAAATGTACATGTTGGACTTGCACGGTTCTCTGGCTCTCGAATATGCCCGAGAGGCAATTCCGAAATATCCGGAAGAGCTGAGCGAGTCCGATTTCGAGCGATACGTTAGAAACTTTGTCGAACAGGTCAACAGAGCGCTGGGGTCGGATCGCTTGGAGAAAACCCGCGAAAACTTGGTCGCAGTTGAAAGGCTGAATAGCCTTTACGAGCAACTACGCAAGGGAAGCTCGCCGGACTCGAAAGATCAGTTGAAAGTGTCTGAGGCTATCTGGGACACGGCTCAAGATATCAACTTTGGGTTCCACGTTGCCCTGCGGCCGGAGGCGACGGCGTCAGTCGTGCGCGCCTACATCGAGCATGGAATGCATACGCGGCCGGGAAACGTGAAGCTTTACTATATCGGGCCGATGTTCCGGCGCGAACGGCCGCAGAAGGGGCGCTACCGGCAGTTCTATCAAATCGGCGCGGAGCTGCTGGGGCCTTCCGATCATCCCGCGCTCGATGCGGAAGTGATCGAGATGCTGCTGGCGTTTTTTGCTCGCGTGAATCTGAAAGACGCGAAGCTCTATATCAATTCCATCGGCGATAAGAATTGCCGGCCGAAGTACGTGAAGCTGTTGCAGGACGAATTGCAAAAGGTGCGCGACAAGCTGGGCGCGGATAGCCAGCGGCGCATCGAGACGAATCCATTACGCGTGCTGGATTCCAAGCTGCCGGAAGAGCAGCCGGTCATCGATAAGCTGCCGCGCATCGCGGATTGTCTCTGCGACGCCTGCCGCGAGCATTACGCGGAGCTCAAGCGGCAGCTCGCCTTGCGAAGAATCGAGCCCGAAGAGAATTGGCGACTGGTGCGCGGGCTCGACTATTACATGCGCACGACGTTCGAGATTACGGCTCCGGGTCTGGGTTCGCAAAACGCGGTCTGCGGCGGCGGGCGCTACGACGGCTTGGTGGAACTGCTCGGCGGACCGGCGGCGACAAAGGGAATTGGATTCGCGATTGGCACCGATCGCTTGATGCTTTCCTTGCAAGAGGGGGGCGCGGCCGAGCCGTGCGGGCTGGACGTGTTTCTGGCGTGGTTTGGTCCGGAGACGTATCCTGCTGCCGTGGCGCTTTCTCGAAAACTGCGCGAGCATAATCTTTCGGTGGAGTTGCCGGCGCAGGAGATGAAGTTGGGCAAGTCCCTGAATTTGGCAGACCGGCTCGGTGCTCGTCACGCTGTGATCATTGGAGAGGAAGAACTGTTGACCAAACAATTCACTCTGAAGCGCTTGTTCGAGAGACGCGAGCCCCATACGTTATCCGGCGAACAGAAGAAGCTTACGGAGGCGGATTTGCTCGAGTACCTGACGAAATCGAGGACGGCGTAATGGCCACGCTCGATCTGCTGGGCGATTGGAAGCGCACGCAGTATGCGGGCGATTTGCGCGCGGGCGACGCCGATAAAGACGTGTTGCTCATGGGATGGGTGCACCGGCGGCGCGATTTGGGCAACATTATTTTTATCGATCTGCGCGATCGCGCCGGAATCACGCAGATTGTATTCAACAAAGAGCTGGCTCCGGCGGTGCATGCGCGCGCGGAAGAACTGCGCGGGGAATACGTGATGGCGGTGCGCGGGCGCGTGTCGCGCCGGCAGAAGCCCAATCCAGAACTGGCCAGTGGCGAAGTGGAGGTGTTTGCTGCGGAGCTGCGCATTCTGAACACGGCGAAGACGCCGCCCTTCGTGGTGGAAGACGATGTGAGCGCAAGCGAAGAGACGCGGCTGCATTACCGTTATCTCGATCTGCGGCGCTCGCGCCCGCAGCGAAATATCGCGCTGCGCCACAAAATCTTCCTGGAGATTCGCCGGACGCTCGATGGGCTCGGGTTCTACGAAATCGAGACGCCCATGCTGACGCGCTCGACGCCGGAGGGCGCGCGCGATTACCTGGTGCCCAGCCGGATTCACCACGGGCACTTCTACGCGCTGCCGCAATCCCCGCAGATGTTCAAGCAACTGCTGATGATTTCGGGACTCGACCGCTATTTTCAAATCGTGCGGTGCTTCCGCGACGAAGACCTGCGCGCCGACCGGCAGCCGGAATTTACGCAGCTCGATCTGGAGATGTCGTTCCCCACGCAGGAGACGATCTTCGGCGTGATCGAACAGGTGATGGTGCGAGCGTGCGCCGCGGCGGGAATCGAGGTGAAAGCTCCATTCCGGCACATGGAGTACCGCGAAGCCATCCGGCGGTACGGAATCGATAAGCCGGACCTGCGCTTCGGAATGGAACTGCGGGAGGTGACCGAGCATTTCGCGGCGGCGCGGGAGAAGCTGCATTTGGAAGGCAGCGTGCACGTTGTGGTGGCGCCGGGCGCGGCTTCTTTTTCGCGCAAGCAGCTGGACGAATTGGGCGAACAGGCCAAAGGGCTGGGCGCGCGCGGGCTATACACGATTAAAGTGACGACGGAAAGCGCGAGTTCGCCGCTCGAAAAGACGCTGGGCGCGGGGGCAGTCCAAAACATCGTTGCGGCGACGGACGCGAAGGCCGGGGACCTGATCGTGGCCGTCTCTGCCGCGGAGCAGATTCCCGGAACCGACGCGGCGGCCTTGATCGCGGGGCAATTGCGACTGGCGCTCGCGGAACGGCTGAATCTGGTACCGAAGAATCGCTGGGAATTTTTGTGGCTCACGGGTTTTCCGCTCTTCGAATGGGGCCTCAGCGAAAAGCGCTGGGTAGCGGCGCAGCATCCGTTCACGGGAATCCGAGAAGAAGACGTTCATAAGCTCGAATCCGCACCGCAGGAAGTGCGCTCGAAGGGTTACGATCTGGTGCTGAATGGATCGGAGCTTGGATCGGGGAGCATCCGCCTTCACAGCCAGGAATTGCAGGCGCGCGTGTTCGCGCTTTTGGGATTGAACGAAGAGCAGCGGCGGCAACGCTTCGGATTTTTTCTGGACGCGCTGACTTATGGCACGCCTCCGCATGGCGGAATTGCGCTGGGGCTGGACCGCGTGGTGGCGCTGTTGGCGGGCGAGAAATCGATCCGCGAGGTGATTGCTTTCCCCAAGACGACGGCGGCGCAAGATTTGATGGCGGATGCGCCAGCGGAGGTCGAGCCGGAGCAGCTCGAAGAATTGGGCGTCGCGATTCGGCCGAGCGGCGGATGAGGAGGCTTGCTTCAGGGGCTCAAGCCCCCAAAATGGTGTACCTCTAAGGCAAGCGCGTCGTGGTCGGAGCTGATCCTCCGATCCCCTAAGGAGCAATGAGCAGGATACGAATATTGCCGGAAGCGGTGGCCAATCGGATTGCGGCGGGCGAGGTGGTGGAGCGGCCGGCGTCGGTGGTCAAAGAGCTGCTCGAAAACGCGCTGGATGCGGGGGCGCGCTCCGTGCGTATCGAAGTGGAATCGGGCGGCAAGCGCATGATCCGCGTCGTAGACGACGGCTGCGGTATGAGCCACGATGACGCGCTGCTGGCTTTTGAGCGCTACGCGACTTCGAAGCTGCGCACTGCGGACGATCTGCTTTCGATCGCCACGCTGGGATTTCGAGGCGAGGCTTTGCCCTCGATCGCTTCGGTTTCGCGATTGCTGCTGGAAACTTGCATCGGAGGCGAAGCGCAGGGCACGCGCGTGGAGTTTGCCGGAGGCAAACTGGTAGGCGTGAAGCCGGCGGGGCTGCCCGCAGGCACATCAGTGAGCGTAGCGGACCTTTTTTATTGCGTTCCAGCGCGCAGGAAATTTCTCAAATCGGACACGACGGAATTGGGACACGTGGCTTCGCTCGTGACGCACTACGCGCTGGCGAATCCCGACAAGCAGTTCGCGCTGAAGACGCCAACCCAGGAAATCGTTAACGTTGCGCCCGTGGCCGCGCTGGCAGAACGCGTATACCAGCTTTTTGGGCGGCAGGCGCTCCAGGAGATGATCGAGATTGCTCCGGTTTCCGCTCCCATCCGCGCCGCCATTACGGAGCCGGACATGGATGAGTCAGGCCGGGCCGGTGAACTTACGGTGCGCGGGTTCGTTTCGCGGCCGGAAGTGCAGCGAGCGAACCGCAACGGCATCTACATTTTTGTCAACCGCAGGCTGGTACGCGATCGCCTGCTGCTGCATGCAATTCACGAAGCGTATCGAAATATCTTGCCGGCCGACGTGTTTCCCATGGCGCTGCTTTTTGTGGACCTGCCGTGCGAGGAAGTGGATGTCAACGTCCATCCCGCAAAGATCGAAGTGCGCTTCCGGCATTCGCAGTGCGTGCACGATTTGGCGCGAGATACGATTCGGCAGGGGCTTTCGCGGGTGCGGCCGATCGCGAGCTTTGCCGCGCCGGGGCGAACGGCTTCGTCGATGGGCAGCCAGCCCGGAGTTGCGACCGCAGCGGCAGCGGCACCGGCGCCGATGGCGCCGCCGCGGGCGTCGCTGCCTTTATCCGATCCATGTCCCGGTGTGCCGATGGAGGCATTTGCGTTGACCGAGGCGCCGGTGCAGCCGGAGACGCAGCGTTTTGCGTTCGAAGCCGCGGCTGCTGAATCCGCCGCGAGAGAAGGCGAGCCAAGCGAGGCGCACTTCGGGGAAGCTGTGCAGCCGCCGGGGCAGGCGAGCGAGGCTCCGGCGAGCGCGATTTGCCTCGGAGAGTTGAAGCCGCTGGGGCAGGTGAACGCGAGTTTTATCGTCGCGGTGAATTCCGAGGGATTGTGGATCATCGATCAGCACGTGGCGCATGAACGCGTGCTTTTCGAGCAGCATTTGCGTTCGCGGCGCGAAGGGGCGCTGACGGGGCAGCGGCTGCTGGTGCCGATGGTGGTGGATTTGACGCCGCGGCAGCGCGCGATTCTCGAACAGATCAGCGAAGAGCTCTCCGCCAACGGATTCGATGTGACGCCGATGGGGCCGCAGAGCGTGGCCATTCAGGCCACGCCGGCAGGCGTCCCCAATTCCGACGCAGAGCGCCTGGTGGCAGAAATCTTGGATGGCATCGAGCGCGAGCACCAGGCGATCTCGATCGATACGCTGCAGGCGCAAATCGCGGCGTCCACGGCTTGTCATGCGGCGATCAAAATCAATATGCCGCTCGATCAAACCAAGATGGAGTGGCTGCTTGGGGAGCTTGCCAAAACTGAATCGCCAATGAGCTGCCCCCACGGGCGCCCGGTGATCCTTCGTTATTCGCTACGGGAGATCGAGCGCGCATTCAAGCGAGTTTGAGAGGACTCACCTCAGGGCCAGAGCCCCAAGATAGGCGGGGTGATCATGTCGGAGCTAAGGCTCCGATCCCCTAAAAGAGGGCCCTCGGAATTTTGCTCATGAGCAAGCTGATCATTACGATCGACGGCCCGGTGGGATCGGGCAAGAGCACGGTCGCGCGGCGCGTGGCCGATCTCCTGGGTTACGTCTATCTCGATAGCGGCGCGATGTATCGCGGAGTGGCGTGGAAGGCGCTGCGGGAGCATGTGCCTCTCGATTCCGAAGAAAGCGTCGCGGCGCTGGCGGGCGCGACGCGCATCGATCTGCTGAGCAGCGCCGGGGGCTTTCGCGTGCTGGTGGACGGGACAGACGTGACCGAACAGATTCGCTCGGCGGCGGTGGCGCAGGCCGCCTCGAAGGTCGCAGTGATCGCCGGGGTTCGCACGGTGCTGGTGACTGAGCAGCGACGCGCCGCCGGAGGTGGCGGAGTGGTGATGGAAGGGCGCGACATCGGCACGGTGGTGCTTCCCGACGCCGACTTGAAAATCTTCCTGGATGCTTCGGTGGAGGTACGCGCGGAGCGGCGGCGGCTGGAACATGCGCAAAAAGGCGAACGCCTGGAGTTCTCTGAGGTTCTGGAAGAAGTTCGCCAGCGCGACCGGCGCGACCGGGGACGAGCGGTTTCGCCGCTCGTCCGCGCAGACGATGCCGTCTTCGTAGACAACACGGCCATGAGCGCAGAAGAGACAGCGCGGCTGATCGTCCTGTTGGCGCAGCAACGACAAGGGGCCGCGAAGGCGGAAGCCCGGCGGGTCTAGCTGGGACTCCGCCCCGGCACGTGCGATTTTTTTACCGCGCGAATCCTCGCGCTCGAGAGGCACGTGCCGGGGACCCGGTTCGATCAGGATGACAGCGCTGAGTCTTGCAGGCGGGGTGTCCGGGCCAGGAGTGCCGCTTAGCTGGGATTGGACATCGAGGCGAGAAATTCCGCGTTGGACTTTGTTTTGGAAAGCCTGCCCAGGAGCAGTTCCATAGCCTCAACCGGCGAAAGCGGGTTGAGGACTTTTCGCAGCACCCAGACGCGGTTCAATTCGTCCGCCGGGAGCAGCAATTCTTCTTTTCGCGTGCCGGAGCGATTGATATCGATGGCCGGAAAGATTCGCTTATCCACCAGGCGGCGGTCGAGATTGATTTCCATGTTGCCGGTACCTTTGAACTCTTCAAAGATGACGTCGTCCATGCGGCTTCCCGTGTCAATCAACGCCGTGGCCATGATGGTGAGCGATCCGCCCTCTTCGACATTGCGCGCGGCGGCGAAAAAGCGGCGCGGCCGCTGGAGGGCGTTGGCGTCGATACCGCCGGAAAGCACTTTGCCGGAAGGCGGCGTCACCGCATTGTAGGCGCGCGCCAGCCGCGTGACCGAATCCAGCAGGATCACCACATCACGCTTGTGTTCTACCAGGCGCTTGGCTTTTTCCAGGACCATTTCGGCCACTTGAATGTGGCGCTGGGGAGGCTCATCGAAGGTCGAGCTGATGACCTCGCCCTTGACGGTTCGCTGCATGTCCGTGACCTCACCTCGGGGTCCTCGAAGTTAACAGCTTCCACTTTAATCAGCGCGAAATAGCGTTCGCCGTCCTTTGGCGGACGCACTTGCCCCGAGACGGTATCGCCGGTGCGCAGGTCGAACTTGCGAATCTGCGAGGGCGAGACGTAGATATCGTCGGGGCCGGGCAGGTAGTTGTATTCCGGGGCGCGCAGGAAGCCAAAACCATCCGGGAGGCATTCCAAGACGCCTTCGCTAAAGATGAGTCCATTCTTCTCGGTTTGCGCGCGCAGGATTTGGAAGATCAGCTCCTGTTTGCGCATTCCACTGGCGCCAGGGATCGCCAAATCCTTGGCGATCTTGGCCAGATCGGTGATATTTTTTTCTTTCAGTTCTGCAAGGCTAATACTCATTGTGATCATTCCTTGACCTTGACCGGAGCCGAAATTCTGCGGCCCCATATGTCGGGAAATTTTGCAGCGGGCGGCGGCATACAGAGATGCGCCGTCGTCATACGGCGGAACCCACACTCAAATTACGAAACAATGTTTTTTCTTCTAGAAGTCGAACAGGAACCAAACAGGGGCGGGTCACCCCCGGGGCAGAATCAGTTGTTTGCCCCTCGTCCGGCAATATGCCCGAGGGTCTCCCTCAGTTGGTTAATTCCTGATCTTGCTCTGCTTCCGCGTCGAACTTGGTCGGCACTTCCGGGACAGCGGGATGTGCCAACGGTTGAAGCGGCCGTTCCAATGCTAGACCCAAAACCTCATCCATAACTTCCACAAACTGAATCACCAAAGTCGACTGTATGTCGGGCGGAATATCCGCGAGATCCTTTTCGTTGTCTTTGGGGAGGAGCACGGTGCGAATCCCCAGGCGATGCGCGGCCAACACTTTCTCTTTGACGCCGCCGATGGGTAAAACTTTGCCTCGAAGGGTGATCTCGCCGGTCATGGCCACATCGCAGCGAACTGGAATGTGCGTGAGGGCGCTGACAATGGCGGTACAAATCGTGATGCCCGCCGAAGGGCCGTCTTTCGGAATGGCGCCCTCGGGAACGTGCACGTGGATATCGAGGTGGCGATAGAAGTCATGAGGCAAGCCGAAAACCGAGGTGCGCGAGCGCACATAACTCATGGCCGCTTGGGCGGATTCCTGCATAACGTCGCCAAGCTTGCCGGTAAGCGTGAGGCGCCCCTTGCCATGCATCATGCCCGCTTCGGTGGTTAATACCTGGCCACCCACTTCGGTCCAGGCCAAGCCGGTGGCGAGACCGACTTCGTTCTTCTTCTCGGCCCAGAGTTCCCGGAACTTGATGACGCCGAGGAATTCATTGACGTTTGCCGGCGTGACCTCCACCTTGACCTGCCGGCCTTCCTTAACCACGCGCCGCGAGACCTTGCGGCAGATATTGGCGATCTCCCGCTCCAAATTACGCACGCCTGCTTCCTGGGTGTAATGCCGGATGATGTAGTTGAGGGCGTCCTCGGTGAATTGCAGGTTCTCTTGAGTCAGTCCGGCAGCTTCGCGCTGTTTCTTGAGCAGGAAGCGCTTGGCGATTTCCCGCTTTTCGATTTCGGTATAGCCCGGCAGGCGCAGAACTTCCATGCGATCCTGCAAAGGCTGCGGGATCGTGTGCAGCACATTGGCCGTGCAGATGAACATTACGCGCGAAAGATCATATTCGACATCGAGATAATGATCGGTGAAAGCATGATTCAGTTCGGGGTCGAGCACTTCCATAAGCGCAGCGGAAGGATCGCCGCGGAAATCCATGGACATTTTGTCGACTTCGTCAAGGACGAATACCGGATTGATGGTCCCGGCCTTCTTCATCATTTGGACGATCTGGCCGGGGAGAGCGCCGATATAGGTGCGGCGATGGCCACGAATTTCCGCCTCGTCTCGAACTCCACCCAGAGAGACGCGCACAAATTTGCGCCCCGTAGCGCGGCCAATGGACATGGCGAGCGAAGTTTTGCCTACGCCGGGAGGGCCGACCAGACAGAGGATCGACCCCTTAGGATTCTTGACATTCCCGCCGCTTCAATCTTCTTCTTGAGCTCGTCGAGTTCGCTTTTTTCGCCCCGGCCGAGCTCCTTGTGTATGGCCTTGAGCTTCTCATTCAGGTAGTACTCTTTTTGCGCTCGTTCCATCTGCCGCTTGACGCGCGTATTGATGTTGCGGTCGACGTTGAGTTTTTCGATCTCGCTTTCCAGGACTTCCGCCACGCGGTTCAAACGATCCTGGACGTCGAAGTTTTCGAGCAGCTCCTGTTTTTCCTCCACCGGAATCTGGAGATTGGCGGCGATGGTATCGGAGAGTTTGGCGGGATCTTCGACGCGGGCCGCGGCAATCATGGTGTCGTAGTTCAGGCTTTGGGAGAGCTTCACGTATTGCTCAAAGAGGCCGTTGACGCGGCGCACGGCCTGGTCGATCTGAGGAGAAGGCTCGACACGCACAGGCAGGAGTTTCAGGGTTGCGCGGTAGAAGCCCTCTTCGCTGGTGAGCTGCACAATTTTGGCACGCTCCACGCCTTCCACCAAAACGCGGATATTGCCGTCGGGCAGCTTCACACTTTGCACAATATTGGCAAGAGTGCCGACGGTAAAAATCTCCTCGGCCTTGGGATCATCGACCGAAGCGTCGTGCTGGGTAGCCAGGAAGATCTTTTTTTCTCCCGCGAGGGCTTCTTCCAGCGCGCGCACAGAGGCTTCTCGTCCGACGATGAAGGGCTGCATCATCTGAGGGAAGATGACCATGTCCCTCACCGGCATCATCGGCACACGCTTCATTTCGCTCTTCTCGCGAGTAAACATTGATTTTCGATGGGTGGGAGGCCCCCTACCAAATTATCCCTAATTACCCGGCTTTTTCCAGCAGGTTCCAGTTGATCTCGCGGCTGCGCACCATCTCTGCGGTGACGGAGAATTCGCGCACCTTGCGCTGGGCCGGCAGGTTGTACATGAGATCCAGCATCAAATCTTCGAGGATCATGCGCAACCCTCTGGCGCCGACCTTGCGTTGCAAGGCCAGATCGGCAACGGTTTCAAGGGCATCATCAGCAAAGCGCAGGCGTACGTTTTCGAATTCGAAGAGCCGCTGGTATTGGCGGATGAGGGCGTTCTTTGGCTCCGTGAGAATACGCATCAGCGCAGCCTTGTCGAGGTCGCCCAGAACACCGACCACCGGCAGCCTGCCCACAAATTCCGGGATGAGACCATAGCGAATCAAGTCCGTGGGCTGGGCTTGTTCGAGCAGTTCCATATTGCGACGGTTGTTCGTCGCCGGTTGGGCGTCAGTGTGGAAGCCTAAAGATTTTTGACCGACGCGCCGCTCCACGATTTTCTCCAAGCCGACGAAGGCACCCCCACAGATGAAGAGAATATTGGTCGTGTCGACAGGAGTGAATTCCTGGTGCGGATGCTTGCGCCCGCCCTGGGGAGGAACATTGGCGATGGTGCCTTCCAGGATTTTGAGAAGAGCTTGCTGGACGCCCTCGCCGGAGACGTCGCGCGTGATCGACGGGTTTTCGTCTTTCTTGGAGATTTTGTCGATCTCGTCGATATAGATAATGCCCTGCTGCGCCTTGGTGACATCGCCGTCGGCGTTTTGCAGCAGCTTCAAAATAATGTTCTCGACGTCCTCGCCGACGTACCCGGCTTCGGTAAGCGTGGTGGCGTCCACGATGGCGAAGGGCACGTCCAGCATGCGCGAGAGCGTTTGCGCCAAAAGCGTCTTGCCTGTGCCGGTGGGGCCGATCAGCAGGATATTGGATTTGGTGAGCTCGACATCGCCCGGCTGATGGTTCAGGAAGATGCGCTTGTAATGATTGTAGACGGCGACCGCCAACTTCTTCTTGGTCTTGTCCTGGCCGATGACGTAGCCATCGAGGAAGGACTTGATCTCCGGCGGCCGAGGCAAGCGCCGATTGATCGGACCGGCCTGCTCACGCTTTTCCTCTTCCAGAATCTGCTGGCAGACGCCCACGCATTCATTGCAAATATAGGCGCGCGGGTAGTCTGAGGGGGAGCTAATGAGCTTCTCAACTTGCTCTTGCGTTTTATGACAGAAGGAACAGCGCAGCGGTTCGTCCGAGCTGAGTTTTCTCACGGCAGTCGGCCTCCAACGGCCTCTCCTGGTGGGACAAGACCCGTCACTATATTAGAACTTTTCTTCATCCGCGGCATCGGCAATACGATCTCGCTACTAACTGTTAGGTACGCGCTAGCGATGCTTGTGAATAATTTCGTCCACCAGGCCGTAATCCCTGGCCTGCTGCGGCGACATAATGAAATCGCGTTCGACGTCTTTCTCGATTTTGTTCACCGGCTGCGAGCAATGATCGGCCAGGAGCTGGTTGATGACAGAACGCATGCGCAGAATTTCTTTTGCATGAATATCGATATCGGTAGCCTGTCCCGACAGGCCGGACATCCAGGGCTGATGAATCAAAATACGCGAATTGGGGAGCGAAAAACGCTTCTTGGGAGCACCCGCAGCCAGCAGCAGCGCGGCAATGGAAGCCGCCTGTCCCACACAGGTGGTCACCACGTCGGGCCGAACATATTGCATCGTATCGTAAATGGCCATGCCTGCGGTGATCGAGCCCCCGGGCGAATTGATATAGAGCTGGATATCGCGCTCCGGATCTTCGGCTTCCAGGAAGAGCAGTTGGGCAGTCACGAGGTTGGCTACGTGGTCGTCGATCGGCGTTCCAATAAATAAGATATGGTCTTTGAGGAGCCGGGAATAAATGTCATAGGCGCGCTCGCCTCGGGTGGTCTGCTCGACCACCATGGGGATGAGTGTCGTGGCGCGTGGACTCGGATCGTCTGCATGTTTCATCGATAGTAGGGAATTTGCAGGAAGAAACCGGTCAGGACCGCTCCGGCTCCCGAGTTTTCACTTCAGTGTTCTTTTGGAGCCACTCGAGAGTCTTTTCGCTGCGGAGCTTCGACCTCATCCTATCCAGCGCCCCCTGCTTTGTCAAGCTGGCGCGGACCACAGGTGCGGATTCGCCACTGCGCTCGGCGATTCTCGAAATTTCCCGGTCCATGTCCTCGTCGGTCACTTCAATATTTTCCGCCGAGGCGATCCGATCGAGCAGCAGCTCGGCTTTCACGTCCTCGACGGCGCGAGGATGCTGGCGGCGGCGCATGGCTACCCAGTCCACGTTCACGGCTCGCGGGTCAACTCCCTGCGCCGCCAAACTTCGAACGGCCCGCTCCAAGCGCACATCCATCTGGTTTTCAACCAGCGCTTCGGGAACAGGGAAATCGTGAGCCGCAACGATTTTTGCCAGCACAGCATCGCGGACCGCGGCCGCGTGGTGCGCCTCCAGTTCTCTTTCAAGATCCTGACGAACTTTGCCCCGGAGCTCCTCGAGAGTTTTGGCGTCACTTACATCCTTGGCTAATTCGTCATTGAGGTCGGGCAGTTTCTTCTGCTTAACGGCGACAACTTCGGCGTTATAAACGAACTTTTTGCCGGCAAGCTTTCGGTCCGGATAATCCGCAGGATATTCGACTTCGAAACGGCGCTGTTCGGCAGGCTTTGCGCCGATCAAATTTTGCGTGAAGGCTTCCAGGGTTTCCTCGGCGCCCAGATGGCATAGGACGTTGTCGGCCTTGAGGGGCTCGCCGCCGCCCAGGGGCGTGCCTACTAGCTTCAGTTGCGCGTAGTCGCCGCTCTCGAGAGCGCGATCCTCCACGGGAACGAAGGTAGCGGCGCGTTCGCGCATGGCTTCGATCGTTTTCTCGATATCGGAATCGCTAACCTGCGCCCTTTCGACCTCGACTTGCAGGCCCTTGTAAGCGCCGAGCTCGAATTCGGGCAGTACTTCGAAGCTGGCACGAAACTTGAGCGGACGATCCTCCGCGTACTCCACGTGATCGACATGCGGCTGCGTGATCGGTATGAGCTTCTGGTCTTTGACGGCTTTGTCAATCTGTTCGGGAACGAGCGACTGTAGCACCTCGCCTTTGATGTCGTCGGCGAAACGGCGGCGAATCAGGGGAATGGGCGCTTTGCCGGGACGAAATCCGGGGACGCGGGCAATACGGGCAAACTCGCGCGCCACACGCTCGATCGCCTTTTGCACTTCGGCGGCGGGAATCTCGAGATCGAGCTCACGCCGGCAAGTTACGTCGGCCATCATGTCCTAATTTTCGTTTCTACGTCCCTTATATTCGTACGTTTGACGCATGAAATTGCTCAAAGCGGGGCCATCCGGGTAGACGGCCCACTCCGGGCCACCTGACTGCCGTTCCGATAAGCTGAGCCGGAGAAGGACCAGCGCGCGGGTGCGAAAAGCGAGTATAGGGGAGGACGAAGAGTGCGTCAACCTTGCCGATAAGACCTCGATCGAAGCCTTCTTTGCGATCCTATTGCCGCGGCCCTGCCAATCCGGGAGATACCTGATTACTAGAATGATAATTCACACACCTGTAGACTAGCAGGAGAATCCGCGCGCTCGACCCGACGCTCGGATGACCCTGCCCTGCATTTTAGAACCCGCGTCGAGACGCAACTGACTCCCATTTGAAATCGTTGTCGTTCGAACTCTGCCGAAGGGGGAAAACCACCAATGAAAATACTCTGGCTGCTCGGAACAATTTTGGCATCCATGCTGGCCCTCCTTTCCGGTGGGCCCGCATTCGGACAAGAACCAACTCGGAACACACTGCACGATGCGGCGACCGGAAAGTTGAAAGCAGCAGAATTGCCCGTAACCTTCAACCTCCTGACGAACGCCCCTTTGACCAAGAAAATGCCTTTTATCTCGAATGGGACAATCGTCGCTGCACAGCAGGCTCTCGAGGCATCTGAGGAGGACGCAGGAAAGGCTGCCCCGAACTCTAACGCCCGCAGCTCTGTCAATATCGGCGAAGCACGGGAAACGCTTGGCTGCAGCGGGCGTTTGGGTACCCATGACGGCAACACCCGGGTCAACCAGGATTGCACCTTCCGACGCCAGGCCGAGGAGAAGATTGTCTTCAATCCGGCCAATCACAATAATTTGCTCGCGGGCGAAAACGACAGCCGCGTTGGCTTTAACCAGTGCAGCATCGCTTGGTCAACCGACGGCGGGGAAACCTAGGGCGATATGCTGCCGCCGTTCCGCCAGAGGCTCAATAATCCGGCCGGGTTATTGCCGACCACATCCGATCCAAACCAGCACACGATCACCGGTCAACCCGGCACGTTTCACACTTACGACGCGGGCAGCGACCCAGCCCCAGCCTTCGACTCGCAAGGAAGGGGCTTCTTTGGTTGTGTAACTTTTGATATAGCCTCGAATGCTGGCATGGTTTATGGTGTTCAGTCGCCCCTCGGGGCACAGGGTTCCTTTTTCCTGAATA
>QHYQ01000170.1 GCA_003224175.1 Acidobacteriota bacterium
GATGCGGGTGACCCGCCTGTCCGGTTCGGAGGGAGGGGGAATCCTTTGCGATTCTCCCTACCCCTATTCTGACTCCACCGAGAAACGACTGGCTCACACGCTTCTGCTACTCGCCCGCTATGGAAAGCAAGACCAGCCTCAAAGAGTGCTTCCCAAAGTGTCGCAAGAGATGCTGGCGGAAAATCATCGGCACTTCGCGTTCCCGCGTTAACCTCTTCATGAACAAATTCAAGAAACTGGGCTTTATCCACTACAACGGCGGGCTACAGATTCACAACTCGCTCTTGAGTGTGGTCCTGCACGAATAGCGAGCAATTTTCACGCATTGTGAAAGCATTAAGCGACATCGCGATGGCCCTATTGAAGCGTCTGCCAACCACCATGAGGGCGAATCTCATCAAATGCCGTAATGAGCTTACTCGATAAACGTACCGCCTCGGTCCTGACTACCATCTTGCTGTTCATCGCTGCGGGAGCCTTCATCTACGGCGCCCGCCACGTTCTGGTAGCTTTTCTGCTCGCTATATTGTTTGCCTACCTTTTGGAACCATTGGTTTCGCGATTCCAGCAGGCTTCGGTATCGAGAGGTTCTCGCACCCTTGCAATTCTGGAGGTCTACGCAATTCTGTGCCTAGCGATTGCAATCATAGTGTTACTGGTAGGTCCGCGAATTATGGGTGACGGCAGAACGTTGGCGGAAGCATTGCCCGGACTATTCGAGAAACTAAGCTCGGGACAGATCGCTTTGCAGATCGGATCAACGCGCGGGTGGAGTTATAACACCCAAATCCGGTTGCAGCAGTTTCTTGCGGCACACGCGGATGCAATTTTGGGATGGGTAGGCTCAGTGGGCGCCCGGGTGGCCGTTTTCGCACAAAACGCGATTTGGATTGTGCTGATCCCGATCCTGTCGGTTTTCTTTCTGAAAGATGGGCGCAACTTTACAGATAGCATTCTGGAGATGGTTGAGCGTTGGCAGCAAAAGCAGGTTCTTGCCGGAATCATAGAAGACCTAAACCGAATGCTGGCACACTACATACGATCACAGGTCATACTCGCTGGTCTATCGCTCGTGGCCTACATGGTCGTGCTGTCGCTGTTGCGTGTACCCTACGCGGCTGTCCTCGGTTCAGTAGCCGGGGTGATGGAGTTCATCCCGGTTGTGGGACCCGCCCTAGGCGCCGTGGCAATTCTCGGTGTAGCTTTCCTGGCGAATTACCATCACCTGATTGTTGTTGCTGCGTTTTTCGCGATTTGGCGCGTTTTACAGGACTATGTCACCTCGCCCCGTATCATGGGCGGAAAGCTCCAGCTTCACCCCTTAGCCGTCATTTTCGCTGTGCTCGCGGGCGGTGAAATCGGCGGAGTCATCGGGGTGTATCTCTCAATTCCAATCGCAGCCGGCCTACGAATCGTCTGGAGGCGGAGGCGCCAGGTATATGCAGGTGGGCAGCCCAATATCAGGGCGGCGTAGACCTTCTCTTTTACTTACCCGTCGAGACTGGACTGTCCTGTTCGGATCAGTAGTCCGAATAAGTGAGGATCCTGTCAATGTAGAGGCGCTTAGCATGGCTTACTGCCGACGACGAGGGCGGTGATGTAGATCGATCAGGTGCGGCTTAGTGGTGGGTGCAGAGGTCTGTGCCGTCCATGCCTCGCCTGGAACGAATGCGCATGCGCCAAATGCCGCAACTGTGGACAGAACCTCTCGTCTGGAATGACTGCGTATGCCGGATTGAGGAGGTTTTGGCTGATCGCCATGCGTACCAGCGGTGGGATGGCTGTCGCCTCGGTATGACATGCAAATCCTCCGCGGTGGGTTCTTCGCGGCCCAGTGTACTACAGAGCGGTGCTGGATCTGTTCCAGGAAATCCGTCGGAGGCTGTTGAGGGCGCTACCAGTAGATGCGGCCTCCTGGGCATTTTGGTTCGGGTCTCCATGCGATAACTTCCAGATGGTCGGCATAACCGGCCAATCTCTGCCCGTTTTCAGGGTGTCTCTAACTTGCGCGCTTCGCTGAGGATTTTGGTAAGGCGGTTGGAGAGCCGGTCGAAGTGACGTCGAGAAGTTCCGTTCGGCAGCGTCCGGCGGAACATCTCGAGCACGTGTTGAGCCGCGAGCAAAGAATCGATCACGCCATCGAGGCCAGCTCGGGGAGTGAACGGTGTCTTCGGCTGCGGAGCAAGATGCCGGGGTTTAGAACGAGCCAGCTCGAATTCCCTTTGGAGATCGGTCAGCGCGACATCGAGATAGCGCATCGTCATTTCGGGAGAAGTGTGGCCGAGTAACTTCATCAGGGCGGGAACTAACACCGGCTCGAAGCATTTCTGAGGCATAGCTGTGTCGAAATTGGTGGGGGACGACGCGGGTGGAAAGGCCGAGCGCGTGGCAGACCTGATGCAAATGATCGCGGAGTTGACGAACGAGTGCTTCTTTAGTGCGCGGACGAGCCAGGAGCCGCCCATCGCCAGGCAGTGGATCCAGGGAACGAAAGAATTGGAGGCGTCGGACAAGTTCACACACAAAGGAATCCACGGGGACCATACGTTCTGTTTTGAGTTTTCCGAGTGGCACGTGAACAGCCCATTGATTCGGGCCGGTGGAGCGCAGGCAGTCGAAGGACAGATCGGCACATTCACCGATACGCATGCCGGTGTGGCGAATCAACAAAAAGGCATTGCCACCAAGATCGTTGCGGCGGAGGAATTCCTGCTGCAGGAGCTCGTCCTGCTCTGCCGTGAGTGGGCGCGGAAATCTTTGCGGGAGGCGCGGGAGGTCCTCGCGGCGGATCAGATGGGCAAGATCAGGAAGCTGTTCCATCCACGCCAGTTCCTTGCAGATGCCGCGCAGAGCGAAGAGCAGGTTGCTATAGGATGCGGTCACAAGCGGCGGTACTTGCGAACGCAAGCCGGACATCCAACCGAGGATGTGGGGATCACGACGCAATTGGTCCAGGCTCTGCACCTCCGGATGATTGGCGCCGAGATAGCTCAGGAAGTTGCGAGCCGTTCCGCGGTAACGACGAGTCGTGTCGGGACTGAGCGAAACAGTGAAGGAATCAACCGCGCGGTCGAAGAGCGGAGCCAGAGCCCGAGGATGTTGGAGCGGAGGACGTCGCGCGCGGTTCATGAGGAGGAGGCCTTCGGAAGGGGACGAATGTGCTGCGCAACGGCGCGTGCATACTCAAGGTAGACGTCTTGTGGGGTGACCGATACATAGAGCAGCGTGGTCTGGATGTCCGCGTGACCCATCAGCTGCATGAGCGCAGGCAGGCTCATACCGGCGCGGATCATGTCCGAGGCAAAGCTATGCCTAAAACGATGGGGGTTGGCGAGCGGGATGCTAGTGGTCTGGCGATGGTAGCGGAATAAGGAACGCAATCCCACCGGGGTCATACGAGTTCCGCGTAAGCGTCCTTTGAGCGAGACGAACAGCGCGGCGGAGCAGGGATTGGGTCGTTCCAGGCGCAGGTAGTGTTCCACTAGTTGCACAGTTTCCGGCGCGAGTGGCAGCAAACGAAATTTGTTGCCTTTGCCGCGAACGCGAAGCTGGGCTTCGGAAAGCAACGCATCGTCCCGATTCAGAGCCAACACTTCGGCAGACCGTAACCCTTGCAAAAGCATTACTCCCACGATGGCCAAATCGCGCGTGGTGCGGAAACTGGACCAGAAGCGCGCCACTTCATTCACGGAGAGCGGCACCATATTGCGTTTCGGTACTTTTACTCGCAGCCGGCTCATGGCCATCCGCGGCCGACCTAGGCCCAGCGGCTTTCGCCGCAAGAACGCTTGATGAAAACCGTCGGCGATCTGGCAGGGAGCCTCAGGGAACTCGTTGCGGATGGCGCGCTCGGCAACGGCGACGCGATCATTGATGGTGGAAGGGGACGGCCGAGGTTGTTGGCTGGACTGGAAGCGCACATATTCCAGGAGTGTGGCTTCGGTAAGGTCGCCCTCGCGAATGTCGCCGGTGTGATGAACACTCTCCCACCAGCGAACAAAGTGCAGCAGGTTGTAGGCGTAGATGCGCAGGCTCGTGTCCGCTAGGCGGCGAACATGTTCGCGGTCCAGGTAACGATTGATCCAGCCGACCTCGCGGCCGGTGGTCTGCTCGACGACACGAGCCGGACTTTGCGCTTTGTTGGAGGTCTGCTGCTGAGTCAGGCGGAACTTCATGGCGGAGCAGCCTCCAGAAGAGCTTGGAACTGTCCCGCATCGCCGCCCTGGACGAAGAAAGAGTTTGGATCTTGGCCCTCGGGCAGGAGCACCTGGCGAGTGGCGATGCCTTGCGCCCGGAGACGATGTGCGAGTTGCTGCGAGGCCTGTTGGCCGCTGCCGTTGGCATCAACATCGAAGGTGAGATAAACAGTGCGCGGGCGGTCGCACAGCTGTTGAAACTGGCAGGCGTTGAGATGCGTGCCCAACGAGCAGGTGAGGTGGCGAAAGCCTGCCTGCCACAACACGGCATAATCGAACAGTCCCTCGACGAGAATCACCTCGGGACATTGCTGAACTTGCTCCCAGGCATATAAGCCGCCCTTGGAGCCGGGGAGGAACCGATGGGCAAAGGCGGCAGCGGTGCTGCGGGCGTAGAGGTTGATGACGCGTCCGCCTTGGCAGCAGG
>QHYQ01000171.1 GCA_003224175.1 Acidobacteriota bacterium
GGGGCCATCATGGCTGCCAGTGTCCTGAATAGTCATAGAGCCATCGAGGTCAGTATTTACGTTGTGCGTGCGTTCGTTAAGCTGCGCGAAATGCTACGAACGCACAAAGAACTCGCGCGAAAACTGGCTGAATTGGAGAAGCGAATAGAAGGACATGATGAGGAGATCATTGTCCTGTTCGAAGCGATCCGTCAGTTGATGGAACCACTAGGAAGCGCGAGAGCGGGCAGAGATTGGCCGGTTAAGCCGACATCCGCTCGGAATCAGTGTGCGCCTACAGGTCGAACACAAACAATCAATTAGAAATGGGCACCTCATCGGTCATCGCTTAGCTGAACCGCATACTTCTTTCAGAGTCCATGACCCTGATATGAATCTTCTCGGCGAGAAGGCTCTTGGCGAGATATTCCTCGATCTCGCGTACTCCTTCGATGTAATCCTTTACTGTCGCGTGGAAGTTGTTCTGAACCATGTACTCTGGCCACCAGGAAAAGGGCACCACCATTTCGCCTTCCCGATTGATAGCGAGCCATAGGAAGGCGTGTGGTGTCCGTGGATGCGGGTCACACGCCATGTAAAGCGTCCATTCGTCAGGTGGGAGCTGGAAGAGATGCACGACATGAACGCTCGGTTCGAATTCAGGAAACACGCGCTGTCCACTGAGGGCGCCATAATCGATCTCGAACTCTTTGCGCCAGCGCGCGTCGCTCATTCCGGTCTTGGCCTGTTTGAGCCAACGCCGGCCGCTCTCTGTCGCTGGGTTTTTGTCTGGATCGGCCGAGTAATGGATTCGCATGACGTTGAAGCCGATCGAGGTCGTTCGGGTGGAGATTCCAGGGGTCATTTCACGCGGTCCTCAACCAACTCTTCGAAGTAGCCAGGCTCTGCCGAACTGACGATATCCAGCCGACCACCGCCCTTCAGCATCGGCTGGGCGGCGCCAATATAGGCCCATCAACGCAGGTTTCAAGATGCGTTCCAGTTTATCTAAAATCACGCCGCCTCCTCAATTTGTCTGCTTCACGGCTTCACCATTGGAACTGGAGTCGCCCCAAACACGTAGTAGGGACCGTGATAGTCGGTCAGCGCGCTAGCAGAGTTGAGAACCCCCGCCATATTGTCCACAACTTTGACCCCTTCCCCGCCGATGAGAACCATTCCGCTCGAATCAACGGCGATGCTGTGCGGCGTGGAATTGGCGCCTAAATAGATAGAGGTCCAGTTGGCGCCGGTCATATCGCTCACGCGAATGACTGCCGGCTGGTAATACTCCGCGTCCAAAATGTAAATGTTGTCGGCTGAATCCAGAGCAATCCCTAAGGGGGATTGCAAGGAATAGGATCGTGTGAGCGTAGTCCAGTTCGTTCCGTTCAAATCATCCATCCGCACGATGCGCTGATTGCCGCCATCGGCCACGTAGATTCTTCCGCTCGAATCAAACGCCACTGGCGCCGAATATTGAGCAAACTGGCCAACGCCTGATCCCACTCCGGTCATGGTAGTCCAATTCGTTCCGTTCATATCATCCATGCGCACCAAGCGCGAGTTGCCGAGGTCCATCACATAAATTCTGCCTGCCGAATCAATGCTAATACTCATCGGCTCATTGAATTGTCCGACATCGCTGCCGTAGCTGCCGAAGCTCGTCCAGTTGGTTCCGTTCATATCGTCGATGCGCACGATGCGCTCGCTATAGGTGTCGGCAACGTAAATCCGGCCGGCGGAATCTACCGCGATACCGTAAGCCCCATAAAACTGGCCAACATCGCCGCCTTGTGTGCCGTAGGAGATCAGGTTTGTTCCATTCAGGTCGTCGGAGCGAAGAATCTGCCCGGTATTCGAGAAGTAGAACGGCGTATAGGCGGAGTTGTAGGCTGTGGTTCCGTGTGCTGCGGCACCGCCCGTGCCGAAAGCCTGATAGGTCACCCCGTTGATGGCTTGCGATGCGCCGTTCACCGTCCAGGTGCCGCTCAGGTAGCCGGTGAAGCTATAAGAGCAGGTGACATGGCCGCCCCGGCCGCCGCCGGAGCAAAATTCCCTGAATGTGCCGCTCGTAAAGCTCGCGTTTATGGTTGTGATGCCGTCATTCGAGCCGTAGTTGAGGCTGCCGCCGGCGCAAGTATTGGGGCCTGTAGCGGGGCAGTTAATGGTCAGAGTTCCAGGCGGAGTGACAACATTTGAGTTAATCATTACGTCGGAACTGACCCGCGTGGAGCCGCCGGAATTGGTGAAACTACCTTGATCGGCATGGGCCAGCGGGGCCAAAAACATCAGGAACGCGAACAGGGACAATGTGCGCTTCATGTGCTCTCCTTTTTCAGATTACGGTTTCTGGCTTTTACGAGTACGCCAAGTCCCAATAGCCCAGTGCCTGAAAGTAAAAGCGTAGATGGCTCAGGCGTAGGGTCAGGCGCTGGATCAGGTCCATACCACCAGCCAGGACTCTCGAATCCAGTCTGTCCGAAGCCAGCAAACATCTGACCTGTTTGCGCCCAAATCTTGGCCCCTATACAGGAACCGCTGTCACAACTTGCTGTGTGCATTTTGATGCCTTGCCCTACCACTTCCACAAACCAACTCAAGCAGCAGATGCTTGCGGAGCTATCGGTGGTGATCTCAAATATCGAACTTTGGGCATTTGACTGGTCAAATCGTGAGGCCGCTTCCGTCCGAAAATGAGAAAGACGCGATGTCATAGCTTGGAATTACGAAGTCGGTTAAATCTGTCAGTTGAGACAGGTCCAGTGTGGTAGTGAATGAGCCGCTAAGATGGTATTGCGAACATGGATCGACATAGGTGCCGCCGCACAAACCATAGCTGGTCCCTACGTGCGTGTATGTTTCGTCCGCCACAGCCGATGGCACTCAAACCAGCGCACCGATCAAACAAATGAGAAACGTCCTGAGTGCGCGCTTCATCGAGTTCTCCTTGGTGGATTTACTAGTGCCCGTCTTCGGGCGTCCTTAGGCATCTTTCACGATGCGGAAAGAGAGCAGCCGTTGCCGTCCTCTGGATTCCTAGCCCACGCAGGATGGTTAGGTAAAGCCTGTTGCGAAAATGAGTAGAGACCAAGGAGCGCTTTTTGCCTCTGCGGGCGGCTCTCCGATGGAAGCCGCAATCGGCACACCACTCTTCTGCCAAAAGTTAAGTCGCGGCTACCGACCTCAGATTAAGGGAGATACGAGGATGCCACGGCGGTCTTCTTGATGTCCTCCTGAGAGAAATCTATATTTTTGTACGCACTCTCTACAACAAATCTGCCAGAGCCCTGTCTTAAACGGCGGTCCGTGAACGTAACCAGGGTAAGCTTAGAGACTCAGGTGTGAGTCGCGTCGGCACCTTTCCGATTTCGGCTAGCTCAGCAAGGCGCTCTTCGAGACCTGCCTGATCGATTGGCTCAATATCCGTAAATTCAATCCCGACACCATCCTCTCGTTGATTAGCAACTCGACCCAATGCTGAAAAGTGCGATCCTGAATCCGTGATCGTCACCTTGACTCTAGCGCCCACCTGGAATGACTTAGTTTTGACGAAGCACCCGAATAGGCTCAGCGTCCGTACAAGAGCTACGATCATTCGTCCTGATTCAAGGTCCGTCAGTTCGGCGACCCCACCAAAATAGTACCGAGGCGCCCGGCGTTGGTCAGTGAATGGAGGTGGCTCTAATCTTGGCATTGCGCCTTCGTTGCAGCACGCCGTAAGAGTCGCTACACGATCTATAAAGGTGAATGCTGGATCGCACCTATACAGGAACTCCCCTAGGCGCAGCCAATCGGTTACCGGCTGCGAACCTGGTTCATTTATCTGCGTTGGCTCCCGAGCCTTCCCAGAGGTCTGACCGTTGTCTAAATTTGTACACTAAGGTGATCCCCGTATATAGGCTCGAGTTTCGATAACCGTACGATTTAACGAGCGCCAAACCTTCGTGGTGCGTGTGCTCATCGTCGATGACCAGAAGTTTGTGCGGGATGCCCTGCTTTCTCTCTTGGCGGCAAGGGAACCCTATTGGGAGCTTTTGGAAGCTGCGAACGGGCACGAGGCTGTTGATTTAGTTCGCAAGATCACTCCCGAAGTGGTCGTTCTCGATATCGTGATGGATGGCATGGGTGGTGTAGGAGCGGCCTGCGAAATTCAAGCAATCGCCCCGGAAACAAAGATCGTTTTCATTAGCACTCATTACACAGCAGGAGAGGCTTCCTTAATCACCCGCTTCCTCGGTGCCGGAGCATTTGTCCAAAAGGCGGAAACGGGCAGGTTACTCATACCAACGATCAAGCGTCTTCTAGGAGTCTGTCGGAGATAAAGCTTCTGAATTTCTCTTTTCTGGTTCTTCGGGCTTTGCGAGTCGAAATTTGGGCTTTGGACCCTGACCTCCCTG
>QHYQ01000172.1 GCA_003224175.1 Acidobacteriota bacterium
GTTGTAGACCCATCCCACTGAACTGACGGTATCCCACACGCCCACGAAATGCGGTTTGCAATCGCGTGAAAAGGTCTTCTTGAAGTCGGCAGCGACCGCGAAGTCGATTTTCTTGCGCTTGATCATCCGATCGGCAGCGACCGCAGCGACCTCGAAGTCGTTTCTCTTGCGCTTGATCATCCGGATGGCATAAGGGATCAGGCCTTCGTTGCCCTCGGTCAGCAGCCCAACGATGTGAAGCATCCCGCAGAGGGCGCGGGCCGTGTAGGCCCCGCGGCTGAATCCGAAGACGTAAACCTGGTCACCAGGCTCAAATGCACGCATCAGGAACTGGTAGGCGTCTGCGATGTTGTCAGAAATTCCGTAGCCGAACGCGAGGCCGATCCCGCGCGTCCACAACTTTCCAATTCGAGTGAGTGCGTTCCGCGAACCCATCGTGCCGACGCCAGGGTGGTAATAGGGGACCTGAGACGTATTGCTGACCAGCGTCTGGTAGAGCTTCACGACATTAGAGTTCTGTTCGCCAAACTGATTGCCGGTACCGTCGCAGCAGATCACAATGTTTTTTGCCATTTCGACTCCTACTCGACGGGATTTCAGACCCTGCATAGCCAGGATACTATAGCATAAGTGATCTAACAAACTGTGAATTGACGAACGCCGCGCCAAAAATGCCAAAGGCGTACGCGCGCCCAAACGAAACACAACTCATCAACTGACCAAGTTCAGACCACGAAAAAGGGGACACTTCTAGCGAACTAAGAGAGGAGACATTTCTAAAGAAGTTTGACAAATCTTTAAAAAAAGTCTTGACATGGACTCCCTGGGGAGTAGCATGCGGACAACCAAGGTCGGTTGTGGTCGTTTTTCATTGATACCGCGAGTCTCTTAAGCGGGCTGGTTCTTGAGGTGGGCTCTCCGGTTTTCATACCCGGAGGGGGCCGATGCAGTGTCCATTCGGCACAAGCCTCGTGGAGTCAGAGAGCAAACTGTGGCGGTAGTCCGTTGGGGTGAAGTCCATTGGCGGACCGCATCGAAGTGGCGGGCGCGAATACACTTCTCCGAGCGGACTCTATCTCGTGGGATAACGTTCCGGCGCGCTGCGCAGCGAACGTGTGTCCCTGGGCGTCGGCGCGGCGAGGCTGTTCCGATGGACTCGCGACAGGTTCGTTAGGAGGTGGGACAATGAGAAAATGCGTATGTTTTGTGGCTCTGAGCTGTGTCTGCTTAGCGGTTGCATGCGGTAACCTGTTCGGCCAGGCGACTGCGAGCGCTACCTTGCAGGGCACCATCTTTGACAACTCGCAAGCCGTTGTGGTCGGAGCAGCGATAAGGCTCACCAACAAGTTGGACGGGGCTACCCGCACGACAACGTCAACTGATGCCGGAACCTATCGCTTTGATTTACTGCCGGCGGGGACCTATCAAATCAAGGTGAGCATGAGCGGGTTTTCCCTCGCCACTGCGGACAAAATTGAACTGCTGGTCGGCCAGACGTCCACTCTCGATTTCACCCTCTCTCCGGGTGCCCAGACAGAGACCGTCACGGTTACCACTGAAGCGCCAATCGTGGACGTGGAAAAAACAAATGTCGGCCTCGGGATCACCCCGACCGATATCGAAAGCATTCCTTTGAATGGGCGCGATTTCGCGAATCTAGCTTACCTGGCGCCCGGCGCCAGGCCGGTGGATTCCTACGACCCAACCAAAAACCGGATTGCGATCTTCGGGATCAACGGTTCCAGCGGCCGCAACGTCAACGTCACTGTCAACGGCATCGACAACAAGGACAACACGGTTGGCGGGCCGGTGATGCAGTTTCCTCTGGGCGCTATCGAGGAGTTCTACATCAGCACGCAACGCTTCTCGGCCGCGAATGGCAAGAGCGAGGGCGGAGCGGTCAACGTGGTCACCAAATCGGGCACGAACAACTGGCATGGTTACCTCTACTTGTTCGACAGCGAGACTGCTCTGAACGCGAACGACTTCCTTTCCAAGAAAAACGGGCAGCCGACGCCGGAGTTCAGCCGGCAGCAATTTGGGGGCTCCGTCGGCGGGCCGATTCGCAAAAACAGCGACTTCTTCTTCTTTGCCATCGAGCGGCAGCGTGAGAGCACGGCGATTCCCGCAGCCAGCGATGCATTGACAGAATTGAATCTCGTTAAGAGCCTCGGCGCGCAGCCGTCTCCCACGATCCCCACACCCTATTTTGACTGGCGCTACAACGGGCGATATGACCACCGATTCAGTTCGTCACACAGCCTGATGTTCGCCTACAGCGCACAAACCAACGAGGGACTGAACGACCAATCAATCGAGAGGAATGATCTGACAGCCGGAAACTTCACCACTAACAGTCTGATACTCTCCAATCTGACTCTCAACTCTGTCTTCACCCCGCGGATCGTGAATGCCCTGACTGTTGGTTACCAGTATTGGAACAACGTAATTGACACCACGAATAAGGTGCCCACCTTCGTGTTTGGGACCGGCAAGAGGGCCGTCACCTTTGGCACCAACACAAACGTGCCGCAGGAATCCATTCAAAAAAAGTGGCAGTTCCGCGATGACCTTTCCATTACGCAGGGCAGGCATGCGCTCAAGATGGGTATGGACTTCGTCTGGGAGCCGCAACTGGGCGGCTTCTTCGAGTTCAACCCCACCTTGGAGATCGACTTCAAGGATCTGCCCACCAAAATCACTAGCGACAAAACCAACTACCCACAAGGCTTTGCTACTCCTGGAGCCGTAATCGGGATGTCGAACACCTCCGGTGATCCGAACTTCGATCTTCCCGGCGGGGCCAAGATGCTCGGCCTCTATTTCCAGGACGACTGGAAGCTCCGTCGCAATTTCACCTTGAACATGGGCCTGCGCTGGGACAGGGACTTCAACCTCATCGGGACCAATGCGCAAGCGAAGAACCGCACCTACCTTGTTCTTAAAGCGATCAACAGCCCCTTTGCCGCCAGCTTGCCGCACGATGACAACAGGGACTTCAGCCCCCGCATTGGCTTTGCCTGGGACATCGGGAGCAACGGCAAGCATGTGGTGCGGGGCGGTTACGGTCTGTACTTCGGTCAAACCTTTCTGAACATTCCTCTGTTCATGATCCAACAGATTCACGATACGCTTTTTGCTGTTACCCTGAGCATCAGTAGCCAGGGACCGGGTGATACCGGCGCCGATGTGGTTCCTGGGACCGGAGGGATTCTGCTCTCGAACTGGCGGTTTGGAGTCGATCCGCTACCACCGACTTCGCCGCCGCTCACAAAGTTGGTCGACGACGCCACGGGCCGGTTGATGGACCCCAATTATCGCAACCCCTATTCGCAGCAGTGGAATGTTGGCTATGCGTTTGCCCTCAATCCGGCGAACGTGATCGAGGTGGAGTACATTCACGGGTTGGCGCTCCACGAATCCAAGACAATTAACATCAACCCTAAGATTGCTTCCAAGGGCGGAGCGCGCCCGCTGACTGCTGCATTCAAGAAGGCGGGTCAACCGGTGCTCAGCCGGATCGACAATGAGGAAGCCATCGGGCGGTCGCGCTACGATGGGTTGAATATTTCGTATCGGCGGCGCATGTCGAAGCGCATCAGCGTGAACACCAGCTATGTGCTTTCCAAGGGTGTGGCCTACAACGGGAACGCAGCCGCGTTCCGCAACCGGCCGACGGATCCGTTTGATCCGTTTGCGAAGCACGACTTTGGACCCGTGCCCACCGACGAACGCCATCGCTGGGTGATCAGCAGCGTAGCGGAGCTGCCGTGGGGCTTCCAGGTCTCGCCCATCCTGCAACTTGCCTCCGCGCGGCCCTATACCGGGATCCAGGGGTTCGACGTGCTCGGTGTCGGGTCGGGCCGCGGCAACGCCCACATCTTCGTAGATGACAGTGACCCCAACAACATCACGAAGTATGGTGGCACTGATAAGAAAACCATCGCGGCCTTGCGGGCTTGCATAGCGGCCAACACCTGCCACCAGATTGGCTTCGACACTTTGCGCGGGCAGACTTTCTTCCAGTTGGATTTGCGAGTCAGCAAGAAAATCCGGCTGGGCGAAAAGGCAAACCTGCGGTTACTCAGCCAGTTCTTCGATCTGACGAACCGTGCCAACTTCGGAAACAATTTTGATGGCAACGTGCGGGACTTCAACAGCGATCCGACCACGAACGCGTTCAGGACCGCCACGGGCTTCATCACACCAAACGGGGTGATTGTACCTAAGTCGTTCCGCGCGGAGTTCGGAGCGGAATTCAGGTTCTGATACGCCCCCAAACGGTGCTGGAGCGCTCGCGCCCGTCAGCCCCATCCAATGGGTTCTCGGAGGCAGGTGCATTGCACCTGCCTCTTTTTTTGAGGAGCGCTCAATCCAGCGCGGCCCCCTGCGGAAACTACTCATGCCGGTGACGCAGAGCCGTCTTCGGCCAGTTCGCCGTTTGCGGTTATGTCCGCCTTGGGCGCAACCACCCATGCGACTACAAGGGAAGCAACTAAGAGGAACGCGGCGAGATACCACGGCGCGCCGGGAAGAGATTTACCGGGTGCGATGAAGAGGGCGAACGTCCCGGAAAACATTCCCGGCCCGATCACCATGGCGATGCCGCGCAGCGAGCCGAGCGCGCCCTGCAGCTCGCCTTGCTCCGAAGGGGAGACGCGCTGCGTCATGAGCGACTGCGAGGGCGGCCCCGCCAGCGACCACAGGCAGTTGATCGGGATAGCCG
>QHYQ01000391.1 GCA_003224175.1 Acidobacteriota bacterium
AATCCACCGCGGCATGGGCGCCGATGAGAGGGAAGCGATTTTCGTGAGCGCGTACCGCCTGCAGAGACACATTCCAGCCGATCACGCTGTGGCACTGCTCGCAACTGGCGCCAAATTGCCCGCGATGAATATCAGCGTGACAGTCCGAGCACCGCGTGCCTACGTCGCTGAATACCAGCTTGGTATGGCACTGGGTGCAATCCACCTTGGCGTGCATGCCGCGCAAGGGATAGCTGGTCTTGTTGTGGTCGAATTCCGGAATCGCGCGGATCGGTTTCCAGCTCGTCTGTGTATGGCAATTCTCGCAGGGGATGGCTAAGGGACCATGAGGGCTGCGCGTCTGAGAATCGGGCGCACGACGATCCTGTCCGCCAGCGTGGACCACCAACACCACGGAGAACAACAAAACGATCGACAGCACGATGCGCTTGGACATGAGCTGCATACGCTACCGGCCTTCTGCCGACGGACCCGGATTCAGATGCCCCCAAATTCCTGGGAACCGTCAGTTCAGTCTATTCGTCATGCCTACTCCAACCAACTGTACCGACGGGCAATAATGTACGGGTGTCCTCGCGGGGCCATCTACCAGGCACGCCTGGCCTTGCTCCGCGTCCTCCGGGCTGCGGAGTGGCCGGGCAGGCTAACCTTTCGGTGGAGATGAATGGGAGACGTTGCTCAGGAAGTTCTCGGAGAGGAGATTCCACTGGCTTTGCGGTACAAGCGGGCGAGTTCGACTTCCATTTCGTCCAGCGCTATTCCCCAAAAGCGGATCCAAAGGGGCAAGTTGGTAAGCCGCCCGGCGGCTCGCGAACTCGCTCGGCTGCGCTAACCCTGCACGGTGAAGCGCACGGGCAAGATGAGGATCTTGTCCCCTTCCTGGATCGAAATGTTGTAGCCGCCGGATTTCACCTGCGGGACTTTCAGGATGATCTTGGCGCTGCCTTGCTCCACCAACGTGGCCTTGAAATCATCCTTATCGTCGGAGAGGTATACCGCCGAAACGGAATCCTTGCCCAGATTTTCGCCGGTCAGGGTAACGCTGTCATTGACCTTGCCTGTGTTCGGCGCAACGCCGGTTATTTTCGGAGAATTCTGTCCGACGGCACGCGGCGCCAGGCACAGCAGGAGAGCTGCGGCGATGAAGCCGATGTTGAGACACATTCGTTTCCTGGAGAGGAATACGTTTCCGTTCTCCACCCCAGAGAGGCGGCCAAACCGTGAGGAGCCCGGATCAACGGCTGGACTGTTAGCCATGGATCTACCTCCAAGTTGCAGGTCAGAGGCGATGATTTGCGGTGACGATACGCCCGGGGCGCCAGCGTGTCAAGCATTGGCCAGCCGAACCGCGCGCCGGCAAGGGCGATCGCAAGAGAATCCACGGCTGTACCGATTGCAATCCAGAGAGCTCTTTGCCGGGCACCTCAGAGTGAGACTTGGGAACCTTCGCCGGGACGGAAGGAGCGGGTGGCGCTGGGTACGTGTAAAATGGAGCAATGTGGTCCACTACGAAAACCCAATGAGCGTCCGGCTGATTGCGCTCGATATCGACGGGACGCTGCTCGATAGCGCCTCCGAGGTGCCTGCCGCTAACCGGCACGCCGTTGAGGCCGCTGTAGAGAAAGGCATCGAAGTTGCGCTCGTCACCGGGCGGCGCTTCGATTTTGCTCTGCCGATCGCGCAGCAGATCCCATGCCCTTTGACCATGATCGTGAATAATGGCGCCCTGGTGAAGTCAAAGGACGGCGTCACGCACTTGAAACATCTCCTCCCCCAGCAGACCGCGCGAGCGGTACTCGAGTTCGCCCAAAAGCACCGAGCCGGCGCTGCCGTGGTTTTTGACCGGCCTCGCGCCAACCAGGTTATTTACGAGAAGATTGACTGGGAGGACCCTCGGCGGAGGGCTTATTTTGCGCGGAACCGGGAATTTATGGCGCAGGTCTGCCCACTCGAGGATTGCCTTACCGAAGACCCAATCCAAGTGATGTATAGTGGTTCGGTGGCCGAAATGCAAAACGTCAGCGCAGCTCTGCACGAGGCTGCGAAGGCTCTGGACTTTTCACTGGCGAGGACCTTTTATGATCACGGCGATTTTGCCATGGTGGACGTCATCCGCCGAAAGTGCTCGAAAGGAGCTACGCTGGCCGAATGGACGGCGCTGCGGGGCTTTGGGCGCGAAGAGGTGATGGCCATCGGGGACAACTTCAACGATCGCGAGATGCTGGAATTTGCGGGCCTGCCCGTGGTGATGGCCAATAGCGTGCCCGAGCTGAAGATCCTGGGATGGCGCCAGACGCTTTCCAATGACGAAGGCGGAGTCGCCGCCGCTATTCACGAATACGCGCTGGAGAATTTCTGATGGCGGATTTGTGCAAAACGGCGGGAAACGGGGTCCTCACCCCGCGCCGATTTTGCGCATGTTGGGGCTGGGGACGCTCGCGGATGATTTCACATTTTCTCACCGCAGCATCATTTTTGGCCGCTGTGGTCGCGGCGCAGCCGGCGAGAGCCGATTACGCTGTGCTTCGGAGCGGGCAGCGCCTGCACATCACGGGCTGGCAAAACCTGGGAGACACGGTGCGACTCGATCTGCCGAGCGGCAGCGTCACCCTGGCCGCCACCGAACTGGAGAGAATCGAGCCCGAGGAACTTTTTGGTGATAGCGCGCAACGCGCGACCGATGTGCCTTACTCCACGCAGATTCGGAACGCTGCAGGGACCTATGGTCTCGATCCCGCGCTCGTGGCGAGCGTGATCGCCGTGGAGTCCAATTTCAATTCCCGCGCTGTCTCGAAAAAATTCGCACTGGGATTGATGCAATTACGCCCGGAAACGGCGGTGCAGATGGCGGTGCGGAACGCGTTTGACCCCGTACAAAACATCGACGGGGGGACACGATATCTCAAGCAGCTTCTGGATCGCTACGGCCAGGATCTCACCCTGGCGCTCGCTGCGTATAATGCCGGTCCGAAACGTGTGGATTTCTACCATGGGATTCCGCCACTGGCCGAAACGCGCTCCTACATTAATCGAGTGATCGCACGCTTGGAAAGCGATCCAGGACTGATGAGACAGTTCTTCCCTGGATCCACGAGCCAGACGTCCCGCTCCCTGCAACTCCGAAATGGGAAAAGATAGAGATTGAAGCGACGCGCGGATTTCGGTTCGCGGGCAGTGCGTGACTGCGGCGGCCAGCAGCATCGTACGGACTAGGAAAATAGCTAAGAGGACGGCCTAGCCGAACTTCGTCATTGAACCCCACATTTTGAATCTTTTTGCGGGTATTTCGTCGGGAAGATTTTTGCTGTCAACGCCACTTATTAGAAAAATGGTTGTAGTGAAAACCTACTCCCTTGCTTGCGTTTTGCAACCGTGACAGATTGCCAGCGTGTTCCTGCGAAAGCTCCGCGTCCACAAGGACGGCAAAGAACACCGCTACTGGTCGCTGGTCGAGACCGTGCGCACTGCCGACGGCCCACGCCAACGCACTCTTTGTTATCTCGGGGAGCTGAACGGTTCTGCACACGCACGCTGGCAGAAGACCGTGGAGGTCTTCAATGAGCACGGCGAGAGTAGCCAGCTCAAGCTGTTTCCCTCCGACGCAGAAGCGCCCGATGATCCGAATGTAGCTCGTGTGCTGTTGAAGAAAGTCCGGGTGGAACGTACGCGCCGCTTTGGAGATTGTTATCTGGGACTGGAGTTATGGAAGCGCTTGGGGCTGGAGGAGTTTTTCGCGCAGCGTCTGGACGGAGACGGTGCCGATGTAGCTTGGTCACGAGTGGCAGCGGTGCTGGCGATCAACCGGTTGTGCACTCCGGGCAGCGAACTGGCCGTAGAGCAGCACTGGTATCCGTCCACCGCTCTGGATGATCTGTTGCACATCGAGAAAGGCAAGATCAACGACACGCGGCTGTATCGGTGCCTGGATCGTCTACTGCCACTGAAGACCAAGATCGAACAGCATTTGAAACAACGCTACGGGGAGTTGTTCCAGGCAGAGTTTGACGTGCTGCTGTATGACTTGACCAGCACCTACGTGGAAGGGGCCGCGGAAGAGAACCCCCTGATGCAACGAGGCTATTCGCGGGATCATCGTCCCGACTGCGAACAGTTAGTGTTGGCGTTGATCGTCAACCAGGAGGGTTTTCCGTTCAGTTACGAGGTGTTCGACGGGAACCGCGCCGATGTCAGCACGGTGGAAGCGATTCTGCGCACGGTGGAGCGCAAGCATGGGAAAGCTCGGCGGGTATGGATCTTCGATCGCGGCGTGGTGAGTGAGGAAAACCTGGTGGCCATCCGCAAGCGTGGCGGAGAGTATCTGGTGGGTACGCCACGCAGCAAGCTCAAGCAATTCGAAGCCGAATTGCTGAAGGATGATTTCGAGAAGATTCGCCCGGATGTGGAGGTCAAGCAGGTCCAGATTCCTGGTGGAGAGGAGACTTACATCCTGTGTC
>QHYQ01000392.1 GCA_003224175.1 Acidobacteriota bacterium
GCCGTAATTATTGCTGAACATGCAAACAAACAAAACTGAATATGCCAAAGAAAGTGGCAGGGAGGCTTCAATGAACTTCGAATCACGCAATCCGGCGACGGGTGAACTGCTTGGCACTTATCCGGAGCATGACAAAGCAGAGATCGAGGTACGCTTGCAGCGCGCTTGGGACGGCTGGCGACGGTGGTCCCGCACTTCATTGCGGGAGCGAATCGCTTTTCTCACTCGGCTCGCCGAGCTGCTGGAGGAGCGGGTCGAGACCTATGGCCGCCTAATCACCGCCGAGATGGGCAAGCCGCTGGCGGACTCCATTTTCGAGATCAAGAAATCCGCTTGGGCCGCCCGCCACCTCGCCGAAACAGGGGAGGCTTATCTCAAGCCACAGCCCGTCGCAGGCATACCGGCGGAGATCGTATACGAATCGTTAGGGCCTATCTTCTCCGTTCAGCCCTGGAACGTACCCTTCTGGCAGGTGCTGCGCTTCTTCAACACCACAGCCTTGGTCGGCAATACCGCGCTCATCAAGCACGCCGAATCGGTCCAAGGCTGCGCCGAGGCGCTGGAGACGCTGGTGCGCGATGCCGGCGGTCCCGAAGGACTTTATGTCAACCTTGCAATCCCGGTTGAGGCGTGTGCGGCCGTCATCGCCGATCCGCGTGTGCGGGCTGCCACCGTCACCGCCAGCGTCCGCGCCGGCCGCGCCGTTGCGGAGGAAGCGGCCCGCGCCGGCAAGAGAGTGGTGCTGGAACTCGGCGGTTCCGATCCATTCATCGTTCTGGAGGACGCCGATCTTGCGAAAGCCGTGCAGCTCGCCGTCACGTCGCGCTACTTCAACAACAGCGAGGGTTGCATTTGCGCCAAGCGCTTCCTGGTGGCGGAGCCTCTGTTTAACGACTTCACCAAGGCGTTTGTCGAACAATCCAAGGCGCTTCCCATGGGCGATCCCATGAAGGAAGGCATCAAGCTCGGCCCACTGGCCACCTCCCGTGCGCGCAAGAACCTCCACCGCCAAGTGCTCGATGCGGTAAAAGCTGGAGCACGCATCCTCGCTGGCGGTGAGATCCCCGCCGGCCCCGGCAATTTCTATCCTCCCACGGTGCTTGTGGGACTGCCGCCTGAGGCGGCGATCGCCAAGGAAGAATTCTTTGGTCCCGTGGCTTTGATTTTTCCCTTCAAGAACGAGGACGAGGCGATTCGCATCGCCAATATCACTGACTTCGGTCTCAGCGCCGCGGTCTGGAGCCGTGACCTCGTCAAGGCCCGCCGCGTTGCCGGCGAGATCGAGTCTGGAATGGTATTTATCAATGACTTCACTCGCTCCGATCCCCGCGCGCCGTTCGGAGGCTTCAAGGCTTCAGGGTATGGGCGCGAACTTGGCGCTCCCGGCGCGCGGGAACTTACCAACCCAAAACTGATCTGGCAGGGTGCCTGAACAACAGTACGCGCCGAATACCAACTGACACGCTCGACGTTGACCCGGTGAATGATCCGTCGTCACGGGCCGAGAAGCAATGTCCTCCGGAAGTGCGAACAACACAGATCGATGTTTTTCTCAGCGCGTTGCTCGAGACCGGCACGACAAGGACAGTAAGAACGAGCCCCCTCGAGTGGGTCGCCGCGACGGGTATCTACATCACGCACGTCGTGGACAACATCGAGAGGAACAAGTCGAACCTTCGGATGTGAGTAGTAATACGAAAAGGAGGATGCCATGGTCAGCAATCAGTCAATGTCGTCTCCGCCGCCTGAGGCTGCGGCCTTGAGCCCAGGCCAGCGCGAGGCTGCGCTCCGAGAAATCGTCGTCTTCATCGATGGGCATACCAAGGCGGGAGGCATCTTGGAGTTCGCCGGCGAACTGGCCGAGGAGCACGGCGCGCGCCTGATCGGTGTATTCCTGCAGCCGGAGCCCACGATTACGCCGGCGGAAACTTTCGCCCGCGGCACGGGCATGGTACGCGTAAGCGAGTCGCACAGCTCACAACTCGAGAGGATCGACGCAGACTACCGAGCTCTGTTCGGGGACATCGTGCGTCGTCACGGACTCCCGCCAGACTCGGAGTGGAGGTCGCTGCCCTACTTCAGCGGCGAGGTGGGCGTGCATGCGTACTACGCGGACGTGGTGGTGATCGCTAAACCGCGGCCTGACGGCCGGACTGATCGCGCTCCTGGCCTCGCGGAGTCCCTTATCCTGACTTCCGGCCGGCCGATCATCGTGTTTCCGTCAGTCAGCACGGTATCCCGGATCCGCCGCATTCTCGTGGGATGGAATGCCAGACGCGAGTCCATCCGGGCCGTGGCCGACGCCATGCCGGCGCTTATGAAGGCCGAGGCGGTCGAGGTCTTAGTGATCGACCATGAGCGTACGGCTGGTCACGGCGAGGATCCGGGGGCAGAGGTCGCACGGCACTTGGCGCGTCGCGGTGTGAAGGTGGACACACGGCACTTGTCATCGGCCAAAGAAAAAGAAGAGGTGGGTCACCTTCTTCTCTCGCAAGCTGCCACTTTCGGTGCCGATCTACTTGTTATGGGCGCCTATGGCCACTCCCAGCTAAGGGACTGGATGTTCGGTCGCGTCACGCGGACGGTCCTGCGGGAGGCGGGTCTGCCGGTCCTGATGTCCCGATGAGCATAGAAGCGATTAGCGGAGCAAAAACGACGAGCTCTTCAGCCAATCGTCTGGTTGCGGAGGAAGATGCATCGCTGGTTGCTGCCGCGAAAGCCAGGGACACTCGCGCGTTTGAGCTGCTGGTCGAACGGAACGAGCGAAAGATTTTTTCAATGGCGCATCGCATAACCCGCAATCGGGAAGACGCCGAAGATGTCGTGCAGCAGAGCTTCCAAAAAGCGTTCATCAATTTGCAAAAGTTTGAGGGCGACTCCTTATTCTCCACGTGGCTGACACGGATTGCGATCAACGAGGCACGTATGTTGTTGCGCAGGAAGCGTGGGTCGCGTGAGGTGCCGATCGAAGAATCAAGCATGAAGGCCGAAAGTGCGCTGCCGCTGGAGTTTCCGGACTCGGCCCCAAACCCTGAAGACAGCTGCTTGGATCGAGAACAGGAGCAAGTTCTGTCCGCAGCTTTGAATAAGTTGAGGCCAGGAATACGGAAAGCAATCGAGCTGCGGGATCTCGGCGAGCTATCCACAGGAGAGACTGCTCTAGTCATGGGTCTCTCTGTCGCGGCAGTAAAAGGTCGGGTGTTCCACGGGCGGAAGAAATTGCGCGAGACATTAAAGCAAAGTCCGAAGGTAGATAGGAGAGACAACAAATGAAGAGCCACGTCCGTATTCTTGGCAACGCGGGAAGTCTCCGTCGCGGCTCCTACAATCAGGCTGCGCTCCGCGCCGCCAAACTACTTGTCCCGGAGAATAGTGAGATCGACCTCTTTCAGCTTGATGATATTCCGATGTTCAATGAGGATGACGAGAAGCGCCCACCGTCATCAGTGGTGGAACTGAAGAAGCGCATTCGCCGCGCCGATGCTCTTCTGATCGTAACGCCCGAGTACAACTACTCCATCCCTGGAGTCTTGAAGAACGCGCTCGATTGGGCCTGTCGGCCCCATGGGGACAGCGCCTGGTCTGGGAAAGCAGCGGCGATCATGGGTGCGTCTCTCGGCGCAATCGGAACCGCTCGGGCCCAATACCATCTGCGGCAGATCCTTGTAGCTCTCAACTTGTTTACCCTGAATCAGCCTGAGGTCGTTATCGCGGATGCTGCACACCGATTCGATGAGAACGGCAATCTGATCCATGAGCCGACTAAACAATTGATCCGGGAGCTGCTAAAGAATTTGGTGGACTGGACCCGCCGAATTTCGCCTGCACTGGAAAGTACCTCAGCATCCAGCACGGCAACTGCGGGGCATCCGCTTAGCGGCGCCGCGCCCGCCTGATACCGGCCGGAGTGACAGCGCTCGTTGTGCTCGATCGCGTGAAAAGTAGCGTAGGTCTTTACAAGAGAGTCTCAACCGAGGAGGAAGGTTCGATGAGCAAGAACACAACACAGATTAAAGCCGCCGTCGTGCGCGAGAAAGGCGGGCCTTTTAAAGTCGAAACCCTAACTTTGGAAGCCCCGCGCCGAGACGAAGTATTGGTCAAGGTCGTGGCCACCGGCTTGTGCCACACAGATATGGTTGCACGTGACAAGGGCTACCCCGTACCGCATCCAATCGTGCTTGGCCACGAAGGTGCAGGAATCGTCGAGAGCGTAGGAGCGGATGTTGTCAAAGTCGCGCCTGGCGATTCTGTGGTGCTCACATTCCTGACCTGCGGACGTTGTAAGCCTTGTCGCTTGGGAAGGATGGCACATTGCGAGAAGACGTTCCCGCTCTGCTTCGGTGGAGCGCGGTTGGACGGCAGCACTGCTACACTCGACGGCCATGGCGAGAAAGTTCACGATCACTTTTTCGGGCAATCGTCGTTTGCGACATACGCACTCGCCAATGAACGCAACGTGGTCAAGGTCGGCAGTGACGTACCGCTCGAACGCCTCGGTCCGCTCGGCTGCGGCATTCAGACCG
>QHYQ01000393.1 GCA_003224175.1 Acidobacteriota bacterium
CATCGGCGGCGGCGAAGAGTTGGAAGAACCCCTGGTGATCAGGCCGACTTCAGAAACCATCATCGGCCACGCCTACGCGAAATGGATTCAGTCTTATCGCGATCTGCCTGTGCTCATCAATCAATGGAATAGCGTGGTGCGCTGGGAGCTGCGCACCAAACTTTTTCTGCGCACGCTCGAATTTTTCTGGCAGGAGGGCCACACCGCGCACGCCACGTTCGACGAAGCCGAAGCCGAAACGCGCCAGATGCTTGAAATCTACGCCGACTTCGCCATCAATGAAGCGGCCGTTCCCGTGATTGCCGGCCGCAAATCGGCTTCCGAACGTTTCGCGGGCGCCGACCAGACTTACTCCATCGAAGCCATGATGGGCGATGGTAAGGCCCTGCAGTCCGGCACCTCACACAATCTGGGACAAAATTTCGCCAAGGCTTTCAACATCCGTTATCTTGACCGCGATGGCGTTCTGCAATACTGCTGGACCACTTCGTGGGGCCTTTCCACGCGCTTCGTGGGTGCCATCATCATGGTTCACGGCGACGATCAGGGATTGATTCTGCCGCCCCGGCTCGCACCCACGCAGGTGGTCTTCGTGCCCATCTACAAGACTGACGAGGAGAAGAGTCAAGTCTTCGAGGCCGCCCGCAAGATGCGCGACGCCCTCATCGCCGCCGGAGTTCGCGTTCGTACCGACGAGCGCGAAGGCACAAGCCCGGGCTTCAAGTTCAATGATTGGGAGATGCGCGGCGTGCCCTTGCGCATCGAAATCGGCCCTAAGGATTTGGCCAAGGGCAGTGTCGTCCTGGCCAGGCGCGATAAACCGGGCAAGGAAGGGAAGTCATTTCAGCCCCAGCAGGGCCTTCCCGCCGCGGTCTCTAAAATTCTCGAAGACATACAAGCGGCCCTGCTCACTCGCGCCCGCAATTTCCGCGATGCCAATACGAAAGAGCCGAAGAACTACGACGAATTCAAAGCCGCCGTGGAGACGGGTTTCGCTTCGGCTTTTTGGTGCGGAAACGCGGAGTGCGAAGCCAAAATCAAAGAGGAAACCAAGGCTACCGTGCGTTGCATACCGCTGGCGCAAACCGAGAGCTCAGGCACGTGCATCCTATGCGGCCAGCGCTCAACGGAGAAGGGCATCTTCGGCCGCGCCTATTAGTTTGGGGCATTCGCGTCAAGATATGGGGCCGCAAAAATGGTTGCAGCGCGGGCCGGTATTGCGCTTCCCGTTACTCGCAGGAACGCCTCGCCATCCCGCTTCTCGACAGTGCCGGAAAGCCGATGCTAGCATCGAGGTGAACTTTCGGAGGTTTTACGGGTGTGCCGGTCTGGGCAATTCCGACGCCTTGTAGGCTCGCGGGAAAGCGCTAGCCACACTGTCGTGGCTCGGCAGGGGCAGCTTCCGGCAAGGTCTTCGCAGCGGGGCAACAGCCGCTTCAAGCTCATCGTCTTCCTCGTCGTCGTGGTGGCCATGATCTACCTCGGCGTCAAAGTCATCCCTATTCTGGTCAATAACCTACAATTCCAGGACGCCATTGAGAGCACGGCCCGCTTTGCCTCCGTGAATCGCCAATCGCCCGAGGACATCCGTGCTGCCGTCCTTAAACAAGCGCAAGAGGAAGATATCCCAATCGCCGCAAAAGACATCCATGTTAAGGGCGAGAGTGGCCGTGTGGAGATCGCTGCCGACTACAGCGTCACGGTAGACTTAGGTGTGTATCAATGGACGCTCAATTTTCATCCTTACGCCAAGAACAATCCTCTTCTCTAGCGGAACTTGGCTCGAAGGAAATAGCTCCGATCTTTGCGGCCTCGTCGTTGATTTTTGCTAAGCTATTGTCTGTGGTTTCGGCCAGCGTTCCCGCCCAGCCCGGGAAAACAGGGCGGCATCCCAGCGCCATCCGTTCGCTCGCGTGTAAACTGTAGGGAACCTCGGGCAGTTCGAGGCACTGAGTTCGAGGAGACGATCGGGAAACGGCATGCGCCTGCGAATCAATCGCGATTTTTTGTTCTCCAGCTTGGGTCTGACGCTCTTCGCTAGTTTCTTTGGCGTAATGCTGATCGTCGCCGGCATCTTCACCTACTACTGGTTCGGCTACAGCCACATGATCGATCAGCGCCTGGCGGGTCACATGTTCCAGACCAGCGCCCGCGTGTATAGCGCGCCCGATCGCGTCTTCGATGGCGAGGTACTCACGCCGGCCCAGCTCGTCAGCCAATTGCAGCACGATGGCTACAACGAAACGAAAATAGACGGCTCTCCCGGCTGGTACACCATCGACGGCAATGTCGTCGAGGTGCACCCTCTTCGCGACTCCTATTTCCAAGGCAAGAACGCGCTGCACATCAATTTCGCTGGCGGCGGCGTGAGCAGCATCAAGCTGCTCGATAACGGCGACGTCGTCGAGAGCGCCGAAATCGAGCCCGAACTGCTCACCAATCTCTTTGACACTTCCCGCGAGAAACGCCGCAGGATCCGCTTTGACGATATCCCCAGAGTGCTCGTGAACGCGGTCCTCTCCGCCGAGGATAAGCGCTTTTTCGAGCATCCCGGTTTCGATTTCGTGCGTGTTCTTGGCGCCGCAAGGGCCAATCTTCGCCGCGAAGGCATCGCCCAGGGCGCCAGCACCCTCACCATGCAGCTTTCGCGCAGCTTCTTCTTTTCCACCCAGCGTACCTGGCGCCGTAAGGTGGCGGAAACCATTGTGGCTATCGAACTCGAGCACCGTTTTAACAAGCAGCAGATTTTCGAGTTCTACGCCAACGAGATTTATCTCGGCAATCGCGGCAGCTTTGCCATCCACGGCTTTGCCGAAGGCTCGCTCGCCTATTTCAATAAAGACATTCGCGATATCTCCGTGAACGAGGCCGCCTTTCTCGCCGGTATTATCCGCGCCCCCAATCGCTACTCCACGGCCGATAGCCGTCCTGAGCGCGCCGCCGAAGCGCGCGATCGCGTGCTGAACCAGATGCAGGAGAATGGCTTCATCAAGCCGGAGCAGGTTCAGGAGGCTAAGCGCGCGGCGCTCAACGTTGTGTCGGGCGGGCAAAATAATAATGACGCTCCGTATTTCGTGGACATGGTCAAGGATCACCTCCTCGATCGCTTCTCCGAGGCGCAATTGCTTTCTCAGAGTTTTCGCGTTTACACCACCTTGGACCCGCAACTGGAGCGCTCCGCCGTACAAGCGGCCTCCTTGGGAATTGCCAACGTGGACCAGTTGCTCGCGCGCAAGTATGCGCTTTGGAAAAAGCAAGGAAACCCGGCCGAAGCCCAGGTGGCCATGATTGTGCTTGATCCACACAGCGGAAACATCCTCGCCGCTGTCGGGGGCCGCAACTATGGAGAGAGCCAGCTCAACCACATCACGGCCAGACGCCAGCCCGGGTCGGTGTTCAAACCATTCGTCTACGCCGCCGCTTTCGATGATGCCGTCAAGGGCATTAAGCCGGTCGTGACCCCGACGACGACTGTTGTGGACGAGCCCACCACGTTCGAATTTGGAGGAACCGACTATACCCCCAACAATTACGGTGAAAACTTCCATGGTACCGTTACTTTGCGGGACGCGCTGACCTATTCGCTTAATGTCGCTACCGTCAAAGTAGCTGAATTGATCGGCTACGGCCGCGTGGTCGACATGGCCCGCCAGATCGGCCTCGATGACGATATCCGTCCCACTCCCGCTGTGGCGTTGGGCGCTTACGACATGACGCCGTTGGAGGTGGTTGCTGGATACACCGTCTTCGCCAATAGCGGCACGCGCGCCGAACCCGTGCTCATCGATCGCGTGGTCGATTATCAGGGCGGCATCATCGAGCGCAGTCCCCTTCAGACGCGTCAGGCCTTGGACCCCCGGGTCGCTTATCAGGTAACCACCTTGCTCGAAGACGTCATTGATCACGGAACCGGCGCCTCGGTTCGCGCCCGCGGATTTATGGGACCTGCGGCAGGGAAGACCGGAACTTCTCGCGACGGCTGGTTCGCCGGCTACACTTCCAATCTTTTGTGTGTGGTCTGGGTCGGCTTTGATGACTATCGCGAATTAGGGCTTTCCGGAGCGGCGGCGGCCGCGCCCGTTTGGACGGAATTTATGAAGCGCGCCACGG
>QHYQ01000394.1 GCA_003224175.1 Acidobacteriota bacterium
CGGCCGACCGCAAACATGACGAAGATCAGGAAAAATGTGATCACGCCTTCGATCATCATTCCCGGAAGGCGGGTCACGCCGCTGGCGAGGTCGGGAGTACCCAGGGCGGTGGCCCGCCAAGTCTCTTCCGGCACGACGTAACGCAGGAGGTAGGCCGCTAAGATCGCGCCTCCCAGCTGGGCGGCCCAGTAGAGGACGGTGTCGATCGTGCCCAGGCGATGCGTGACCCAATAGCCGATGGTGACGGCAGGATTGAGGTGCCCGCCGGAGACGCGGCCCACGGCGACAATCATGGCGCCGAAAGTGAGCCCGTAAGCGAGCGAGATTCCCAGAAGCCCAAGGCCAGCCTCATTGGTATTGCGCAGGAATTGATCGGCGCAGATTGCTCCTGTGCTGAACAGGACGAGCGCAAAAGTGCCGAAAAACTCGGCGAAGAGCTTCTGCACCTTGGTGTAGGCAAGTCCTGGGGGAGGAATATAGATCGAGGGATCGGGACGCAGCGGCATCTTCTTTGATGGCGATTCTATAATGTACGTGGTCATCGATGTGAGCGAATCCGAGAATTCGATGAGTTGGCACAGTCGCCGGGACAATGGTCGGCAATAGCCGCAGTACATGACGCTCGCGCCGGCTGCCGGCCGTAGCCTCGGCCACAGCTCCAGTGCACAGCAACCCGATTGCGGCCTGACTCACTCGCCAAGCGCCTTCACGACAGCCTCGGCCGTCTCAGAGCCGGAGAAATTTTGCTGCCCGGTAACCAGGTTGCCGTCTCGAATGGCAAATCCGCGCCAGAGGCCGGCCTGCACGTAGTTCGCGCCGATCTTCTTCATCTCATCTTCAATCCGCCAAGGCATCACGTGCTTATCGCGCGGCAGCAGATTCATCGTCCAAACGGCATTGTCGGCGTAATCTTCCTCGACGTTGGCGAAACCAGTCACCGTCTTGCCTTTGGCCAGATATTCGCCGCTGCTGAGCTTCGCGTAGCGAAGAAGGGCGACCCCGTGACACAGGGCGCAGGCAATTTTCCCCGCTTCGTAAAACTCCACGAATTTCTTGTGCAGGGAGGCGGCGCGCTCGAAAGTGAACATGGGAGCCTGGCCGCCGGCAACAACGATGCCGTCAAATCTCTTCACGTCAATGTCAGAGACTTTTTTTGTGTTCTGGGTCACCGCGGCTAAGTTCGGGGTGGCGATGAACCCCATACTGATGAGGTCACTCGAAGAATAACCGCTGGGGTCGCGGGGATCGCTCATTGCGTCCGCTTCACACTTTCCGCCGTCTGGGCTGAATACTTCAACATCGCAGCCCCGTTCGGAGAAAACAAAATAGGGATGGCTGAGTTCGCTCCACCAGAATCCTACCGGCCATCCGGTCGTCGAAGAGGTGGCCGGGTTGGAGAGCACAATCGCCAGCCTCTTTCGTTTTTTTGCATCGACCACGTTCGGGTCTTTCAAGCTCATGCCCTTTCCTCCAGGTTTAGCGCTTTCCAATCAGGACGTGCTTTGATTCTCGGCTCGAGGAGAAGGATGCAAAAAAGAAAGTGGTCGCTACAATTGTAGGAATACTGCCGCGCATCGCGCTACGCACGCCCAAGCCTAGTACTGTGGCCTCATATCGCATTGAAGCCGAGAGAAAGTCTCCCCAACCGCGGCGGTTGTATAATCCGTGGCGAGAAGAGGATCTGTTAGGCTCCGGAGAACTGCATGGGCACGAGCGTAACCGAGAGCGCCAACCAAGGACCGCTGGTGCGGAATATTTCGGACACCGCATTGTGGGCGGCGGTCTTTCGCGGCTGGGAGAATAAGAGGCCGGACGCGCTGTTTCGCGATCCGTATGCCGAGCGCCTGGCGGGCGAGCGCGGCGCCAAGATCGCTAAAGAACTGGAATTCGGCACCCGCCATACCTGGTCGTGGATCGCGCGGACCTATCTTGCCGACCAGATGATATGTGGACAGATAGCAGAGGGCGCGGATATGGTCATCAACTTGGCGGCTGGCCTGGATACGCGCCCGTACCGCATGCCTTTGCCAGCTTCGCTCACCTGGGTGGAAATAGATCTGCCCGGAATTCTCGATTATAAAGAAGAATTTCTCGGTCGCGAGCGGGCGGCTTGTGCGCTCGAGCGAATCAGGCTGGATCTGGCCAATGTGAGTGCACGCCGCGCAGTCTTCGGAGAGCTCGGACGCAGGGCGAAAAGGGCGCTCATCGTATCCGAGGGGCTGATCATCTACTTGAGCCAGGAAGAAGTCGCGGCGCTGGCCGTCGACTTGGCCGGGCCGCCGAGTTTCCGGAACTGGGTTCTGGACCTTACGTCTCCAGCGCTGCTGCGTATGTTGAAAAAGAGCATGGGGTCTCACTTGGAACGGGCGGGGGCGCCGTTGAAGTTCGGTCCGGAGGAAGGACCGGACTTCTTCCTTGCGTACGGGTGGAAGCCGGTGCGCGCGCAATCGCTGTTGCATGCTGCGGTACGCGTCAAGCGCCTGCCGCTGTGGATGCGGCCGTTCGCGCTATTTCCAGATCGATTTCCGAAACAAAGCAAACGTCCGTGGGGAGGCCTATGCTTGCTCGCACGGGAATAAGCCCAGGTCAAAAACGAAAGTCCGATTGAGGAGTGGATTCAATGATTTGTGGGTCTTCGTTCGGTTTTAGGCTGGAGCGCTGCTTAGTAACGATCACGGTGCTGCTGGCGTTGGGATCGGGCGGGCGTGCCCAGGTGTCGCCCGAGGCGCCGGACATTCCTGCCAAATATGAGGCGTCGACATCGTCCTACGACTACGTCAAGCGCGAAGTGATGGTTCCCATGCGCGACGGAGTGAAGCTGCATACGGTTATCGTCATTTCGCGCGGAGCGAGCCATGCGCCGATCATCCTGACGCGAACGCCCTACAATGCCTCCGGTCGCGCCGGGCGCCAAGCTTCGCCGCATATGCTGGGAACGCTGCCGCAGGGTGACGAAGTGTTTGTGCGCGATGGTTATATTCGCGTCTTCCAGGACGTGCGCGGCAAGTACGGATCCGAAGGCGACTATCTGATGACCCGCCCGCTAAGGGGGCCACTCAATTCCACCGCCACGGACGAGTCCACCGACGCATACGACACCATCGATTGGTTGGTGAAAAACGTGCCCGAATCGAATGGCAAGGTCGGGATGCTCGGGAGTTCTTACGAGGGCTTCACCGTGGTCATGGCCCTGGTTAATCCGCATCCGGCGTTGAAGGTCGCGGCGCCCATGAGTCCGATGGTCGACGGCTGGATGGGCGACGATTGGTTCCACTTCGGCGCCTTCCGGCAGACGAACTTCGATTACTTTACCGAGCAGACCACGGTAACAGGTTCCGGACATCCCATCGTCCGCCAGGGCTATGACGATTTCGAAAATTTCCTTCGCGCAGGCTCGGCGGGGGATTTTGCAAAGGCGGCGGGACTCGACCAATTGCCATGGTGGCGCAAGATGGCGGAGCATCCCGCTTATGATTCCTTCTGGCGGGAACAGGCGCTCGACAAAACGATGGCCGCGCAGGCGCTGAAAGTGCCCACGATGTGGATCCAGGGATTGTGGGACCAGGAAGATATGTGGGGAGCAATCCACTGTTATCTGGCAGTGGAGCCGAAAGATCACGGTAACAACATGAATTTCCTGGTCATGGGGCCATGGCGGCACAGCGGTGTGAATTACTACGGCTACTCGCTCGGCCCGCTCAGGTGGGAAGGCGATACCGCGCTGCAATTCCGGCGCGACGTGCTCAAGCCGTTTTTCGATCAATATCTGAAGGACGGCGCGCCCAAAGCGGACACGCCGCCCGTCTTGATTTACAACACCGGCGAGAACCGCTGGGACCGGCTGAAGTCCTGGCCGCTGGCGTGTGACAGTGGCTGCCCGGCCAAATCGAAGCCGCTGTACCTGATGGCGGACTTCGGTTTGTCGTTTGCGGTCCCTGAGGCGGCGGAGCGCGACGCAAAGGCGTCCAAGGGCTATGACGAGTACGTATCCGACCCGGCTAAGCCTGTGCCGTATCAGCCGCGCCCGGTGCGCTTTGCGGATGGCGATGCTTGGAGGCGCTGGCTGCTGATGGACCAGCGCAGCGTGGTGGACCGGCCCGACGTGCTGGCCTATGTCACGCCTCCGCTGACCGAGCCAATCCGCATCAGCGGAGCGCCGGTGGTGAACTTAGTCGCTTCGACGAGCGGCACCGACAGCGACTGGGTGGTGAAGTTGATTGACGTCTATCCGGACGAAGTTCCCAGCCAGCCCGAAATGGGCGGCTACCAGCTGAACATAGGCATGGACATTTTTCGCGGGCGATACCGGGAGAGCTTCGAGAAGCCGAAGGCCATCGCGCCGAATAC
>QHYQ01000204.1 GCA_003224175.1 Acidobacteriota bacterium
TGAAATGCACAGAAAAATCAGCACGGCCAGCAACGCGATCAGTACGTATGCGATCATCGGGACCTCCCACGCCGGCCGGCCGAAGGTGCGGGTCCCACAAGCTGACGCAAGTTTTTGGCGCGGGGAACAGGCCGCGACTTCACCTCGCGTTTCCACTCGCTGTTGATATCGTCCACGAGGTGCCTGAGGTAGACGCCGCGGGCGACCAGTTCAGCGCCCGCTCGTCTCATGGCCTTGAGCACCTTTTGGCCGCGCTTATCGATGACCGTTACTTCGGTGAGGTCCACCACGCATCTCCGCATCTCGTGCCGGATACGCTTTTTCCAACTCGTTTCGAGTTCAGCAATCCACGGCGCCACCAGTCGGCCCTGCAGAATCCAGCGCTGCTCAATAGGGTTGTCGGTGATCATGATCCGCAGCATTGCGTTTTCTCTCCACGCAGGGGGAAGTGCACATGCCATGCCAATGCGGTCTTGACCTTCTTTTCGCTGGAAGCGCTTAGCAAAGTGGGAGATATGAAATGCGGCGGACCGATTTCAATGCAGCGTGCCAAGGCGCCGCTGCCGCAGGCTCGGCACCTTGCTAATTACATGGCAGCGACACCAGAACGAGATTACAAGTCGAACACAACAGACAAAGACGCGTCGGCGAGTTGTTCGAGACGAAGATCTTTTCGGGGCTTTAGTTGGACTTACTGCTGCGAGCAATTCCGAGCTTCTGCATCCTGACCTGGAGAGTGGAGCGCTTCATTCCCAAGCGAGTGGCGGCACCCTTGGGTCCTGCAACAACCCATCGCGTCTCTTCCAGCGCCGCCAGGATTTGCTTGCGTTCGGTTTCTTCGAGAACGCGTTGCATGTTCCTCTGAGTGTCGGGCCGGCTTTCCAGCGCCGGGAAAGAAGCACCGTTGGTTTTCAGATCTGACAGCACCACCCGCAACACCGGGCCCGAGGTTAGGATTACCGCACGCTCGATCACATTCTGCAATTCGCGGATGTTGCCGGGCCAGTGGTAATCGCACAGCACACCCATAGTCTCCGAAGGAATGCTTTCGATTCTCTTGTTCATGCGCCGGGCAAACTGCTGCGTGAAATGGCGGACGAGCAAGGGGATATCTTCGGAACGCTCGCGCAGGGGCGGAATACGAATGGGAAACACGTTCAACCGATAGAAGAGGTCGGAACGGAATTTCTGCTCCTCTACCATGGCTGTCAAATCGCGGTTCGTCGCGGCGATCAAACGAGCGTCCGTGCGGAGCGTGCGCGTGCTGCCGAGGCGTTCAAATTCCCGTTCTTGCAGAACGCGCAGCAACTTTGGTTGTAGCTCGAGCGGGATTTCGCCGACCTCGTCCAGAAAAACAGTGCCACGGTTTGCCAGTTCGAAGCGGCCAATGCGCTGTGCGATCGCGCCGGTAAATGCCCCTTTTTCGTGGCCAAAAAGTTCACTTTCCAGCAGGCCGGTCGGAATGGCCGCGCAATTCAGCTTCACGAACGCGTTGGAGTGGCGAGGGCTTAGATTAGAACCGGACCTCATCCGGGCTGAAAGCATTTTCTTCCCGGCGTGCAAGATTTAGGACTCCGTGTATGCGCCCGCGGCTCACAAGCGGCACCACGCAACCTACAGTGAAGCCTTCCGCTGAGGGCGGGGAATCCGGAGTCATCTGGGCTACATCGCGGATCGTAGCCACATACGGCTCTCCTGTCCTGAAAGCGGTGCCCGGCGGGCTTCCTTCGATGGGTATGAGGCTCTCCTCTCTGATGAATCCCTTGCTCTCGGGAAAATCCACAGCGTAAAGTCGCAAGTGAGTACCGTTTCCCGCATCTGGCAACCCGACGCCCACAAAATCGCACTGCATGACTCGGCGTAGGTTCGCAGAGATGTTTCGCAGCAGCTCACGCAGATCCAAGGTAGAGACAACGCTATTCGTCAAATCAAGGAGAAGTTTCAGCTGTTCCTGCGCTTTGCGCGAAGCCTCAAAGTTCAGGGCATCGTCTATCGCCAGAGCGATCTGGCCGGCGACGAGCGAAAGAAAAGAGATGTCCTCGTCGGAATAGGCTTCTGTCTCCTCACTACCGAGAAAGAGAACCCCGAGCCGGCGATGCACCGTAGTCAGCGGAAAAGCGCATCCGGATCGAATCCCACATGTCCTGATTGGATCAAGCGCCCGGGGAAAGCGGGTCTCCCGGTCGACACAGGGAATGACCAAAGCTTGCTGGTGTTGATACACCCACCAGGGGATGGTTTCTTCTTGGGGTAGCTCGTGGCACGGCCGATCCCTCATCTCCTTGCACTTTTCAGCCAGATGCCAAGCCATTTCGTTACCCGCTTCGTCGTACTGAACGACGCCGATACTGTCGAACTTGACGACGCTGCGGAGTTCATTGCTAAGCACCTGAAATAGCTCGGCAGGGTCGCGGTGGACGCCTATGGCTTGTGACACGCGAATCAGGGCTTCATAGCGCGTTGGCTCTTGCTCAACCAGGACTGCTTCCGCTGCCATTGACATGGCGAACTGTACCTCTCTGGAATAAGGGTTCAGATGCATTCAGGGGGCGTTCGGATACAAAACGTGCACCTGTTCTCGCGGCGCCAAGGTTCCCCTCGTGTGCCGGAAAACAGACAGCTGCTGCCATCCGGCTGGCGCCGATACGTGGCACGTTGATTTGACGAGTACCTAGTCCGTTCCGCTATCTCACAATAAATCAACGTGATCCCGCGGTTCCAGAGACAGGTCAGGCTTTGGCAGGCTGGATGCACATTCCAGGGTGCGAATTGTTAAGGCAGTTTGCCGGAGATCATAGCGGGTTGAAGGAGCAAACCCAGGCTGCGTGGGATAGTTATATTCATTCGGCGTGCTCGCGCGCGGAGGCCCGCGCGAGAGAGTCTTCCTTTCTCCGGATAAACGACTTGCCCGAGAGGCGTCTTCGCGTGCATGCAGGCGAGACTCTAGTTTGGCGTGAAGGCGACGGCCATGTAGCAACGGTGCCCCACGGACTCATTCACGACTGGATGGGGGCCGTGTTCGTCCCCAAAGCCACCATTGCCGACGTTCTGGCCGTCACTCGTGACTACGACCGCTTTGCGGAAATTTACAAGCCGGCCGTTATCAAGGCAAAGGAACTAGGCGCCGTAGGAAATGATGACCGGTTTTCGATGCTGTTGATGCAAAAGGTGCTATTCGTGACTGCCGCAATGGAAGGTGAATATGAGACGCGGTATGTCCAGGTGAGCCCGAAGCGCTGGTACAGCATCTCGCAGAGCACGCGGTTACAGGCGATTGAGAAATTCGGTTCACCGGATATGCGGGCCCTTCCTCCGGACCGGGGGCCCGGCTACGTTTGGCGGCTGTATAGCTTTACAAAGTTCGACGAAAGCGATGGAGGTGTGTACATCGAAATGGAGGCCCTCGGCCTGAGTCGCGATGTTCCGAGCTTGTTGCGCTGGCTAGTAGATCCAATCGTCGAGCATTTGCCCAGAAATTCCATACACGCGACCCTCGAAGAAACACGGGATGCAGTTCTTGCGAGGATTAGCCGTCAAGATTAGCTTGGGGTAACGCGTCGGCGACGACGAAATTCGCAGGGCGATACCTATTTCTCACCGAAGGACGCAAGCCCGCGCCAGGAGCGAAGTCCTGGCAACATCCATCCAGCACTGTTTCTCTTTTTTGAACCCATCCCGGGCCTTCGAACTGGATATTTCTTGTGGCTGGAACTCTGTCGACTTAGCGGACGATTTCTCGAAATGCTTTGCCTTTCGGAGGACCCCCTCGGGGGAAGTCAGGTAGTATGCCCAGGCCGTGTCCGTGATCCGGAAAATTACGATGTCCTTCTGGTTTTGAATGGACACGTTGAACGCGATAATCTCGTTGTCATTGAGATGGAATGCGACCTGCTTGACGTTCACCACCTCGAATTGCGGAGTGAGGCCGAGTTCTTGAGCGAGATTGGGAGGTAGATGCGCGTCGCGCCCCCATCCGTGCAGGACGCGTTCAGCCAGTTTTGCAAAGGGCTTCTCCTCCTTGTGGGCCTGCTGGGAACTGACGGGAAACGCGGTAAGTGCCAGCAGAATCGTGAAAACAGCCCGCTGCACGCAGCACCTCCTAGATGGCGCACGTTCAACCAGATTCCATTTTGACTTCCAGCGTTGTGAGGATTATACAGCGGGTCTCGCGCGGTGCCGGGTCAACGACTGATGAATGAGCTAATCGTACAAGTGGCCCACCAGCCGATTAAAGGATTTCCGGCACGCTTGGAAGACGGCAGTGGAGAAAGCGGGACTGGTAGCAGGACGCGGAGGCCACGTGTTCCACGGCACGCGACGCGGGGCAATTTCGATGCACGCGGACCTCGGGATTGACGAGCAACTCAGCATGGCGCTAACCGGCCACCGCGACCCCGGCGTGCATCGGCGGTACCGGCAGCTACGCAAGCAGCAGGTGCTTGCCGCGCAGAAAGTATTGAATGAGAAGCTGGGAGGTGGACAAAAATGAGATTACCAATCTTTGCGACAACAGATGACGGTTATGCGTTCGGGGGCAGCATTTAAGTGCTGTAACGATTCAGGATAGGAGTTTATTTCGACTTCTTAGACCTTCTCTTGTTCCTTTTGCGTTTTGAAAGGCGCAATTTCAAACTCAAATCCGCCGACTCTCTTAGGTCCGCCACCCAACACGTTTTGATCCCTTCACGTTCAAACTTATCCGCAAGCTTAAGGAAGGCCTTTGCCGTGCGCCGCGCTCGCTTGCGCTCCCTTTTGTTGAAGCGGAAAGGGAAAGCCATGGCTCAAATGATACTCTAGCAGGAGAAATGGGTGGCTGGATAAGCGCAAATCGGAACGCCTACCAATAAATGGGGGGCGGGGTTCGGGGCCAGCTACGGGGCCAGCCGCCACACCTCAAAATCACAACCCGGCTAAGTAGCTTATTTTGGTATGCCCAAGAGAGGATTCGAACCTCCACGCCGTTGCCGGCACTAGACCCTGAATCTAGCGCGTCTGCCAGTTCCGCCACTTGGGCATTAGTGAGAACCAACGAGGCAAAAACGAAGTCATTTTGCGCGCCGCCTTCGGCTTTGTCAACGCAACCGAACTTTGCCGCAATGTCGTGAGGCTTCTCCGCCGGATCAGTCTTAGGCTCACGGATGATGATGCTGACGCATTCCAAATTTTACTGCGCGAAACGTCCGCCCTGTTTTCCCCGGCCATTTCCTCAATAGCCCTTGACTCGACCGCGCCGCGGCGGTGCTATAATGCCGCCACCGGCGGAGGCCATGCCTATGGCGCCGCAACTTCCGAAACCGAAAAGTTAAGCGCGCGATTCTTGCAGGGAGGAAACCATGGGGGATATATCCGGTCCATTGGCCTACCTGTTACTCTCGTGGAGCTTGATCACCGTCGCACTGGTGGTCTTGCTCATCTACCGAGCGACGCTGTCGAGCAAGGAGGACGATCAGCTTTACCTCAATAAAGCAGAGATCAGCATGATGGGCAGCGATCAGGCAATACTCATTACAAGATTGAATCGCCTTGGCAAACCCATCGTGGCGCTCGCGATCCTATCCGGGATTCTGCTGCTGGCGAGCGCGAGCCTCTGGGTGTGGGTCGGCTTTAGTAACCCATAACGAGGTCGCGAAGCTAAGCGAAACGCAACGAGCTTCTCGCTCTACCTTCCGCTCGGCGCGAGCGAGCTCGTGGGTGTACCGCTCGCGGGCGTGGGTGCGTTGGCGGACGGCTCGTCCGTCGGAATGGCTGAGGTGTGGTTCAGCACGATTAGCCAGCTGCTAGCTCGCTTCTGGAGCACGAGTGTCGTGTGGCCCAAGGCCTGAGAACGTTTCCCGTCCACGTTTCCCAAGAATTGCCACTGATACGTAACCAGGGCGGTATCGCCCATCACTTTAGTGTAGGAATTGGTTCGCTCCAGCCGTGAGCCAGAAGTCCGCGCAAATTGTGCCTCATAGGCGCGGGCGTAATTCGCCCACCCGAATAGCGGTGGCTCCCATGCACCACTGATCACCGTAATATCGTCGGCATAGAACTTGTGCATGCCCTCCGCGTCGCCGGCCTGCCAAGCGCCCAACATCTGCGAAACCAGCAAGTCGATCGCCTGATTCTCCGGCAGCAAAGAAGACGTGTTAGCGTTGGCCGCCACGCCCTTATCCTTCTTCTTGTTTTTCTGATTCTGCCCATAGACGAAACCAGCCCCGCAAAGCGTCGCTGCCAGCGCTAGAATGGCCATGCTGCGTCTCTTCACGTACCCTCCCCTGGCTACATAACCGTGGCGGAGCCGGCTGGTCGGCCTGCAATCAGCTCGCTCGCTCTTGAACTTGGATTCTTCGCACATCTGCCCTCCGCACACTACGCCCAGGAAGATAGCAGAAGGATAGTGCCGCCGCTCCCGCTTCGGCAGGGCGAGTTGACCAATCGTTCATCCGGTGGATTTTCGTGCTTAGGCGGGCACAGTTAGGAGTACGGTGCTCCTTGGTTTCGCTGCCTTCAGTTTCAGGAGGAGTGGCTTGCGCGTCATAGCGATCGTGCTACACGGAAACCATAATCGGCATACTTGAATCCGGGAGGGATGCTCGATCGCGCAGCGCACCTGGACACCTTGACGTGGTGTCGCCACGCTCCGCCCCGCGATGCGCGCCGGCTGCCTTGCTCAGGACCTTGCGGATTGCGCTGAGCGCTGCGCTCGTAGTAATGCGCGTCGTACCAGTCGGCGCACCACTCGTGAACGTTATCGCCCATATTGAATAGCCCGTATGGGTTCGGCGCGCCGAGCCCCACGCGCTCAAGGCCATTCCTCCACCGGCTCGAATAGCCGGGCAGTTTCTCGGGCGCAGAATCTCCCCAACTATAGAGCCGTCCCTCTATGCCGCCGCACGCGGCGCGCTCCCATTCCGCTTCGGTGGGCAACCGGTAACTTCGGCCGGTGATTCCGCTCAGCCACTCGCAGAAAGCCACCGCATCAAACCAGGATGGCCCAACGACCGGCTGCTGGGGCTCCAGAAAATTGGGGTCGTCCCAGAAAGGCGGCGCCGCCTGGCTCGTTTCGCGAAGAAAATAAGCGTATTCGGCCCGGGTCACTTGGTAAATGCCCAGCGCCAGGCGGTCGATCCACACGCGATGCGCCGGCTTTTCATCGTCGCGGCCGTTTTCGCACCCCATCGTGAACCAGCCCTCGGGAATGGTCGCCATAGCAGGTTCTGCAATTTGCACCTCCCGAATGGCCCCCTCTTCTAATTGACGCTGCGTTTCTGACATTCCTTGCTCTTACCCGCTGGCGATTGCGCCTTCAATGCGCCGCAAGTGGTACCGCCTCTCATACGAGCATAGCAGAATCGGCAATCGGCAAAAGGCTGGCCCTGCGATAACATGGATCCATGGTCAAGCTCGGGGTGATTCTAATGTCGTGCATGGCCGCAGTCCTGTTCGCCGAATTTTTCAGGCGGCGTACGCACCCATTCCGGGCCTATGGCTGGTTTGGCTTGGCCTTCTTGGTGGTTGGGGAATGGCTGATGTTCCGTGGTGTGGAACCGGCAGCCACCTTCTTCACGCCGATCGCCTGGACCGCCTATGCGCTGATCGCCGACGCGGCTGTTTTCGCCATCCGGGGACATTCGCGTCTGCGTGATGCGCCCGCGCAATTCGCAAGGCTGGCCCTCCTCTCCATTCCGCTGTGGCTCATCTTCGAGGCTTATAACCTGCGGCTGGCAAACTGGACTTACGTTGGCGGTATGCCGCTATCTCTCCCAGTGCACTGGTTCGGTTACTGCTGGGCGTTTGCCACCATCTGGCCGGGGATTTTTCTAACCGCCGATCTCATTGAATCGCTGGGCTGGTGGGACACTCCCGCGCGCCCGATCACCTTCTCGCGTGCCACCCAAAACGCCTTCATTATTGCCGGCGCCATTCTTCTGATCGCCCCTATCGTCTTGCCGCGGCCGCTAGGCTCCTTCCTTTTTGGGGCAGTGTGGCTCGGCTTCGTTTTTCTCCTCGACCCTATTAACTTTCGCCTGGGACTCCCTTCCTTCGAAGGCGAACTCGCTTCCGGGCACTCTGGACGCTTCTTTTCCTTCCTTCTCTCCGGTTGGGTCTGCGGCTGGCTCTGGGAATTTTGGAATTTCTGGGCCGCAGCCAAATGGAATTACATCTTCCCCGTTATGCAAAAGGACAAAATCTTCGAGATGCCCGCACTTGGCTACTTCGGCTTTCCGCCCTTTGCGCTCGAGTGCTTCCTGATGTACTACTTCGCCGCATGGCTGCTCGGCTGGGAAAAACCATTGCCATTGCCGGCGCAAACGACTTCTCCGGCGCGACCGCTTCTTAGAGCGCCAGGCACACTCCGATCTTTGCCTTTTGCCATGCTCCCATGGCTCCTCCTTGCCGCCCTACTGTGGCCTCAGCCCGCGCCCGCCTCATCGCTGAACTTGCCGGAGGCCGCAAGGCACGGGCTCGATCTGCTCTACTCTGGACGCCCCGATGAAGCCATCACGCGGTTTCGCCAAGTACAAGCTGCGGATCCCGGCGGCCCTCTCGGTTATCTCCTGGAAGCCGAAGCCCGCTGGTGGCAAATCTATTGCGAAGCCTGTGAGATCAAGTGGAACACCATAGACGCCTGGGGACGCCCTCGAGTTGCCGACGACGACTCCTACCTTGCTCTCGCCGAGAAAGTCACCTCATTTGCCGAATCGCGAATTGCGCACACTGATTCGCCCGAAATGCGCCTGTACGCTGGGATTGGCTGGGCGTTTCGGGCGCGAGTGCTCGGTTTGCGCAACGATCGCCGCGGCACGGCGCACGCCGGTGTCAAAGCCCGCGCGCATCTTTTGCGCTGTCTTCAGCTCGATCCTGGCATGGCCGACGCCTATACCGGCCTTGGCCTCTACAACTATTACGTTGACACGCTCTCTCCAATAGCGCGTGTCCTGCGCTTTTTGATCAGCATTCCCGGCGGCTCCAAAGCCGAGGGTACCCGGCAACTGGAGATCGGTATGGAAAGGGGAGATCTCACCCGCGTTGAAGCCCGTTTTTATTTGACCAAAAACTTGCGCACGTACGATCGCGAATACGCCCGCTCGCTCGAGGTCTTGTCACCTCTGATTGACGAGTTCCCCCGCAATCCCATCTTTCAGCTTCTCCGGGGTGATATCCAGGCAAAACTCGGACGCAAGGAACTGGCCGCGGAAAGCTTCCGGCAGACCGAGCAATTTTCTTTGGGCGATAGCGCTTGCGAGCGCCACCTTCGCATGCTCGCCGAACAATCGGCCAGCTACCTCGCCCCAGTTACTTCGTCGGCCCAGTAAGCAACAGGTCCCCTTCGGTTGGCATCCTACATCGGAAAACCGGACATGGCGGGTATACCCATTTGACTTGCCTCTACCCGAGTGATATCAGAGAGCGCGCTAGCTAGCTGGGGGAACTCCAAGTACCTTGAAACTCTCGAAACTCCGCACCACGCTGGGAGCCTGGCAGCTTCCGCGTTTAGCTGATTCCAGCATCACAGTTCAACCCGTATCCCGGAACAAACTGCTCTTCCGCGCATCTCGCCTCATTCTTCGCGCAGCGGCCGCATGTTGCGTCTTGGGCCTGTTATTCGGCTGCAATACTTATAATCCCTATCTCGGCGCCTCCCCCACGGTCACCTCCACGATCACGTCAATTACGCCCAGCGGCGCAGTTGCCCCTCACCCGGATATCCTCTTGACCGTAAACGGAGGCGGATTTGTCGCGGGCTCCACGGTCACTTGGAACAGCTCCAACAGCGCCAGCGTGAATTTGGCCTCTAATGTTCTGAGCTCCACCCAAGTGCAGGCCAATATTCCCGCTTCGTTTTTGAACACGCCGGGCACTTTTTTCGTCGGAGTGATCGCCCCTGGACCGACCAGCGGCAACAATGCCGGCAACAATATCTCGAACTTCGTCCCTTTCATCGTATGCTGTCAACCAGCTGCAGCTGTGCCGAGCGTGAGCCCCAGGATCTCCACGCCGTCGTCAGATCCCTCCGCGCGGCTTTCCTCCCCGGCACAAATGGCTCCTCGTTATCAGGCCATCGTCGCCGATTCCGCCGACGGTGCCATCGACACCGGGAGCGGAATTGCCAGAATTTTCCTGTGGGATAGCTGCCTCGGCGCTGCTGCGGCCTGCGCGCCACAGGTGATTCCGATCTCTGTCGGATGGAACGGGGCTGACCCAAATGGCCCGAGCAGTTCGCCTTCGGTGACCAGTGACGGCCGGTTTGTCGTCTTCGCCTCCGACGCGAACGATCTGGTGAAAGGTGACAGCAACGGCTGGAGTGATATCTTCTTGCGCGCTACCTGCATTGATGCGGCATCGGTGTGCGTACCCGCCACGATTCGCCTTTCTGTCGGGCCCGACGGCGCCGAGGCCAATGGCGCCAGTTTCTCGCCGGCCATCGGCCCGGATGGCCGCTTTGTGGTTTTCAATTCGTGGGCGACGAACCTCGTCCGGCCGGATTCCTTAAACTCCCTTCCCGCAACCTCGACTCCTCCTTTGTTCCTGCGGGACACCTGCTTCGGCGCGGCCCCTGGCTGCGTTCCCACAACCACTCGTGTCGTCCCCGCGTCCGCAGTGCAGCCTTAACTGAAGTCTATTTCGCTAGCCCGCTCAATCTGGCCTTCAGAAAATGCGCCGCGATCGTCCCCACCACGAGGCCGATGACGTACCCATACGGCAGTCCTACGCACATCAGCGCCACCAGCACCACCACCGTGAAATCCGCAGCCGAAGAGGCCATATCCCGGATCAGCCGTATTAATACCAGCCCCTCGAACGCTAGAATCACGCCCAGCACGGGACGGGGAAAGAGTTCGATCGCCGTCTGAAAACCGTGGCTGAGAAATAGTCCAAGCGTCAGGTAAATCGAGCCGTAAATCACAATCGAGCCGCCAGTCCTGCCTCCAAACGCGTAGTGACCGGCCATCCCGCCCGAACCGTGGCACGTGGGAACCCCGCCGAAAAAAGGATTGATCAAGTTCATTAAGGAGTAGGTATAGCTGATCTTGCGAATGCCGATGGGTCGTTGCGGGAAGAGGTCTTCCGCGATTTGGCGCGTGGCCAGGATCGAATTGCCCAGCGAGAGCGGCAATTGCGGGAGCGCCAGCACGATAAATCCCGCCAGGATATCGCCGGCGCTCGGCGTGCGAATTTGCGGCAATCGGAACGCTAAGCTGTGCGCCAAAACGCCTGCGCTCACCTTGAACGTGAAGGCATAAGCGACACCGAGCACGATCAGCAGCGGAGCTGGCGGAAAGACGCGATTCCCAAGCAGCAAAAGCGTAACGGCGAACGCAATTGCCGCCAGCACGTATCCACGGCCGCCCTCCGAGGGGACGTATTGCGTCAGCGCCAGGATGGCCAGTTGCAGCCCCAGCCCGCATTGAATCCCGCGTACCACGCTCTTGGGAACCGCCATGGCCAGCCAGTCCATCAATCCGGTCACGGTCAGAACCAGCATCGTGATGCCGATTGCCAGCCCTCCACCGTAGAGCATGCTCGCGGTCGCCTTTCCAGAAATCACCAGCACAGCCATCGCTTTTAGAGGCTGTGCTGGCATCGGCAGCCCATAGGCAAGCCCGGTCAGCAACTGCATCAGGCCAAACATCGTGAGCACGCTGGCTGGATCGAGTTTCGCCGCCAGAATCATTCCCACGATCAGCGGGAGATCAGTGCCGATGTCGCCGAAGGCGCCCGAGAGTTCGTTGCGGTCAAACCTGATTCGAGGTCGAACGTTCTGCCGCAGCGCGTCGAGGGTGGTCGTCTCTGCCATCTAGGAGGCTGAGCCTGAAGCTTGGCCGCGAGCGCCAATGCGCGAAGGCAAGCTATGCGATTGTATACGATCCAGACAGGTCAAAGCGCTTTTTGTGTACGGATTAAACGCGCTGGTGCGCTGCTTGCTCTTGCTCGAAGGCGTGGTAGGAAGAGCGTACGAGCGGGCCCGACTCCACATGACGAAAACCCATCTCCCGCCCCAGTTGCTTGTACTCGGCAAATTCCTGCGGATGAACAAACCGCACCACCGGCAGATGTTCGCGCGTGGGCTGTAAGTATTGTCCGAGTGTCAAAATATCGGTGCCTTGCGTTACGAGATCGTGCATCGCTCGGAGCACTTCGTCGCGCGTCTCGCCCAGTCCCAGCATCATGCCTGTTTTTACCGGCATACCCGGCGACAGTTGCTTGGCTCGATGCAGCAGCGCCAGCGAGCGCGCATAAACCGCGCCCGGCCGCACCCGCCGGTAAAGGCGCGGCACCGTCTCCAGGTTATGGTTGAGAACGTCCGGACATGCTGCGACGACAATTTCCAAAGCGGCGCCATCGCCGCGAAAATCCGGAATTAAGACCTCCACCTTGCAGTCCGGCACGCGGGCCCTTATCGCCACGATCGCGCGCGCAAATATTTTCGCGCCTCCGTCCGCCTGGTCGTCGCGGTTTACCGAAGTCACCACCGCATATTTCAACCTCATCTCCTCCACGGCCTGCGCCACGCGCCCCGGTTCGTCTTCGTCCGGCGGTCCTGACGGCCGCCCTGAAGTCACCGCACAAAACCCGCAGGCTCGCGTGCAGATGTCTCCGAGGATCATGAACGTGGCCGTGCGGTGTTCCCAGCATTCGCCTTGATTCGGACACCGCGCACTCTCGCAAACCGTGTGCAGAGCGAGATGGCGCATGATGCCCTTCAGATCCTGATAGTTCTCGCCGCCAAAAAATCGCACCTTGAGCCAGGGTGGACGAGGATGCAGCTCGGTTGGAGGAGTGTCTCGCCCGCAATCTGTTGTGTTCGGAAGGATATTGAACTGCGATGCCATGAGTCGCTCTTCTCGATTTTACGCCGCCCCAGTAAGCGGCCACAAGGCGCAAAAGCCCGCTTAGGGAGGCTAAGCAGGTTCTTGCACCCTCATTGCGTCTCCTGAGCCACAGCGAAAGCGCTTGTTTGTTGTATTTTTTCAACATGGCTCTTCCGGCACAGCTTATGCATCTTTCTAAGCACATGAATACAAATAGCTTGCAATGCAACCAAAAGGATAGCTAAATGCACCTTACAACATCCATGGCCAGCCAGACGACCATAGAACGCCCCGTCGAAACATTCGGAATTGGTCTTCACACGGCGGTTCCCAGCCGCATCCGTCTGATCCCTGCGCCACCCGACACCGGCATTGTCTTCCGTCGCGTGGATCTCGACAATTTCGAAATTGAGGCTCATGGCCGCAATGTGGCACGCGTCAGTTACGCCACCAGCTTGATGAAAAAAGGCGTCCTGCTCTCGACTACCGAGCATCTTCTCGCCGCACTTTACGCGTGCGGCATCGACAACGTCTATGTCGATATCGATGCCATCGAAGTTCCCATTCTCGACGGCTCTTCGCAACCCTTCGTAGAGATGCTTGAGGAAGCAGGGCTTCGCCGCCAGCGGCGGCGCCGGCGATATCTGAAAGTTTTACGTGCCCTCGAAATTTCCGATGGCGATCGCTACATCGGCGTCTATCCCTCCAACGAATTCAGCGTGCATTGCCTCGTCGACTATTCGCATCCCATGATCGGCCGCCAGGAGATCGAGATGGCGGTCAACCGCGAGACTTTTAGCCGGCGACTCGCCCGCGCGCGCACCTTTGGCTTTGCCGAGGAACTCGAAAAGCTTCGCGCCGTCGATCTCATCCGCGGAGGCTCGCTCGACAATGCCATCGTGCTGACGCGTACCGGCGTGATGAATAGCGAACTGCGCTATTCCGACGAGTTTGGCCGGCACAAGACTTTGGACTTGATTGGTGATCTCGCGCTGATCGGGCGGCCCTTGCTGGCGCGCGTCGAAGCGCACAAAGCCGGCCACGCTTTGCACACCCAATTGGTCGCGCGTCTACTCGCCGATAAGTCGCTCTGGACGCAGACTACGGTCGTCATGCCTCGGCAGGAGTCCGTCCCGGCCGGTCTCTCCGCTATTTCTGCCTAAGCCCGCAGCGATACCGGCTCTCGCCAGTTTGAAGGAGGGGGCCTTTATTGTTTTTTCTCTATTTCTGTCACGTTCCTTGCCAAAGAGAATCCAACCAACGGAGAATAGCTTGACCAACTATGGCTCTGCCTGATTTTGCTGTCGTCATTTTGGCTGCGGGCAAGGGAACGCGTCTGAAGTCCTCGCTCGCCAAAGTCCTGCACCGCGCCGGCGGTCGTACTCTCATCGAGCACGTCGTCCGGGCCTGCCTGCCGCTGAAGCCGCGTGGGATTGTTGCCGTTGTCGGACATCAGGCCGCGGAAGTTTCCGCAATTCTCAAGCCCCTGGGTGTGCGGATGATCGTCCAAGAGCCGCAGCGAGGGACGGGCCACGCCATGCTGGTGGCTCGCCGCGCGCTCGGCTCCAGCGTCAAGTACTCCATCGTTCTGCCTGGGGACGCACCTTTAGTGCGCTCAGAGACTCTCGCTGAACTCGCGCGCCTGCATCAGCAAAGCACTGCTTCGGCCACGATTCTGTCCGCCGAATTGGCGCAACCCTCCAGCTACGGCCGCATTGTTCGGCGAGAAGACGGCACGGTTCAGGCTATTGTAGAGGACGCCGCGCTCAGCGCCGATCAGCGCAGCATCAGCGAAATCAATTCCAGCATTTACGCCTTCACCATCAATAAGCTCTGGCCCTGCCTCGCGCGCCTTCGTCCCGACAATGCGCGTCGTGAGCTTTACCTCACCGACGCCATCGCGCTGCTACGCGCGCAGGGAGACATCGTGCACGCTCTCGTTGCCACGGATGCTGATGAAGTCCTCGGCTGCAACACGCGGGCGGATTTGGCCGCCGTGGATTTGGCCTTCCGCCGCCGCAAGCGCGCGGAGTTGATGGCCGCCGGCGTGGGCATGCTTATGCCGGAATCTATATTGATTGATCCTGACGTGGCCATCGGCCCGGACACGCTTCTCGAACCCGGCGTGCAGTTGCTCGGCAAATCGCGGATCGGCGCGGGCTGCACCATCCGCACCGGCAGCATCCTTAGCGACGTCACCGTGGAAGACCGCGTCCTCGTCAAACCCTACTCCGTGGTCTCTTCGAGCTATCTTTCGGCGGAAACGCAGGTGGGACCATTCGCGCATCTGCGCGATGCCGCACGCCTGCTCAAAGGCGCCCGCGTCGGAAATTTCGTCGAAGTCAAAAAGAGCGTGCTCGGAGAGCGCGTCAAGGCCATGCACCTCACCTACCTCGGCGACGCGCGCATCGGCAGGGAAACCAATGTCGGCGCCGGCACCATCACCTGCAATTACGACGGCGCGAACAAGAATCCCACGAGCATCGGCCGTCGTGTCTTCATCGGCAGCGATACGGCACTGGTAGCGCCCGTGAAAGTCGGAGACGGCGCTTACATCGCCGCAGGTTCCACGGTCACGGAGAATATTCCCTCCGATGCCCTCGCCATCGCCCGCGGCCGCCAGGTCAATAAGCCCGGCTGGGCCGCCGCGCGGCGCCGCGAACTGGCCGCGCCCGCGAAGCGCACACCAGCCCGCAAGCCGAAACGAAAAGCTTCCCCGCGCCCGCGCCCGCATTCCCGCGTTCGCTCCGCGCGCGTTTCCCGTGGCAAAGCCGCCGCTGCAGCCAGGCGCGCCCGCAAACGCTCCCGCCGCCGCTAGTAATCGCACGCGTGAACTCGGGCGGGCCGCGCGGCAAACTGCTATAATCAAGCTTCCGCAGGAGCTGCAGCGCGATGAAAATTGGTGTTGTCGTATTCCCCGGATCCAACTGCGATCATGATGCGCAGTACGCGGTAGGCGAAATCCTCCACACCCCGTCCGAATTCATTTGGCACCAGTCGCAGGACCTCACCGGCTTTGACGCCGTCATTTTGCCCGGTGGCTTCGCTTACGGCGATTACTTGCGCACCGGCGCGATTGCCCGCTTTTCCCCGGTGATGAGCGCCATCGCGCGCTTCGCCCGTTCCGGCGGCCTCGTGCTCGGGATTTGCAATGGCTTTCAGATTCTCTGCGAAGCCGCGTTGCTCCCCGGTGCTTTGATGCGCAATAACGGACTGCGCTTCATCTGCCGTCACGTGCATATCCGCGTAGAAACGACGGACACGCCTTTCACTTCCGCAACGCAGCCCGGCCAGGTGCTTCGCCTTCCCATCGCGCATGCAGAAGGCAATTACGTCTGTGATCCCCTCACTCTCACGGAGCTAAAACGGAACAACCAGATCGTCTTCCGCTACTGTGCGCCCGACGGTCGCCTCGATGCCGCGGCGAATCCGAATGGCTCGCTCGACGCCATCGCCGGCATCTGCAACCGCGAGCGCAATGTCATGGGCATGATGCCGCATCCCGAGCGCGCCGTCGAAGCCGCCCTCGGTTCAATTGACGGCCTGGTCGTTTTGCGCTCGCTTGTGCAATCTCTCGCGCGGCAACCGGCCGCCGCCGTGAGCTGAGGCTTGTCGCAAGCGGCGCCCACACTTTCCATGCCCAACGAATCCCTTAAACAGAAAGTCGATCTTTATACAATTTTCGACCTTCAGGATGCCGCAGCCGAGCAAAATCTACAACGCTCGGAAGTGTCTCGCGAGATCTTGCAGTTGATCTCCCATGGCGTCCAAATCAACTATGAAATTTTGAGCGGGACCGGCTTTGAGGCGGTAAAACAGACGATCATCCGGCATTTTGCGTGTGACACGTTGTCCCATATTGCGGTGGGAGTAAGGGTCGGCCTCTGGGGTGCTAATTGACCATGTTGAGGGGTGCTTTGGAAAGCGGAGCACAGCTCGAGTACGTCGTCGACGGAAGTCTGTACCAAACTGCACTTCAAGAAGCAAATACGAAGTTCAACAAAGTGTCATTCAAGAAGGCTAGAAGGCAATTGGGTGATCTAGGCAAAACTGTTGAGAGGTTATGGGGCAAAATATCGGAACGTGCCTCCCATTCTACGGAGCGCAGGTTCCGCCTTTTGGACTATGAGCTCGACGGCAAACAATATGATCGGGTTGGGCTCTCAGTCCAACCAGGTCTCGTCGAACATATTCTCTACATAGCAATGCTGTGCCTCATGCAACTCACGTGTTCACTCAATACTGCTTACGTTCAAGAGGGTCGCAATATGATCAATGAGCACGAAGTCGAGGGGACACCGGCCTGGAAGGATAGATTCGAGGCGATTTGTAGCAAATTTGGAGACCAGATTACGCAAACTGTCTAAGGTTATGCCTGCCACTGGTGAACAAGTCAATCCCGAGCTCGTCGCCCAGCACGGCATCACCCCCGAGGAATACGCCCGTATCCAGAAAATCCTCTGCCGCGAACCCAATTTCACCGAACTCGGCATCTTCAGCGTGACGTGGAGCGAGCATTGTTCTTATAAATCCAGCCGCTTTCATCTCAGGCGCCTGCCCACGCGCGCCCCGCAAGTACTGCAGGGCCCCGGCGAAAATGCCGGCGTCGTGGATGTCGGCGACGGCCTCGCCGCCGTCTTCAAGATGGAATCGCACAACCATCCCAGCTACGTTGAGCCCTTTCAGGGCGCGGCCACCGGAGTCGGCGGAATCCTGCGCGACGTCTTCACCATGGGCGCGCGGCCCATCGCCGTGCTCGAATCCGGTTATCTACGCCGGCGCAAAGACGGGACGCGACGGCATTCACGGCGCCTCTTTGCTGGCTTCCGCCGAATTCACGGAGGAATCACAACAGAAGCGCCCCAACGTGCAAGTCGGCGATCCCTTCCTCGAAAAGCTATTGCTTGAGGCTTGCCTCGAAGCCATGGCCACCGGTGCCGTCGTCGGCATTCAGGATATGGGCGCCGCCGGGCTTACCAGCTCCTCCTGCGAAATGGCTTCGCGCGGCGGCGTGGGTATCGAGCTCGAGCTCGATCGCGTGCCGCAGCGCGAAAGCGGCATGACCGCGTACGAAATGATGCTCAGCGAATCGCAAGAGCGCATGCTGCTCGTCGCCGAACGCGGCCGCGAAACGGAGGTCTTTCACGTCTTCCGCAAGTGGGGACTCGACGCCGTCGAGATCGGCCGAGTCACTTCCGACGGCATGCTGCGCGTTCTGCACCACGGTCAAACTGCCGCCGAAATGCCCGCCGACGCCCTCGCCGAGCAGGCGCCCGCCTACCAGCGTCCCATCGCGCCGCCAAAGCGTTCGCTTGCGCGCGACGCCCGCATCCCGCTCGCGTCCGTGGGAACCGACTTCACCGCAAATTTCCGCCGCCTGCTCGCCGCTCCTGCTATCGCCTCGAAGCGTTGGATCTTCGAGCAATACGATCACATGGTTCGCACCAACACTACCGTTTTTCCTGGCGCCGCCGATGCCGCCGTCGTTCGCCTCAAGGGCACGACGCGCGCACTCGCGCTCGCCACCGACGGCAAGGGCCGTTGGTGTGCGCTTGATCCGCGCGTCGGCGCCATGCATGCCGTCGCCGAAGCCGCCCGCAACGTAGCCGCAGTCGGCGCGCGCCCCTGGGCAGCCACGAATTGCCTCAATTTCGGCAATCCCGAAAAGCCCGAAGTCATGTGGCAGTTCAGCGAAGCCGTGGACGGTATGGCCGAGGCCTGCCGGGCGCTCTCCATCCCCATTACCGGCGGCAACGTGAGCTTCTATAACGACACGCTCGGCAAATCCATTGACCCCACTCCGATCGTCGGCGTGCTCGGCCTCATCGAAAACGTGGCCGCCACATTGACGATGGCTTTTCGCAACGAAGGCGACGCCATTGTTCTGCTCGATGGCCGCGCCGATTCCGCGCGCGCGGCAAGCTCCGGGCCGCGCGAAAGCGAATCCCTGCACGAATTCGCTTCCTCCGAATACGCCCGCACGGTCGCCGGTATCGCCGGCACCGTCGGCAACGCAGTTCCGCCCGCCATCGATCTCGCGGCCGAGTCGCGCCTGATCGAAGCGTTGGTGGCGTTCGCCACCGAGAACCTTCTCGCTTCGGCGCACGACGTCAGTGACGGTGGCCTTGCCGTAGCTCTGGCCGAATGTGGCTTCGCCTCAAACGGCCTTGCCGCCGAAGCGGCCTGGCATAGCGACGCGCCCGCCGAGCTCGCCCTTTTCGCCGAGACCGGCGCCCGCGCCGTTGTTTCCTCGTCGCAAGGGTCACTTGCCCGCTTGCTGACGCTTGCGGCAGAATATAAGATTACTGCTCTCGTGATCGGTCGCGTCACCCGCGGGCAATTCCGGCTCTCTCTCAATGCCGCCACGGTACTTCGCGACGGTTCCGCTTCGCTCCGCGAAATCTGGAGCGGCGCGATCGAGCACGCTATTCTCGGCCAGCAAGCATCAAAACAAGCATGAGCCATTTCGACGACGATCGGTTCCATGATCACTGCGGTGTCGCTGGTGTCTTCGGCCACCCTGAAGCCGCCAAACTCGCCTATCTGGGCCTCTATGCTCTCCAGCATCGGGGCCAGGAATCGGCGGGCATCGTCTGCTCCGATGGCGTCACTCTGCATATTGAGAAGGGCATGGGCCTGGTGCAGGAAGTCTTCCAGCCGCGCATCCTGGCGCGCTTGCCTGGCACCGCGGCCGTAGGCCACACGCGCTACTCCACCGCCGGCGATACATCGCTTACCAACGCGCAGCCCATCGTCATTGATTGCAACAAGGGCAAGCTGGCGCTGGCTCACAACGGCAATCTCACCAACGCCGCCAAGCTGCGCCGGAACCTGGAGCATCGCGGCTCCATCTTCCAGACCACCAGCGACACCGAAGTCATCGTGCACTTGGTGGCCCGCAGCGCTGCCCATAATCTTCAGGGCGCCCTCGGCGACGCCCTCAATCAGGTCGAAGGCGCCTATTCGCTGCTCGTGCTCACGCGCGACGAGCTCTATGCCATTCGCGATCCTCGCGGCTTTCGTCCGCTCTGCCTCGGCCGCCTTGGCGATGCTTGGCTCGTCGCCTCGGAGACCACCGCCTTCGATCTCATCGGCGCCCAGTACCTCCGTGAGGTCGAGCCCGGTGAACTTGTGCGCATCTCCCGCAGCGGCGTCGAATCCCTGCGCTTTGCTCCTCAAAAGCAGCATCAGTTCTGCGTCTTCGAACACGTCTATTTCTCGCGCCCCGATAGCTTGGTCTTCGGCCGGCCCGTCGATCGCAGCCGGGAGCTGCTCGGCCGTCTGCTGGCGCGCGAACAACCCGCGGACGCAGACCTCGTCGTGCCTGTCCCGGATTCCGGCGTGCCTGCGGCCATCGGCTACGCCCTCGAATCCGGATTGCCCTTTCGCATGGGCTTGATCCGCAATCACTATATCGGTCGCACCTTTATCGAGCCGGAGCAGTCCATCCGAGATTTCGGTGTCAGGCTGAAGCTCAATCCCGTGCGCGCGCTTCTGGAAGGGAAGCGCGTCGTCCTGGTCGACGACTCCATCGTTCGCGGCACCACCAGCCGCAAGATCGTGCGCATGATGCGCGAAGCTGGCGCCACCCAAGTGCATATGCGCATTAGTTGTCCCCCTACGATTTCGCCCTGCTATTACGGCGTCGATACCCCCCCCGAAAACGTGCAGCTGGAAGTCACCGTGCCCGCAGCGGGCCGCGAGCCGGTTTCCGTTCCGGAAGCAGAAGGAAAACACCGTGAGTGATGATTTCGCTGGCGCTGAACCCATGAGCTCGAGTGCGGATGCCAACGCGTCCGCTGGCAGTGCTTTGGCAACCGCTGGCGCTCAGAGCGATTCGCCCGCCGATGAGTCCAGGACGTTCCGCCAGATCCTCGTCCGTGAACTGCTTTCCTGGGTCTGGGTGGCCCTCGCCTTCTTCCTGATTACCGGCACCATGGTGCAGGCCCGCGTGATCCCCTCCGCTTCCATGGAGGGCACCCTGCTCGTTGGCGATCATCTGCTCATGAGCCGCTTCGGCTATGACATCGGCCTGCCCTTCACGCGTTATCACCTGCGCCTCTGGCGCGAACCGCGGCGCCAGCAGGTGGTGATCTTTCACGCGCCGCTTCCCGACCGCGACGAAGATTTCATCAAGCGCTTGATCGGAATGCCCGGAGATACCGTGCAAATTCGCCAGGGCCGCGTCTTCGTGAACGGCCAGGCCCTCAGCGAGCCGTACCGTCACGATCCGCCCAACACGCTCGATAACTTCGGCCCGGCCACCGTTCCCGCCCGGAGCTATTTCGTTCTGGGCGACAATCGTGAAGATTCCTGGGACAGCCGCGACTGGGGCTTTGTGCCCGAGTCCAATATCATCGGCACTCCCGTCGTGATTTACATGTCCGTGCAGGCGAATGAGGACGCTTGGCAGCCGGGTCAGGTGCGCGAACGCATCTACGCATACGCCAACGCCTTGTTGCACCCGCGACTGGTACGCTGGCGCCGCCTCCTCACGACGTTCTAGCCGCGGTGTCGGATCGGTCTTGTAGCCCAGGGTGCACTCACGCTTTGTGAGCGGCCCTGGGGATTTTAATTTGTATGCCGGGGCTTAGTCCCGGCCTAAACTCGCACGCATTCCCGAGGAACAGGCTCGCTACCTATGCGCTATGCCGACGCCGGCGTGGATATCTCTCGCGCCGAACAAGCCAAGGAACGGATTCGCCGCATGGCCTCGCGTACCTTCACGCGTGGCGTCGTCGGCGGCATCGGCGCCTTCGGCGGCCTCTTCGCTCTCGACGTCAAGCGCTGGCATGAGCCCGTACTCGTCTCCAGCACCGACGGCGTCGGCACCAAGCTGAAAATTGCCGCGGCCATCGGCATCCACTCCACGGTGGGCGGCGATCTGGTGAATCACTGCGTCAACGATATCCTCACGCTTGGCGCCGAGCCGCTCTTCTTTCTCGACTATCTGGCCCTCGGCCGTATGGATCCCGACGTCGTCGAGCAGATTGTCGAGGGTATCACCCGCGCCTGCCATCAGGCGGATTGTGCGCTGATCGGAGGCGAAACGGCGGAGCTCCCCGATACCTATGCTACCGGCGAATACGACCTGGCCGGCTTCATCGTCGGGGTCGTCGAGCGCAGCCGCATCCTCAAAACCAGCGCGGTCCGCGCCGGCGACGTTCTTCTGGCCCTGCCCTCGCTCGGCCTGCACACCAATGGCTATTCGCTCGCCCGCAAGTTGGTCTTCGAAACCGCCGGACTGGCCCCCGATGCCTACGTCGCCGAAATCAGCAATAAAATCGGCGCCGAGCTCCTCATGCCGCACCGCTGCTATTGGCCCTTGCTGAAAACGATCGTCGCCCAGGGACTTCTCACCGGTATGGCCCACATCACTGGCGGCGGGATTCCCGGCAATCTGCCCCGCGTCCTGCCGCGCAGCACGCAGGCCGTCGTCGAGCTGGGCTCCTGGCCCGTGTTGCCCATTTTTTCCTATCTGGCCAAACTCGGCCAGATCGAACGCGATGAGCTCCTGCGCACCTTCAATCTCGGCGTGGGCATGATCCTGATCGTCCCGCCCGCCAACCTGCGCGCCGTCGAAACCGAACTGAAGCGCCGCCGCGAGAAGTGCTACCGCATCGGCGAAATCCGCAACGCCGACTCCCGCAAAGCCCCCTTAGTTTTCACCGGCTCCCTGCCGGTTTGAGCTTAGCTCATGCTCTCCATCCGCCCTGCCACGATCAAAGACGCCTCGCTGCTCGCGACCATGATCCTCGAGCTCGCCGAGTATGAGCATCTGGCCCACGAAGCCTCCGTCACCCCGGAATCCATCGCTCGTGACGGTTTCGGCCCGCACCCCAAATTTCGCGCGGTCATCGCCGAACTGGATGGAAAAGCCGCGGGCTATGCTGTTTTCTTTGAGTTCTACTCCACATTTCAGGGACGCGCCGGCCTGTTTCTCGACGATATCTATGTGCGGCCGAACCTTCGAAAGCAGGGCATTGGCCAAGCCTTGCTCGCGTATGTGGCGCGTATCGCCTGGAACGAGAATTACTTCTGCATGCGTTGGGAAGTCCTCGACTGGAATAAGCCGGCCATCGACTTTTATAACCGGCTCGGCGCCACCTTCCTCGACGAGTGGAAAGCCGTCATGCTCATCGGCGACGCCCTCCAATCCGCCGCCGACTCCGCCAAGTAACTGCCGCCCCGGCTCGCTCCCCTCTTCGAACACAGTTTCTGACTTTCGGAAAATAGACGTCTTTCAGCGTCCAGAAGGCGGGCAAGGTATTTGCAGTTCATTCGAACGAGCCCCGGGCAAGGGGCTGCCGCTCACATTCGAACGTCCCGGCGAGCGCAGTCGCAACTTGTCATTCTGAGTCCGCCTCGGGCGGACGAAGAATCTCTCTTGCTGCTGTCCCCACCTGACGCTAAATATTTTCCCCTTCATTCGAATTACTTTTATGGTAAATATGTTTACTTATGTTTATTAGTCGGTTATGGTGGCACATGTCTGCGTTGATCCGGATCTCTGTCTGTCGGCGACCCCTCACAGCGCTCTCCGCGAGTAATTGCCCGATGCCAACGATCTCTCCTGAATTGAATTCATGCGCAAAACTGTCTACTAACTCTCTTAGAATGTGCACTTACAAAATCATGGACTTAAGAGCCTTTGAAATGAACACTTGCACAAAAATGGGGTGGGGAGGTCTCGGTGTCTGCTTTCGGCAGAAGGCTCGAAATTTGCCAAATGCTTTGGAATCACATCGTTGTCAGAAAACAAAAACCAACTGCCATGGAATCATATCGTTGCAAAAAAATAGGGGGGCGGGGTGGCCTTGAGGTTCAACTTGAAGTGCGAACTCCGGCCGCAAACAGACTGTGCTAACGTGACTGGCTCATGACCAAAAGAATTGGCGTTTTGCTTAGCGGCCGCGGTTCCAATTTTGAGGCACTGGCCGATAGCGTAGCGGCGGGCCGCATTCCCGATGCTGAAATTTCCATCGTGATCAGCAATCGCGAAGACGCCCCCGGCCTCCTCCGTGCCGCCGAACGCCGCATTCCCGCGCGCGTAATTCCGTCAAAAGGGGTGGAGCGGGAAGCCTACGATCGGCTGGTTGTCGCCGCCCTGAACGATGCGCGCGTCGATCTGGTTTGCCTTGCCGGATTCATGCGCCTTCTCTCGCCCTACTTCGTCGCCGCGTTTCGCGGCCGGATTCTCAATATCCACCCCTCCCTGCTCCCGTCCTTTCCCGGCCTGGAAGCGCAGCGCCAGGCGCTCGACTACGGCGTAAAACTCACCGGCTGCACTGTGCATTTCGTGGACGAAACTCTAGACGCCGGCCCCATCGTCGTGCAGGCGATTGTTCCGGTCAAACCCGGCGACACCGAGGGAACCCTCGCCGCGCGCATCCTCTCCGAAGAGCACCGCATTTACACGGAGGCCGTCCGCCTCGTGCTCTCCGGCAAATTTCGTATCGAAGGCCGGCGCGTGCTGGCCACGGCGGAAGAAAATCAGGAGGAACGCCTGACCGAGCGCGCCAAGCACCACTAGGGCCGCTCCATCATCCATGACCGCGCCGCAAACATTTCGTCCCGCAGACGAGCAACTCACTGCCTTGCGCAAAGGCTCTGCCGAAATCATTCGGGAAGAAGAATTGCGCGCCAAGCTTGAACGCTCCCGCGCCTCCGGCAAGCCTTTGCGCATCAAGCTCGGCGTCGATCCCACCGCGCCGGACCTCCATCTCGGCCACACGGTCGTGCTGCGAAAGCTCAGACATTTTCAGGACGAAGGCCACACCGCGATCTTCCTGATCGGCGGCTTCACCGCTCTCGTCGGCGACCCCACTGGACAATCCGAGACTCGTCCGCCGCTCACACCCGAGCAAGTGCAGGCCAACGCCAAGACGTATCTGGAGCAGGTATTCAAGCTGCTCGATCCGCAAAAAACGGAAGTCCGCAACAATGCCGATTGGCTCGACCCGCTCACCAATCAGGAGATCGTTCGGCTCTGCGCCAAATATCGTGTCGCGCGGCTGCTCGAGCGTGAAGATTTTCGCTCCCGCTTGCAAAAGCAGGAGCCCATCGCGGTTCACGAACTGCTATACCCGCTCTACCAGGCGTATGACTCCGTTGCGTTGAAAGCTGACGTGGAACTCGGCGCCACCGAGCAAAAATTCAATCTGCTGATGGGACGCGATATCCAGCGCGAGTACGGCCAGGAATCGCAGGTCGCGCTCACCGTGCCCATCCTGGTGGGCACCGACGGCCAGCGCAAAATGTCCAAGAGCCTCGGCAATTACGTGGGCATCACGGAATCGCCCACGCAGATGTTCGGCAAGCTTATGTCCATCTCCGACGAGCTGATGTGGTCGTATTACGATCTGCTGACGGATTTCGCGCCGCCGGTCATCGTGCGCCTGAAAGAAGAAGTCCGCACCGGCGTGCTGCACCCCATGGATGCCAAGATGCAGCTCGCGCACTACGTCATAGCCGGATTTCACGGCGAAGAAGCCGCCCGCAAAGCAGCCAACGAATTTGACCAGGTTTACCGAAAGCGCGGGGTACCTTCGGAGATGGTTGCATACGATTTCGATCTGAAGGGTAATCCGAAACTGTCTAGGTTCGTCGTCGAAGCCCAATTGGCTGAGTCGCGGTCTGAAGCCGAGCGACTTATCCGACAGGGTGCAGTGGAATGGGATGGCGAAATCATCAGGAATCCAGCGCATGGAGTAAATATCGACCAAATTGGAGAACACGTTCTGAAGGTGGGTAAGAAGCCAGCCGTTCGGGTACGGATCGGGAACCCCGGTCGTGGGAGATAGATGAGTACGCTACGCCTGAGCCTCGGAAGAGTGAGGCTTCAAACGATACACGCGGTCGAAAACAACAAACAGAATCGCCATGACTACAAAATCAAACGCGCTGCCTTCGGGGCCCACCGTGCCGCCGGTCAGCCACGCGGGGCCGTGGAACGATGACGCCAGCAGATGCCCCGGCATGACGATGCCGCTGTCCGGCACGGAATAGAGATAAGTTTCGCCGAAATCGTAAGCCGCGTGGAATCCGATGGCGAACCACAGCGTTCCCGTGCGCCGCAGTGTGAAGCAGAGAAACATGCCGGTCACAAATACGCTCAGCACCCCAACCGGACCTTCACCCGGATTGCGCCAGTGCACCGCGCCAAAGGCACAAGAAAGCAGCAGCGCCGCTGGCCAGAAACCCATTCCTGAGGTCAGAGTGAATTGCAGATAGCCGCGAAAGAAAAACTCCTCGTACACTCCTACCAGGAAAAAGGCCGCGAACCACTCAAGCGCGTAGCGCGCCGCATCGCTGGGAGGAAGATCTACTGTGCCGAAGGAATATCCGCCCAGCATGCGAATCACGAGCATAAGCGCGCTGATCGCGACGATTCCCCAAAGCAGGCCCAGCCAGAAGTTCTTCCCAAATGCCTGCGTCAAAGGCATGCCATAGTCAGGAAAGCGCCGCCTCTCCAGGCTGCCGAGTATCAGGGCCGCGGCAATCGCGCAGAGCGCCGCCAGGCCCTCCTGCGTAGCCAGCACGGCCGGCGTGATTGGTCCTCCTGGCGCGAACGCTGCAATGTGCAGCCGTCCGCCGGCCATCGCGGCAGTGGACAGGAAAAGAAAGAAGAGGGCGGCATAGAAAGCCGCGCGCCATCCGGCGCGCACGCCATGCGGTCCCAGAAAAATCGATTCCAGCAGGAAGGATCGGGAACCGGAAGGCGGCGCCTGCGGCGCAGTGTCGTCGGAATTTGAAGGCTCGGAGCTGTTCATGAAATCAATGTCCAGGGTTTCGTCGGCGCCGCAATTCACCGGAAAGCGGCGCCACTGAAAGCATCTCTGCACCGCTCGTACTTCGCTCCACTCACGGCCTGCGCTCCGCGAGGCGCGCCAGCTCACCGAGGTAGTCGCGATTTCTGCGTGCGAGCGCATGTCGCGTCAGCCAAAAAAGACGAACACATCCTCCGGCGCCGCCGCAACGATTTGGGTCAGCACGATTCTCCTCATCGGGCCCTCGCCAATGTATCACGAGCGATCGTGCGCGAAGCTTCGCCGCTGCAGAGCGCCAACGCTATTTCACAAATGCCGGCGATTCGCCCTTACCCCAGGGATCGTAGGTCTGCGCGAAGAGAATTCGTTCGTCGAGCGGGGGATGATCGTAGAACCAGATTCTCACCGCGGTGGATGGCGAGGGCTCGGCCAGGTCGATTTCGCCTAGAATCTGGAAACTCTCCGCGGCCACTTGAGGCGCGCCGGGCACGATTCCGTGCACAACCTCGAGGCCGTACTGATCGGCCTGATGCTCGAGGTGGCGGCTGTAAGCGTTATCGATCGGCGTGAAAATGAAATTGAAGATCAGCATTGCGAATATCAGCGCGGGCAGCGAGGCCCAGTCATCCGCACCGCGAATTTTCCAGGCTCCGCCGAATCGGCCGAGCGCCCAGTGCAGCGCGTGAAAGCCCGCAAAAAGAAAAATGAGCAGAACGCCCGCCGTGAAAATCATTCCGTTGCGGATGTGGTGGAGAGCGTAATGACCCATCTCGTGCCCAAAAACAAAAAGAATTTCCGGCGTGGTCATCCGCGCAATCGTTGTATCCCACACCACGACGCGTTCAGACGCGCCGATGCCGGTCACATAGGCATTCAGCGCGTTGAGCTTGGAACTGGCATTCATCAGATACATGCGCGTTTCGGGAATCTCCTGCCCGCCATGCCGGACCACCCGTTCGAGCTCGGCGGCGAGCTGTGGATCGGTAGCCGCCAGCGGCGTGAACCGAAAGAAGAGTGGCTCGAGCACCAGCGGCTCGACAAAAATCAAACAAATCAAGATTGGCAGCGAGCCGAGCCAGGCGTAGAACCACCAGCACCGCGGGCTGCGGCGCACCAGGCCATAAAAGAGCCACACCAGAAAAACCGCCATAAACAGGGCGACCATGCCACCCTTGACTGCGTCCCAAAACCACGAGCCCCAGCCCTGGACCGATTGCCCGTAGTAACGCTCCAGCCAATGGCCAGCGGCGGCCGCGGGCAGGCTCAAAAGACCCAGCACAATAAAAAATGGCCCGGCAAAGACACCGGCTTGAAGAAAGCGATTACGAGAAACGTGCTCTGCCCGATTGCGCAATCTGGGCGCGACGCCGAGTCGAATCAAAAGGAAAAGCCCCACCATGGTGAAAAGAAAGTCGAGGAAATAGAGTTCGTGGCGCGAGTGGGCGTAGGCAATGGCTTGAGCTTCCTTGTCAGGCGGAAGCTTGTACGTCATTGGCTGCTCTTTAGGAGCCACTGTTTCGGTATTTTCCGCCAGAGGCTGGAAGGCAGTGGCGGCCGTTATAGTCGCCGAGCCGGAGGGTTTTGCAAGAGCCAGCGCCCCCGGCGCGAGGAGAAGAGCGCCGACCGTGCCGAGAAGTCGAATTTTCCAAAATGCAGCCATCACAGCAACGCATCGGACTCCAACGCACACGGAAGTGATTATTCTCGTTGTGGGTCAGCGTGGTTGTTGCTGCTGCGGGCGTGGTTCCGAGGAGGTCGGGACGATATCCTTCATGCGCATATAGATGACCATATTCCCATAAATCTCGTTGTTATGGGCAAAATTCAAGATCAGCAGAGCCATGCGCAAATTGCGAGTTTGCCGGCCGCTTTCCTGGGTGATTTCGATCATCTCCGTTCCGGACGCATCGGTCAGCGCAGAGTAGACGCCGTCGCAATAAGCGAAGGCGTCATTCAGAGCCTTGAGGAACTCGGCTTTGGTGCTCACCTTTTCGAGATTATTGCCAGCATTGGGATTTTTCTCGCCCTTGGCCTGAGAACACCAAAGAAAATTGTAATTGGCGACGTGCCCGACTTGCTGGCCGAAGGTGCGGACTTCCTGCTGCGTGCCGGGGCGCATGCCGTAATTTTCTTCCGGCATTTTCTCCGCCGACCGCACAATGGTGTTGCGATTGCCCATGTAGGCGTTGCGCAGCCAAGTGGACAACGGATTGGCGGAACTCGCGCCGGATTGCTGACCCGTCTGAGCTGCAGCAGGAGTTGCCAGAAGAGATCCGAGAAGCCCGAGAATGAAAACCTTGCTCATCATTGTCCTCCCACTCACGTGATTGGCTCGCGCTCGCGGGCCCTGCAAACCTAAACGTTATATCACAGGGCTTGGACACGGCCCGGGTCGCGTAACAGACGCTTCAGGGACGAAGAAGCAGGTTCTCGCGTTTCACTGCTGTGCAGAATACTGCATTTCCGCGCCCCAGGATTCCACCCAACGGGGACTTCGCCTGCGGTCTTCAAGCCGATTTCCACAGCTCGGGAAATAGACCACTACATATTGTAGCTTTGATCTTGACACCGCAATACTCTCGCCGGAGAATTCGGTACTTGGCGCGTTCCATTGGAGCGCCGGGGAGGCAACGTGCGTTATCTACCGGGATGGACCGTGCAGTGCATCAATCCCGAGTGCCAGGCTCGCGGACACTGGTTGCGCGCCGATGCGGCGCCGGAGGAGCATTGCAGCAATTGCGGCCAGCCGCTGCACAACGTACCGCCGCCCCTAAGCCCGCAGTTGAGGCTCAGGCCGCGTCCGCTGACGACCTACCGGCCGAGCCGGCGAATTCGGTAACCAGCTTCGCTTTTCACCAATTCACGTGTCTTCGGAGCTCGCCTTCATTCTAAATTCCGCGCGATTGCTTCCCGGAACACGGTGGTCGTAGCGGTCTTATGAAAATAATGAGCGGCCGGTGGGGGCCCGGCCGCTCGTGGCATGGGGTTTTGGAAGGAATGTGCCAGACGCGACTTGCGGCAGCCGGACTAGCCGGCTCAGAAGCCTCGCCGATAAGGGCAGGTTACCGTGAGGCTCGAACAACCGCACATCACGCCGAACACGCATACATTTTGAGTTTTGCGACCGTTCCGAGTCTATAGTCCAGCGGACCCATCCAGCCGGTACGGAAGTACTATCCCTAACGAACTGTAGACACACCACTTACCTCATCGGCGCGTGAATCGCCGCCTTGTTCGCCTCATTCTTAGAGTTTGCGTCAGGCTGAGTTGCTAAGTCGCTCTGCCCAAGGCAGTTCCGCCCTGGAACTGACTGCGGAAAGCAAAGAGCCAGCTCTAGGCATCTAACCGGGCTATGCGAGCACCGCGAATAAGCCGTGGAAGCGCCCAGTGCGGCAGGCTGGGCGGACAATGCGCTTGCCCCTTCTTCCTCGACGTATTGATTATGGCGCTGCTGGCGAACACCAGCGCCTTAGCTCGATGGCCATCTGCAGGCGATGGAAGCGCTCCGGCTGTGCCAAGCATCATGAGCGACGCGCAGCTGGAGGCGGGATTTCAGCTCCTTTACCAGTTGAAATTCGATCAGGCGCGCCAACAATTTACGAAATGGGAGCAGGAACGGCCTGGACAACCCCTAGGCCCGGCGCTTGAGGCGGCTTCGGACCTCTACGAGGAGTTCTATCGCAAGGGCGTGCTTACTTCGGAATTTTTCCTGGATGACAAGCGCTTGCTCGGAGGAATCAAGGACCAGCCCGATGCGGGCCTGGAACAGCAATTTGCCTCGGCCGCTCAGCGCGCCGAGAAATTGGCGCATGAGCGCCTAAAGAATCAGCCAAGGGACCCGGATGCGCTCTTTGCTCTTACCCTGGTTGAAGGAATGAAGGCCGACGATCTCTTCCTGATCCAAAAGCGCCAGCTCGAGAGCTTGCGGTATTTGCGTGAAGCCGATCGCAATGCGCGCATTCTGCTGGAAGTAGCGCCCAATGCAGACGACGCTTACGTCGCGTTGGGATCCGCGAACTACATCATCGGCTGCCTCCCGGGGTATAAGCGAGCCATGCTGTGGATGGGCGGCGTTCACGGCGATAAGGCGCAGGGCATGCGGCAACTCTCGCGGACGGCTTCGAGCGAACATGCGCAATACCTGCGGCCTTTCTCGCGATTGATGCTGGCGCTGGCCGCGCTGCGCGAGAGAAATTCGGACTTGGCGCGGCAGGAACTTCGGGAGCTAACAAGGGAGTTTCCGGAAAATCCGCTATTCGCAAAGGAGCTGGCAAAAATTACCCCTGTGATGACCGGCGTCTCATCTCACGATGCGCCCTGAGCAGCCTAGGCTGCGCTGTTAGCCGGCTCGCCCATATGCGGCATGCCAACAGAGGCAAAAATCTAGCGAGATTCCGCTGCGCTTCGGGTTGCTTTCTCGAGAAGCTCTCTGCCTGTAAACAGGGCGAAGTAACGATATTTCTGGCGCAGCTTTTCTGAGCCGCCCGCTTCGCGATCGACGATGCTGAGCACCGCCGCGACGCGCAGGCCGGCCTCCTCAACAATTTTCAGCGCTTCCAACGTCGAGTCGGCTTTCGTGCAAACGTCATCGATGATCACTACGTCGCGAATCTTCTTGAGGTCGATGCCCTCAATCTGTTTTTCGAGACCATGCGCCTTGGGCTGCTTGCGGATCAAAAAAGCGGGCAGCGGCCGGCCCTTTCCTTCTCTCGATCGCAGATAGCTCACCGCCGCAACGGCGGAGACAATGGGATGCGCTCCGATGGGAGGCCCGCCAATCGCGTCTGCCTGGATTCCTTTCTCCTCGAGGAGATCCAGTACGGCGTGTGCCGTGAGAAAAGCGCCCTCGGGATCGAGCGTGGTGGGCTTGCAATCGAAATAGTAGTCGCTCTCCTGGCCCGAAGAGAGTTTCACCTTTCCCCACACGATCGATTTGCGTTGCAAAAGATCCTTCAGGCGTTGCTTGTAGT
>QHYQ01000395.1 GCA_003224175.1 Acidobacteriota bacterium
AGGAAGGTTTGGAGGCTGGTAAAGTCTGCCTCTCCATTTCCCCGGCCCGCCGAGTTCGCGTTCACTTGGATGCGCTGAACCCAGACGCCGAAACTCATTTGGTGCTTCCCGCGGATGAGCTGCACATCATCCGATCCGGTGAAGAGGTTTCTATTGTTCCAGATATTTCCGGAAATGCCGCCGCCAGCCGGAGTGAATGAATTCACTGCGGCAGCGGAGGCGCCCCCGATGGCAATGGGCCCAGACGGTCTGCCCGCAAAGAGCGTAAGGTTCGGCGCAAGAGTAGGATCCAGGGCGGGCGAATCGTACCAAAATACCGCGCGCGAGAATCCCGCCCGGACCGTGTTGATGAGTTGCGGGGAAAAGGCGTGGGTTTCCTGCAGGCTATCGACTTGGCTGCGCAGCCGCGCGACGGTGCCGAAAAGCGGGTTAATGAGAGGGGAAAGGTTGTACCCATCGTCCCCGGTGGCCGCAGCGGTGAAGGTATCCTTAGTCGAAATGTTCTCATCGAACCGCACCGTGCCGAAGTCTTCTCGAATCTTCTGGAGAGGGCTGTTGAAATTCTCAGCGGTTCCAGTGGGCAAGCCGTTGACGAACTGCTCGGGGCCATTGGCAGCCGGCCACAAGCGCTGAGCAAAGAGCAACATCAAGGGGTCCGCCTTAACGTCGGCCAGGTCCGAGCCAGCGCAGATCTTTGAATAACGGTAGGTGTAAGGGGAGCCGTTGGAGGGATCGATCACGTTGGCGCGGAGGTTCTGAGGGGCGACCACGTTGCACGGCAGCATGGCCTTGCCTGGATACAGCGGGTTCAAGCCTCGCGCACTGTCGTCGGGAACAATGGCCACGTTCGGAAGTCCCAGCCGCTGACGGAAGCCTTCGTAACTGCCGTACAGGAACGCTTTATTTTTTTTGATCGGACCTCCCAGCGAGCCGCCAAATTGGTTCCGCTTGAAGGGCGGGATCCTCTGTCCTCCCAGTCCCTCACTCGGGGGATCGAAAAAGTTCCGGGCGTCCAACGCGCTATTGCGCAAAAACTCAAACACCGAACCATGCAGTTGATTCGACCCGGACTGCGTGACCACACTGACTTGCGCGCCCGCTCGCTTGCCGTATTCGGCCGAGTAGGCATCGCTCAGCACATTGAATTCCCGGACGGCGTCAATGCCCAGCAGTTGCCCGCTGACGCCGCCTGGCGTAATGCCGATGTTGCTGCTGCCCGTGTATTCAATCCCATTCAGCAGGAAGAGGTTGTCGAGCGGCCGCCTTCCGGCCACTGTGAAATAGGCCCCTTCCCCCGAGCCCACCGACGGCCCGGATTTGAGCGCGGAATAGTTGATGGCCCCGGGATTGAGAGTGATCAAGTTGTCGAAGCTGCGACCGTTGAGCGGCAATTCCTTGACCTCCCTCTCCGCCACCAGTCCCGAAATCTCCGCCGTAGTCGTGTTGACCAGCGGCGCAGCCTCGGTCACCGTGACACTCAGGGTTTGCTGACCTACCCTGAGAGTGAGGTTGATCACCTCCTCGCGGCCCACCGTGAGCGTAATTCCGCTTCTGATCTCGGTCTGAAAGCCCGCTTGCTGGGCCTGCACTTCATAATTGCCCAGGGGCAAAACGGGAACGATGTAGCGGCCCCCCTCGTCGCTGGTGACCGATCTGGCAGTTCCCGTATCCACGTTCCTGACGGTGACCGTTGCCCCAGCGATGAGGGCTCCGGACGAATCTTGCACGACCCCGGAAATTGTTCCCGTGGTCGTCTGCGAAAATACACAGAGACAAAACAGCAACACACCCAGAATCGCACCGAGCACGTTGATCGCTTTTCCGGCTCGGGCCACCTTCAAAAGGGAATTCATAGCGTCCCCCTTTTTCAAATGTCAGAAAAAATGCACAAACCTTGAAACAAAGCCTTCGAGGAAAGGGCCTCCGATTTGGGCTTCGTATAACACTCCCCGGTGAAGAGGTCAAGTGGAATCGTCGAATCGAAGTAATGCCTTAGTCTCGGGCGGTGGGAGCAGCACTCACTTGTAATTTTGCTGGACAAACGTGCAGAGTTTGCTTACCTTAGGCTGGTGAGCACTGCGCGAGAGTACGGCAAACCTGAGATCCCTGAAAGTTTCACCTTCAATGGCCGCACTTTTGTCCAAACGGAACTGAAGCTCATCCAAGAGGTCTGCTCGGATTTCGCCGCATTGGGACGGACCGAGATTTCCCGCACCGTGTGTGAGTTGCTGGAGTGGAAGCGCGTCAACGGGAAAGTGAAGAATCACGAATGCCGCTTGCTGCTGGAGCGATTGGAAGAGCAGGGATGGTTGCAGCTTCCTCCGGTTCGTCATTTGGGCCGACGCGGGCCACGAACCGTGGAAGCGAGTTGGCAGGGTGAACCCGAAGCGGAGTTGCAGGGTTCGGCGGGATGCTTCTTGCCGCTGTGGCTAGAAGTTGTCGGTGCCGGAGCAGAAAGCCAGAGCCGGCTGTGGCGGGAGTTGATGGAGCGTTATCACTACCTGCGCTGCCGAGTTCCTGTGGGAGCGAATCTCCGTTACATCGTGCGTTCGGAGCGGTGTCCGGAGCGAGTCTTGGCCTGCATGCTGTGGACCTCAGCGGCATGGAAGATGGCCGCACGAGACCGCTGGATCGGCTGGACCGACACGCAGCGCCGCCGCAACCTTCTATTCATTGTCAATAATTCCCGGTTTCTGATCCTTCCTTGGATTCGCATCCGTGGATTGGCCAGCACGATTCTGTCGCGATGTGCGCGGCAGCTTCCTGGAGACTGGGAGCAACGCTACGGTTATCGGCCGGCTCTGTTGGAGACCCTGGTGGAGGCCGAACGTTTCCGGGGAACCTGCTACCGCGCCGCCAATTGGATTCCCTTGGGACGGACGCAGGGACGAGGCCGAATGGATCGGCATCACGCCGTCGCCGATCGTGTACTGAAGGATATCTACGTTTACCCCCTCCGCGCCGATGCGCGAGAGCATCTCTGCCACGCTGAAGCTCCCGTTTTTCTCGCTTCCGACCCCGAGTTGCTGTGAAACCGTACTCCCTTTGCGACAGCTGCCTGGAGAAACAACGCCGCATCGATCAACTCCTGGAAGAGAACGGCCGACTGAAAGCGCTACTGCACTATCGCGACAAGAAACAGAATGAGGGTTTCTTCGGCTCCTCGACACCATCGGCCCAACGTCCTGTCAAACCCAACACGGACTCGGAGAAACCGTCCAAGCGTGGAGGCCGTCCTCAGGGCCATCCGGGACATGGACGCAAAAGCTTCGACCCAGAGGAGGCCGCTCGCGTCGTCCAGGTCGACTTGGATGCGGCTTGCCCGGACTGCGGCCTCCCGATGCAAGATAAAGGCGTCCGCTACCGGTCGGTATTGGAAATCCCGCCTCCTCATCCCGAACCGATCCTCTACCGATTGCGCAAGTATTATTGTTCGCGCTGCAAAAAAGCGCATCAGGCGCAAGCCCCTGCTGTATTGCCCAAAGCGCTGTTTGGCAATCAACTCATCGCCCGCATTGCGTTCCTGCATTACGTGCAGGGCATTCCGCTGGGGCGCATCTGCGATCCGATGGGATTGGATTTAGGAAGCGTGGTGCAGATGCTGCACCGTTTGGCGGGCCTGTTCAAACCGGTCGTGCCCCATTTGATCCAACTTTACCGCCGAGCGCCAGTCCGCCATGCGGATGAAACGTCCTGGCGCACCGATGGCCGTTCCGGCTACGCCTGGCTGTTCTCGACGCCCGACATGAGCCTCTTCTTATTCCGCCCGACTCGTTCGGCCAGCGTCCCCAGGGAAGTTTTTGGAAACCGGCTCTTGTCCGGTGTGCTCGTCGTCGACCGCTACAACGGCTATAACCAGGTTCCTTGCAGGCTGCAGTACTGCTATGCCCATCTGATGCGCGAAGTCGAGGACCTCGCCAAAGAGTTCCCCGACCACGCCGAAGTCAGCGTCTTCACCGCTACATTGATTCCTCTGCTGGCCGAGGCGATGCACTTGCGCGGCCAACTCATTGCCGATCCCGACTACTATCGGCGAGCGGCCGCTCTCAAAAAGGCCATTATCGCGGTGTCCCATCAGTCCGCTCAGCATTTAGGAATTCGCCGCATTCAGGATATTTTTCGCGACCATGCCAAGCGGCTGTATCACTGGGTGAAGGACCGCGCCGTTCCGCCTGACAACAACCGTGCCGAACGAGAACTCCGTCCCACCGTGATTGCCCGTAAAGTCAGCTTCGGCTCACAGTCCGAAGCCGGGGCTCAGACGCGGGGAATCCTGATGAGTCTGTTGCACACGTTAAAAAAGCGACAGAAGGATGCGGAGAATTCCTTCAAATCTGTTTTGGATCGTCTGGCCTCAAATACGCAACAGGATTCCATTTCATTTTTATCCCCCGCCGACTCCAGCTGAATTGAAGCCGATCGGGAGGCAATACCGCCCATCACTAACGCATTACGCAGTCGCCGGC
>QHYQ01000396.1 GCA_003224175.1 Acidobacteriota bacterium
CCGGCGTCGCCGTCTACTTTACGCACAGAATTTTTTTGGACTGGTGATGGTTCCATATACCGCTTGGCGGGCCGAAAGCGCGAACGTGAGTGGCAGCAGGGCTGCAACGGCCCATTTATTTGCGCATTCTTTGGCAGTGGCTCAGCTTATTCCGTTTTTCATCTCTCCTTCTCCACTGAGCCGTGGCTGTCAGCGGGAATACGATCCTGTCAAGTAAAATCATCGGCAGCAACCCCAGGCCCAAAATCAGGCGACTAAGATCAAGTTAGTGGCTAACTCTCGTGGCGTCCAGGGTCTCTTAGTACCAGTTTGTTGATTCGGCCAGTTCTTACCCGCCCCTCGCGAAGAGAGTCTTGACGTACCATCTGTGCTCGCCTTCCGTTTCCTTGACCAGTGGCGAGGGGAAAGTCACGTATTCATTGAGGTCGTTAGATTGTCCGGGCGGGACAGCCAGCGTCAGAGTCTCCGTCGTACTGCCCAAAGTTTCGCAATGGTTGTCACGGCAGTATTCGATTGTAATTTCAAAAGCTACGGCCATCAGTGTGTAGCTGGCGGACTTATTCCTGACGTGCCCAAACAGGTGTTGAGAATTCGACCCAGGGATAAGGGACATTCGGAGGTCTGCCATTTCAACTTCCTCTGGCTGAATCCGGGCCCTTGACCGGATTCCTGAAATGACGCAGTTATAACGGCCCAGGCTCTCGCCAGACCGGATGTCACGAATCTCAACAGAAGGGAGGGCGACGTACCTCCCGCCAAGATTGTCGCACCAAGCCCTTCCAATATCCCCGACAAAATCCTCTCTGTCTGGGTAAGGTATCGATTCAAAACTGCCCTTGGGGAGATAAATCTCCAAGTTGTTGCCGCCGCGTGGTTCCACTCTTGGTTCTGGTGAGGAAGTTAACCAGGAATCTAGGACCGCATTAACAGCGCGCCTTGGCCTCTGCAGAGTCTCCAGTTCTTGATTCTCCAGCTTCTGGCGGGGCGAATAGAACACGTACACCAGCCAAAGAATGAAAAAGAGACACATCAGCGGCGCCTTAAGTGCACGCTCGAAACGTTCCCACGCTTGACGGAACCGCATGTCAATGTGAACGAGTTTTGATACGATCTTTTTCATATACTTGCTCCGCTGATGGCCCGAATTGCGTCCCCCGCAGAGCGACTTTTGCCCCTGCCCGAGAAGCAATCAACCTTCCATCTTGCCATCGATAGCCCAGTAGTACCCATTCCGCTAAAATTCCCCCCAGCAACAGCGCCCAGAGTGCCCATTCTTGCCTTTTTCAGAGGCGATTTGAGCCACGCAGGGCAATAGCGGTCATGTCATCCAAGCGCCCCGTGCGCCCCGCTGCTTCCAGGATGGCTTCGGGAACATCTGACAAGTGACGGGTGGCTGCGGTCACGACCGCTTTTTTCAACAGGTAGGGGCCAAGCGGCGTCCATGCGCCGTCACTGAGCAGCAGGAGGATTTCGCCCGAAATCATAGTCTGACGTATCGGAAACGCTTCTGCCTTGCCGCTCCCGAGCCGGAATTTGCTCGCGCCTTCCGTGAGCAGCCGACAATCACCCTCTCGCGTTACGAGATAGGCTCGTGAATCGCCCACGCAAGCACCCACGATGAGGCCGTCCAGGAGTGCAACTCCGAGAAACGTGCTTTGCGTGCCGCCGAGCAGCGATGAATCCAGCAACTTGACCCAACCCGCCCAAGTGGCGTGCTCTGAGACCTGCTGCGCAGCGGCTTCCTTGAACAGTTTGTCGAAGAAACTCAAGACTCTCTTGGCCGTTTGCTGCGCATTCCCCGCGCCGTCACACAGAAGCGCAAACGGACGCTCTCCGTGGCCTATGAGGAAACCATCCTCGTTAGCAGTCTTGCCTTGCTGCGGTCTGTTAGCCCCGAAACATTGAACGCGCAGAGTAGTGCTCAAGTAACTGCCTCCGGCGGGCACTTTTTGCGGCGGGTTATGAGGATCGACTGCATCTTGCTTTGCGCTTGCGGAATCCATGTCACAGAGGCTACCAACCGACGGCCTTGCCATCTATGGCCCGCTGGTACCGATTGACGAAAGAGTGCCTAAGAAGCAACCCTCGAAGCGCGCTGCACGCTGCGCAGGCTGCTTCGATTCGCCGGCAACATACCGGCGGCGGTTCGCGGCGATGCTTGGCGGGATCGGCAAGCTCATGACGGCGTGCGTACCATTGGTCCTGGAAGCTCGTATGATAGTAGGCGGAGAAAAAGCGAATAGTCAAGGACCACATGGCCTGCTTCGAGGTGGAAAATGGGGGCTAAAAGGAGAGTACATCGGCGCGGCACGGGCCTTCACCTAGTAGTGGTGAGTCCATTGTGGAGGGGTCGCCGAAGCTGAAATGATTCTGAGGCCTTCAATGTTCCTCGCGTTGGTCGGAACGCTGGCTCGCACGAAGCTCCTCTTCCTCGGCGATGTCGATGAGCTGTTGCTCATCTTCCCACCACAGCAGGACGAGGATCGAATCCGGACCCGTTCTAAAGCAGCTCTCGCGAATGTAGTACTTCTCCGCCTTGTCGCGCTCGAACCAGCGGTCCGCGCGCACGTCTCCGGCCTTGCTGTCTGTAAACTTATTCGCGAGCAGGCCTGCGGCTAGTGAATGAGGGTCAGGTTGTTCGGGGGGCCACAGAGAAGTCGGAATGTCACTGCTGGGGCGGAGAAACCAGTTTCGTTGCCCCTGCGCATAGTAAATGAGCATCGCGGGAAAGGAGCCGTGGTTCACAAGCCTGATCGCGGTTGCGGTCTGGCTCATCCTGAACACGGCTGCCAGGTCGCCGACCGTTTCGAGAGTCATGGGGCGCCCTTTTGCGAGAGGGGCGAACATGGCAACCGGCAGCAGAAGATCACTGGCGAAGCGATTGGCGCGGGTCTCGGCATTGTTGGCGGTCCATTCGGAATCGATCTGGCTGTCGAGGCAGCCGAAAGCGTTCTGCCCGCGATCTTTCATCCAGTGGCCCAGCTCATGTCCGGCCGAGAAGCGCCGGCGTGTGGGAATGGAATTGCTGTTGACGGTGATGATGGCCCTGTCGCCAAATCCGATGATGTTCGCCTGGCAGCCGGTCAGCGGTTGAGGCACGATCGTCGCGCCACACGCGTAGGCGATTGCTTCGATATCGAGATCCTCCGGCTCCGTGATACCGAGGAGAGTGAGAATCTGTTCCGGCGAGGTCCCGGCTTCGATCATTCTTCCTCCGGAAGGCGAATGGCGTTCAGGACGCCGAGCTGAGCCAGCTTTTTAAGGTGAGCCTCAATGTCTTCATCTGACAAATCTGAAAGTTCCCGGTTCTGCAACGTGAACGCGGGTTGCAACTGCGGAGCCTGGATGAGCACGGCTTGAAACCAGTTTCTTCTGCCGTCAGCGGTTTTCGGGAGGTGGAAATGACCTTCGAAAATACTCGCCAGTTCGCGCTGATAACCCTGTTTGGCATCCGCCAGGGTCTTCTGCTGATATGACTTGAACACGCTCCTGAGGAGGCCCTTGATCCGCGCATTCACCTCCGCGGGATCGCGACCCTCCTCGCGCGCTGTTTCGAGCAATTCGTCACCGGGACCATTCCGGATATGCTCTCCGAGATTGTCGAGAATTCTTGCCAGTCGTTCGGTGTGGCTGCGAGATTTACCTGCCATGGTGTTGACCCATCATCTTTCTCACGCCTCGCTGGATGCGGCGCATCGTTGTCCGAAACTCTTTTTCTGACATTCCAAACTCTGCTCGTATCGTGGGCCCGTCCATGCCGTCCTGGAATCCCATCAGGAGAATGCTTGCTTTCTCGTCATGGGCGAAGGCCGCTTCGATTTTTTCTACGAGCGCTTTATTCTCTGCTTCGCGTTCAACGTGAATCAGCTCTTCTTCGGCATTGAGGGCCGGCTCCTGAAGTCCGTCGAAGGGCGAAACGGTTTTTCCCTCCTCATCGGTTCTCGACAGGTCGGATTCGAGCCAGGCATATTCGGGCAGTTCCTTATTGCGTTCCCGATGGCCCGCCCACTCGCTGGCAATGCTCCAGATGGCGCCGATGAGGCACTTCGTGAAGCTGACCCGGTCCTTATACCAGTGACGTGTGCCGTCGAGAATTCTGGTGAGAGCTTCCTGTATCAGGTCCTCATGGGATCGACGGTTGGCGGCTCGCCGGATTCGGTCTATCCGGTTCAGCGCGGCCTGCTCAATGCGTTCAGTGTCTTCGTGCGTTAAAGTCTTAATGGCCTGGTCAATCTCGCCGCGGGTGGCGGGTTGGGACTTGCGCGTGGGCGGTGGGGGCGTCGGCTTGGCTTTCATTCGCTCTCCACGGCGTTTGTCTCCGGGCCTCAATAAAGAATGCTCAGATTTCGAGTGCCGGTGACAAGGAAAACAAAATGCCGCGCCGCGTGTCGTGGTCCTCTGAATTCTGAGCATAGGTCAATAGGGGCAGTAAAAACCAGCCAGCAGCAGGGCCCACCTTAGAGGGCAGCACGCCTCTCTATGGCCTGCATGGCCAGACAGAGAGGAATTTCCATGGCACCTGGGAGCGAAGACAAGAAGCTGGTGATTTTTGTGAACGGCAAGAAAAAGACGAGCGAAGAGGACGGCGTCACCAATCCGATGTCGGTCGACGCAATCGCGCGGCTGGCCGGGCTCACGGCG
>QHYQ01000205.1 GCA_003224175.1 Acidobacteriota bacterium
CGAGATCACGGGATTTACTTCCGAAGCGATCAGCACGAAATCTCCAGTGGTTGCGATTTTGCCGGGTCCAGCCTCCTGAAAATTGATTGCTTCGGCAACTCCCTGGGGCGTGGTAAGTCTAGCCCCGTCTTCGGTAATCGGTTCCGCACGAGGAATCCCGAATCCTAGGACCCCTCCATTCCAAGTACCTTTCGCACCTAAAATATCTTCCACAACCTTAACGAAGGCGGCAGGCTCACTCGCTTGCGCAGGCGCGGGCTTGCCGAGGGGAGTCTGCGAAACAGATAGGGCTGCGAGAAGTGATTTCGCTAGTTCCACAACCGGACCTTGTCCAAGATAGTGCATGTAAAGAACCTGCGGGGTCTCATCCAGGACGTGATTGTGGACGGCCGTGATGTCGAAGTTAGCCGCTCGTAATTTGAGCATCACGGGATTCACTTCTTTTTCGAGGAGCACAAGATCGCCCATCACCATCGCGTGGTCGTCGCTACCACTGAATGCTGCCCACCCACCAAGCGCGAAGCCGGGCCGGACCTCAACATCGCCAACCTTGACGTGCAGATCGGTGCGAGGAAATCCGACCCGATACACGTCCCCCGATTTCTGGCCGGAACGGCCCAATACTTCATCAATTTTCGCGCTGTCAAGCCCCTGTGCTAACAGAATTCCTGGAACGATCAAAATCCAAAACAAAGTAACCAAGTAATTTTTAAACATGTCTTAACTCCTGGTACAGATGGCGTTTCCCTTCTCACTATAATGATTGGGTTGCTGCCGCCTCATGGTGTCAGAATCGCGTCACAATGTGGTAACAGAATTGTCGCTCTTTTGTTTGGCACGTTTCGCCTCACATGCAGACACTGCGACTACCAGATTAGTTTGAGCGCAAATTGGATTTGCCGGCTGGAAGTCTGCGTCGAAGTGATCAGGCCCGCGCTGTCCACGGGCTGTCCGTGCTGGTCGAAGACGTTAAGATTGTCAGTCGGCGACGAAAAGTTCGTGTGGTTCAAAACGTTGAAGACTTCGGCGCGGAACTGCACGTTGAAGCTTTCCGAAATGCGCTTCACGGGGTTGTTCTTAAAAACAGAAAAGTCCAGCTTAGATACCCCCGGCCCAATCAATGTGTTGCGGCCTAGGTTACCGTGGAGATTGGCGCAGGTCGGAAAGAGGAAAGCCGGATTGCAGTTCGCCGCATAGAAAGTTGGGGTTGGCGCCAACGGCATCGTCAGGCATTGGGTTTTGATGTAGTGATTGGGATTGCCGGGGTTGGCGTGCCGATGAACAAGCGATGATCTTCTTCGTCCAGTGCCATAGGGAAGTTGCCCTCGATGGTCAGGGGCCATCGAGCGATCTCTTTCGTGTTGCGGTTGATGACGGCGATTTGTTTCAGGCCCGGTAAGTTGACGTAGATGTTGGGCCCTGATTTTTCAAGCTGGAACGATTCGGGCTGGCCGCCGAGCTTGTATTCCTCATCGAGACGCTTATTGGTCATCGCGTCCACGATGGCAATTGCCCCGGTCTTCTCGTCGCCGCAGGCGACGTAAACGCGCTTCGTCGCTGCGTCGTAGCGCAGGTTATCGGCGCCGCCGGGGAAATCGACCGTGGTGATGAGGTCATAGGTCTTGCCGTCGAAGATGTAGCGTTTGCTAGCGCCACTGGCGGAAAAAATCTTGTTGGCTTCGGGAGAAAAGACCTCACCCTGCGGATGGGGCACATCAGTGATGTTGTGGTCGAGGGTTCTCCCACCAGTGTTGATCACGGCGATGGAATTATTGCCTAGTTCAGAGATAAACAGCCGACCGCCCCCGGAAGCAAAATGATCGAAGCGCCCTTTAACACCTGGAAGCGCAGCGGAGTCGTGTCGGATTGAAAGAGTTTTCAGGAGGTTTTCAGGGTCCCCGGATACCATGCAAATGGGAGACGGATGGAATATGAACAAGCGCAGATCACAACTCAATACGGCATTGATTAGGGGCGTATTGGTTATGGTTGCCGTTTCGGCATCGGGCAGCGCTCTGCTCGCTCTTCAGAGCAGGAGTTTCCAGCGCTATCGCCGTGATGCAGCCTCTAGTTATACGGATCAAAAAGACGAGTTTGCTTTTGCCCGCCTGCGCTATCCCATCCGGATGGCTAGCTACGGGGGATTCGGCGACTTCGGCATGTTTCGCAACGGCGGCTGGTCGGAAGATTATCCCAGGGCCGATCGGCAGTTTGTGCAAGGTGTTCTCCGCCTGACGCGCATTGACGCGCGCCCCTACCAGGAAGTAATCGACCCCGATAGCGACGAAATTTTCAATTGGCCCTGGCTCTATGCCGTTAACGTGGCGAACTGGGATTTCAACGATCAGCAGGCCAAGCGCATGCGCGACTATCTGCAGCGCGGCGGGTTCCTGATCGTGGACAGTTTCCATGGCGCCGCGGCCTGGGCCAGTTTCATGATCGGAATGCGCAAGATTCTGCCCGACCGGCCCATCGAAGATTTGACCAATAAAGACGAGATTTTCCACGTGCTGTACGACTTGGACGAACGGCCTCAGGTGCCCGGCTATCAATATATTTATACGGGCCGAACCTACGAGAACGACGGCATCTATCCGGAGTGGAAAGCGATTCGCGATGAAAATGGCCGCATCATGGTGGCCATCTGTTTCAACATGCACATCGGCGATGCCTGGGAACATGCCGATGATCCCCGTTATCCGGAGCGCTTTTCTTCCTTTGCCTATCGCATGGGCATCAATTACATCATCTATCCCATGACCCACTAGGCTGCCACCGGCGGCCGTGCGTTTTTGAACGTCTGAAAGACTCGTTTTTCACCCACCCGAACTTCACTTAGTTCTAAATACATCTTTCGACACGGGCGGCCTCGGTCATCACCCTATGTTGAAGCGACCGTATTAGCTTTCTAGTGTATCGGCTCTCCTTTCTGGTCCGATCCTGCCCGTTCCGGGGCTGTCGGGTCCGACTGCGATCCCAGGGGTGATGCAGTGCGCCGCGTTCGGTTGAGAACCAAACTACTGCTCTCGTTGCTGGCCATCTCTTCCGCCCTTACCAGCGCCACGCTGCTGATCGTCCGTTATACGGTGGAGAGGCGAGTTCGCGAATCCATCAGCGAAGATTTGCGCAAGTCGGTTGATACCTACCGGAGTTTTGATCGCCAGCGCGAGGACATGCTCGCGCGTTCCGCGGAACTGCTTGCGAATCTGCCCACTCTTCGCGCGCTCATGACGACGCGGGATGCAGTGACAATTCAGGACGGCGCCGCCGAGGTATGGCGGTTGAGCGGAGCCGATCTCCTCGTGCTCAGCGATGGAAGCGGGAAGATCTTGGGTCTGCAGGCCACTGCCCGTGGACTCCAGGCGGATGCCGCTGGCGAGTTTCTGCGCCGGTCCTTGCACATGGGCAATTCGCAGGCTTGGTGGTTTGGTGGCGGACGCCTGTACGAGGTTTGGTTACAGCCTATTTATTTCGGGGCAGCCACGCAGAACACCGTTCTTGGATACCTGGCCGTCGGCTATGCCATTGATGAGCGCACAGCGAGCCAGTTGAGCAAGGTAGCCTCGAGTCAGGTGGCCTTTCAATGTGATGGTTTGCTCGTCGCGACCACCCTGGCTAGTGAGTTGCAGCCGCAGTTTGTCAAAGAGGCCGCCGAGGCCAAGAAAGGCCCGACGGGAAGCGAAACCGAGCTGCAGCTAGGAAGCGAGCGATACCTCGCGGCGAGCGTTCCCCTCTCGAGCGAGGGGGCGCCTGCCGTCTCGTTGACTGTCCTGGAATCGTTCGACAAAGCCACGTCCTTTCTTACCGCCCTAAATCATGTGCTAGAAGGGCTCGGATTGCTGAGCGTTTTAGCCGGCAGCGTTTTGATCTTCCTGATCTCCCACACCTTTACACGGCCACTGAGCAACCTTGTCTCGGGCGTGCGGGCGCTCGAGCGCGGAGATTTCGCATATCCGCTGGAGACAAACGGCGGAGATGAGGTCGCGGAGGTGACCAGCGCATTCGACCGCATGCGTGCCAACTTGAAAAAGACACTGGACGATCGCCAGGAACTCGAGCAGCGGCTCCGGCAGGCACACAAAATGGAGGCCGTAGGCCGCCTGGCGGGCGGCGTGGCGCACGATTTTAACAATCTGTTAACCGTGATACGCGGAAATGCGGAGCTCTTGCTCGAGTACGAACCCGGTGATCCGATGCAGCGGCGAAGCGCCGAGCAGATACAGAAGGCGTCTAACCGTGCGGCATCCATGACACGCCAGTTGCTGGCATTCAGCCGCATGCAGGTCTTGCAACCGCGCTTGCTGGACCTGAACGTCGTCATTTCGGACATGGGGAAAATGCTTCCCCGTCTGATCGGCGAGCACATCGAGTTTTCCTTTTTGCCTGGTCCCCAGGTCAAGCCAGTCAAAGCCGATCCGGGCCAGATCGAGCAAGTGATCATGAACCTTGCCGTGAACGCGCGCGATGCGATGCCGGACGGTGGGAAGCTCACCGTCCGAACGCAGAACGTAGTCGTTGACGATTCGGAGGCAAACAAGAGGCCGCCGATGACTCCCGGAACGTATGTCCTACTCACAGTCAGCGATACGGGGCAGGGCATGGACGCGGAGACGAAGACTCACATCTTTGAGCCGTTCTTTACCACGAAAGAGGTCGGAAAGGGAACTGGTCTGGGCCTGGCCACGGTTTACGGCGTTGTAAAGCAAAGTGGAGGATTCATTTGGGTGGAAAGCTCTCCGGGACGGGGTGCTTCTTTTGAGATTTACCTGCCTCAGGTGTTGGATTCGATTGGACTCGCCGAACCGGAAGGGAAACCAGCCGCGGTTCTGAAGGGCACGGAGACAATTCTGTTGGTTGAAGACGAAGCCGAAGTGCGTGAATTGGCCTGTGAATTCTTGCGAGCGAGCGGTTACCGCGTTCTCGAGGCTCGGGATGGAATCGAGGCCACGGAAATGGCCGCAAGTCACAAGGGGGAGATTCACGTGGTGGTGAGCGACATGGTGATGCCGCGGATGGGTGGTGCGGCACTAGCGGAGAAATTGAAGGTCTGCCGCCCAGAGGCAAAAGTCATCCTGATGACTGGATATACCGATTATGTACCTAGAGCTCGAGGCACACAGGGGCCCGAATGGCCCATCCTGCAGAAACCTTTTTCCCGAGAGTCACTGGTTGGCAAGGTGCACGAAGTTTTGAGGATTGAGCTGGCGGAAAAAACGAGCCGTGGGTAGAGGTGCCGTGGAGCAGCCCTAAAGTCTCACGGAGCCAAACCAAGGGAGGTGAGGATGCGAAGAGTTGGCTGGGCGAAGGAGATGCGACAGGGAAGCCTGTGCGCGGCTTTTCTGCTGCTGGGCGCGGCCCTAGCTTGCGGGCAGGAGGTGGCCGTTGGTCCCGCGGCCGCGCACCCCGATGCCCCCGACTTGCGCATGCTTACCGATGCGATCCGCGAGTTGCGGGCGCAACTGGCAGACTTGAACGCGCAGGTTCACGAACTGCGCGCGCAAGGCGAAAGTGCTCGCGCGGAAGTCCAGGAACTGCGTCTGGCGCTCAATGCGAGGGCAGGGAGCGTGACGGCGTCGACGGAGACGGTACCGCAGAGCGACTCGGAGCGAATGCCGGCGACGGCCGCCAGTCAAGGCGCGGAGTCTGCGGACGCTGCGGGCTTGCAGAGTCGCGGGGGGCGCTTCGAGCAGATCGAAGAGAAGTTGGACCTCAGTGACGCCAAGCTCAACGATCAGTACCAAACGAAAGTTGAAAGCGGGTCGAAATACCGGCTGCGGCTTTCCGGCATCGTGCTCTTGAATCTTTTTGAGAACCGCGGGAACCTGGATAATCTGGACATGCCGGAGCTTGCGCTGCCGGTCGACCCGCTGGGCTCAAACGGCAGCTTTGGCGGATCTCTTCGCCAGTCTCAGATTGGCCTGCAAGTGTTCGGGCCTAATGTGGGTTCTGCGCACACCAGCGCGGACGTGAAATTCGATTTCGCTGGAACGTTTCCCGGAACTCCGAACGGCGCTACGCAGGGATCGTTGCGTTTGCGCACCGGCACGATCCGCATGGATTGGGCCGACACATCCATTGTGGCGGGGCAGGACACATTATTTTTCGCGCCGCTGGCGCCCACTTCGCTGGCATCGCTTGCGGTTCCAGCACTTTCCTATTCGGGGAATTTGTGGGGGTGGATACCGCAGATTCGCGTGGAGCGTCGCAGCACATTAGGGGAGGGCAAAACGCTGTCGCTGCAGGCCGGAATTTTGGATTCGTTCTCCGGTGATATTCCCAACTACGAGTCCTACGTGCGGCAGGCGTCCTGGGGTGAGCAGTCAGGACAACCGGCTTACGCTTTGCGCGCGGCATGGACGCAGAGCGTTTGGGGACAGAGTTTCACGGTGGGCTTCGGAGGTTTTTACGGACGCCAGGGTTGGGGTTTGGGCCGCGAGGTCGACGGCTGGGCGGGAACAACCGATCTTACCCTGCCGTTGGGCAAATACTTTGGCTTAACGGGCGAGTTCTATCAGGGACGTGCAACCGCCGGCATCGGCGGCGCCGCCGGCCAGGGCGTGGTGATAAGCGGCTCGTTTATCGCTCCAGCGACCGTCGTCCGCGGAGTCGAGTCCATGGGCGGATGGCTGCAATTGAAATTCAAGCCGAAAGCGAACCTGGAGCTGAACGGCGCGTTTGGGCAGGAAAACCCTTTTGCCCGCGACCTACGGAAATTTCCTGGCAACACTAGCTACTTCGGTCCATTGATTTCACGCAATCAGAGTGAGTTGGGCAACTTCATTTATCATCTACGGTCGAACGTGCTCTTTTCCTTGGAATACCGGCATCTACACACTTCGATGCTCGACAGCGGGTTTGCGAAGGCAAACCAAGTGAATGCTGCGATGGGATATCTCTTTTGAGGCGCATGGAACATGGTCTTCGACGGCCTGGGCGAGCGATCCTGGCCATGATCGCGCGCGTCACCTTGTGCCTGGGACTCGCCACGGTTTGCGCCCACGGTCAACAATCTTCGGTGGTAGCACAAGTCGAAGTCGTCAGGCAGAGAGCTGGCGAGCGGCGGAACGCGGATACAAATTTCGCGGATGTCGTGGTGTGGCTGGTGCCAACGGATGCGCCGCCGGCATCCGATCCCGTGTCCCCGGCCAGAGTTCCGCAGGTCGTGCAGCGGAATAAGACGTTCGAGCCTCACGTCGTGGCGGTCCGAGTGGGTTCGGCCGTGCAGTTTCCGAACCAAGATCCGTTCCTGCACAATGTTTTTTCGCTATTCGATGGCAAGCGGTTTGACCTGGGCTTCTATGAAGCGGGATGGAGCCGGGCGGTGCGGTTTGATCGCGCCGGAGTGAGCTTCTTATTCTGCAACATACACTCCGAAATGAGCGCGATCGTCGTTGCGGTGCCCACGCCTTACTTCGACGTGTCGGACCGGCAGGGCCGCGTGACCCTCACACACGTTCCCAACGGGCGTTATCGTATGGAAGTCTGGTACGAACGCAGCGCGGCGGAAGAGTTAAGAACTTTAGCGCGCGTCGTGACGGTCACAAACCCAAACCGATCACTGGGAACGATCCGAGTGGCGGAAAATCCGAGCTTTACGCTCACGCATAAAAACAAATATGGCCAGGATTACGTTCCGCCTGCAAACGGCATAACGTACTGAGTGAAATCGCCACGTTGTAAGAGCGCTCGCCGATAACCGCCGCGATCATTAGCTCGTCTGGGATCGCGCTTCTCAAAGTGAACTTGCCATGCAGGTTTTCTGCGCCGTTCTGCCAATCCTTCAAAGGTTATGCACAGGTTCCTCGCGTATCGCGGATGGAAGATCAGGACGAGGCTGGATGATGGTGTCGCTGCGGGGCCGTTTCCGGAGTTTCGTGCGCTGGGCTGGTGCTATAATTTTGGCATTGTGAGAAAGCTTCTAGCCCTCTGCGTCGGCGTCGTAGTCATTGCTTTGGCAGCCATTCCGGGCACTTCCGCCTCGAATATTACGGGATTGTGGGACGCTAAGATCGTGGCGAATCAGCTAGAGATTCCCTTCCGGTTCGAGATCGATCAAACGGGCAATCAGGTGCAAGGTTTCTTCTTCGAGGGGGATCGCAAGATCGGTTCGAGCTCAGGCAGCTTTGCCGGTGCGCATTTGATACTCGAATACGACATTCTCGACACCACGCTCGAAGTTACATTCCTGGGCGATCAGTTCGCCGGCACTTACCGGCTGAACCGGCCTGGTGCTCAGCCCCTTGCAATCCGCGCACGCCGCTTTGTGCCTGTGCCTGCTGACGCCGCCGATGCTCCCCGGGTTTCGGGCAGTTGGGAGATGCGGCGGATACCTCAGGAAGTAAAGACTCCCAGCGATAAGCAGACTTGGAATCTATTCCTGCGCCAGTCAGGAGCGGAGCTTTCCGGCTCGATTCTGCGCGTTGACGGCGACACGGGCTTCCTCATTGGCCGCTGGCAAAACGGCCGGATGGTTCTAAGCCACTTTGCGGGCCAAGGCCCGCTGCTCTTCGAGGCCAAATTGAATGCGGACGGGACGCTTACGATTGCCTTGAATCGGAGCGCCGACTACGTGGCCGTGCGCAAGAGCGAGGCTAGAGCGAAGGGTGTTCCGGACCCGCCCGATCCTTCGCGGTACACCAGCGTGAAAGACCCGAGCGTTCCTTTCCGCTTCCGTTTTCCAGGGCTCGACGGGAGGATCGTCTCCAATACCGATGCGCAATTCAAAGGCAAGGTATTGCTATTGGCGATCGGCGGAAGCTGGTGCCCGAATTGCCAGGATGAAGCGCCATTCCTGGTGGATTTGTACAAGGAATTTCACGCCCAAGGACTTGAAATCGTGGGTTTGATGTTTGAGGCGGATGCAGATCCGGCTCTCGCGCGGCCGCGGGTACAGACTTTCATCAAGCGCTTCGGCATACCGTATCCGATGCTGCTGGCCGGGACTACCGATGACATCAATCAGAAGATTCCGCAACTGGTGAACTTTGGGGCTTACCCCACGACGATTTACTTAGGGCGCGACGGCCGCGTGCGAAGCGTGCATGCGGGGTTTGCCAGCCAGGCTACGGGCGAGGAATATGTCCGGCTGAAGGGGGAAGTGCGGGGAATCGTACAACGCCTGCTGGCGGATAATCCTCAAGCGGGCGGGACGGCTTCCCGCGGGTTATAGCGTTCGCGGAAGGGACATCAACATGTTTGCGTTTTCAAGGCGCTTTGCACTCCCGTTGACGATTTTACTGCTGGGACTCGCCTTCGCCACAACTGCTGCGGCGCAATCGTTCACGGTCACCCATGCGAAGGTGAGCCTGATTGCCGAAAATAATTCACTGCAGGCCGGGCAGACTGCCTGGGTCGGCGTTTTATTTGATCTTGAGAAGGGCTGGCATATTTATTGGGTTAATCCCGGGGATTCCGGAGAGCGGCCAAAAATACAGTGGCAGCTCCCCGCCGGCTTTCAAGCCAAAGAGATTCGCTGGCCGACTCCGGTGCGCCTGGGCGCCGGCACCGTGATTGATTATGGTTATGAGGGCCGGGTGCTGCTTCCGGTGCCGATTCAAGTTGCTGCTGACTACAAGGCCGCTAAACCGGTAATGCTATCTGCTGATATTCGTTATCTGATCTGCCGGGAAGTGTGCATACCGGCAAAGGCCCAGGCGAGTCTCTCGATTCCATCTACGAATGCGTCGAACGCGGCGGCAAATCACGAACTATTCCGGGGTACGTTCGACAATTCGCCGAAAGCATGGCCCGGGGGCTGGAAGGCGCAGGTAAGCGACAACGGCGGCTTCCTCTTGCTTTCGCTGGACACTGGAACACCTGAGCCCCACGCCACTTTCTTTCCACTGGAAGAAGACCAGATCGATAATTCCGCCGTGCAGGGCGTGACGCCAACGCCACGCGGCATGCAGATCAAGCTCAAGAAATCGGATCAACTGTTGAAGCCGATTGGCACGCTGAAAGGCGTCGTGGTCCTTGGCCAAGGTCGCGCATTCGAATTTTCGGCGCCCGTGGAGGGGAAGAAGTAATGGGGCGTTGTTAATCGGGCGTTTATCTTCACAGGCTCAGAATCCTGGGCTGAAAACCAAAAGGGAGGAGAAAATGAGACGAGCGGCCACTTCCTGGATGATCGTAGCCGCGGCTGTGCTTTGCACGTTGCCTCTGGCCCGGGCAGCGCGCGTGGGCGAACGCGCCCCGGATTTTTCTGTCGCGGACACGAACGGCAAGCTCGAGAAGCTTTCCGATTACGCGGGGAAGTTTGTCGTTCTCGAATGGAGCAACCGGGGTTGCCCTTACACGCAGAAGCATTACAACAGCGGGAATATGCAGCGGCTGCAGCGGGATTGGACGCAGCGCGGAGTCGTCTGGCTGACCGTGATCTCGTCGGCGCCCCGCAAGCAGGGATACGTAACTGCGGCCGAAGAGAATTCGTGGCTCAAGCAAATCAACGGCGCGCCCACGGCCGTGCTGCTCGATCCCGCGGGAACTCTCGGGCATCTCTATGACGCCAAAACCACGCCGCAAATGTTCGTGATCAATCCGCAAGGGACATTGGTCTATGACGGTGCCATTGATGACAAGCCAACGACGGACCGGGCGGATATCGGACGCGCGCGGAATTATCTTTCGCAAGCGTTAGAGGAAGCGATGGCGGGCAAGCCCGTGAGCACGCCTACGAGCCGGCCTTACGGCTGCTCGGTGAAATATCCGGGGACGTGGTTTTGATCGCTGGGGCGGTACTGGCGGCGATCCTTTAGGAGGGAATTTGCGAGTATTGGTGGTCGAGGACGAGAAACGACTCGCCGAGAACGTGGCGCGCGCATTGCGAGAGAGCGCCGGTTACGCTGTGGATATCGCCGGTGATGGCGAGGAGGGCCTGTATTTGGCCGAATCCAGCAACTACGACCTCATGGTGCTCGATCTCATGCTGCCCAAGTTAGATGGCCAGAGTTTGCTGACGCAATACCGCAAAAAGGGCCATGCCACGCCGGTTTTAGTGCTGACCGCCCGGGACGAGAAAGAGAATGTGGTGCGCCTGCTCAATGAGGGTGCTGACGATTACGTTTCCAAGCCCTTTGATCTGGGCGAATTTCTGGCGCGAGCCAAGGCTCTGGTACGGCGCGGAAAGGGCCAAAGGTCGCCGGTGCTCTCGGTGGCCGACCTGCAACTGAATACAATTGAACGCACTGTGAAACGCGGGCAGAAGGAGATAGCGCTCGTGCCCATGGAATACCGCGTCCTGGAATACCTTGCGCACCGGCCGCGTGCGGTGATTTCCAAGAGCGAGCTGCTGGAGCACCTCTACGACTACAACTGGGAGAAATTCAGCAACGTCATCGAAGTATACATTTCCGGGCTTCGGCGCAAGATCGATAGCAATTATGCCGTGAAGCTCATTCACACGGTGCGCGGCCATGGTTACGTTTTACGTCCTGAGCGCGAACGCACGTAGGCGCAATTCAAGGCGATTCCAGAAAGGAAGGATTCAGTGGCAGCGGGAAGCTGGCTCCAAACTGAACCAGCGGTAACCAGCGCAGGAGCCAAACGCAAAATAGCACAGCGGCTTTTCGCCATTTTGCGGCGCGAAGCGAAACGTGCGGGCAGACCTTTTTCGCTGGCAGGCCGGATCATCGCCAGCGTGATCGTCTGCCAGCTTGTCCTTACCGCAGCGCTCACGACCGTTGCTGTGCTCTACGCGCGCCGGGAGTTGGGCCGGGGTTTCGATGCCGCGTTGAACGGATGGGCCGCCAACACGCTTGCCGCCGTGCGTTATACGGACACAAATGTTCCCGAACTCCTCTTCGATCCTTCCTTGATTCCTCCATCGTCCAACGCTAGGCACCCCGATCTTTTCGAGATTCGCAAGAGCAACGGCGAGCTGCTGGCCCGATCCGCGGGGCCACTTCCCGTGGAATTGAAACAAGGCAGCACATTCGCCAATTTTGTGCTGAACGGCATTCCTTACCGAGCCATCGTTTTGCGGCAGGTGCCGGTGCTCGATCGCGAAGAGAATATCAGCGTGCCCGCAAGAGTTACCGTGATTTATGCCGCTTCGCGTGTGGGACTGAATGAGCGCCTCGTCCAACTGGGCGTTTCCGTCGCCGGCGTCGGCCTGCTCTTACTCCTTATCGTCAGCGCGGTGGCGGCGTGGGGGGTCCGCCGAGGGCTCGAGCCGTTGCTGGAATTGGCCGGCCAAGCGGGAGCGATATCCGTGCTCAATTGGGAGTTTCGGCCTCCTGCCGAGGCATCGATGGCCAGAGAACTGGCTCCCCTTGCGAGCGCCATTGAAACCGTGCTCGACCGGTTGCACAAATCCTTCCGGCAGCAACGCGATTTCACCAGCGATGCGGCTCATGAGCTGAAGACTTCAGTCGCGATCGTCAAATCGACGTTGCAAAGTTTGCTGCAACGGCCGCGCCCAGAGCACGAATATCGCGCTGGCCTGGAAAGCCTTCTGGAGGATTGCGGGCGGCTGGAAGATTTGCTCGGACGCATGTTGCGATTGGCCCGCATTGAGCAATGGGCTGAGAACGGCCTGAATCGCAAGCTGGGCATTACCGAAGTCACTTCCACTTGCGAGGCGGCAATTTCTCGAATGCAGTCCCTCGCGGGGGCGCGCAATATTCAAATTGAATTGATCGCTCCTCAGGAGGTTCACCTGCAAGCCGATCCCGAAGACCTGGAAGTGATCTGGGTGAACCTGCTGGAGAACGCGTTGCAATACAGCCCGCCGGGATCGAAAGTAGCGATTCACGTGGAGTGCAACGGCGGCGGCACAGCATGCGTTTCGGTGCAAGACTCGGGTCCCGGGATTCCCGAGGAACATTTGCCGCACGTCTTTCAGCGATTCTACCGCGGTGATCCTTCGCGGTCTCGTTCTACGGGAGGATTTGGGCTGGGGTTAGCGATTTGCGAAGCAATGGTGACGGCCTATGGCGGTCAGGTTCAGGCCGCGAATCGCGACGGGCAGGGAACGGAGATAAGGGTTCAGCTTCCCATCAAGCGATATGAGTTAAGCTCCGTTTAATGTGTTTGCCGGGAGAATATTTTTATTGAGACCCCGGTAAATGACGCCCCGTTCGGTCCCTGTGCCGGGCGGGGCGTCTTGTAAGAGGGCAGATTATACGTCTTAAGGTCAGCTTAATATAGCGCGGAATAGGTTCCCATATTTTGAGAGGACGGTGGCGGAAGCTCCTTGGATCGAAGCAGCCGGCATCTGAGTGCAAGAGCGGAAGTGGAGATCACCGCGAAACGTAAAGCAAGGCATATTCGTCTACTGCGATAGCGAAACGAGCCGCAGAAGACACCGAGTGGGATCCTGACGCACTGGGCACGGATGCTGGTAATGCGAGAAGAGGCAACGTTGATCCCAGTTAGGCGGCCACATCAGGAAGTGCTATGAGATTCGAGATATGACGAGAGCTCGACAAAGGAACGTGGGAGCAAAATTCCGGGAATAGGGAGGAAAGGAACGTGACTGCGCGTGACGCATCTTTGCTTGGCGAAGGAAGTTCCGGGGGAGCGCGCCGCACGGCCCATATCCCTCCCGCGTTTTGCCATTGTCTGGCATTGCTTTTGATTTGCGGCGCGGCATCGGTCGGCGATGCGCAGACGCCAGCCCCTCAGGCCCCTCCGGAGGCGCCGATACAGCTTGTATATCCGTCCAAGCCGCCGGAGCAGACCGGGCCGCCGCTTACGATAACGCTGGCGGATGCACTGGAGAGGGCACAAAAGAACGATCCTCAGTTCTTAGCGGCTCTTTCGGACCAAAAGTCTGCACATGAAGATCGCTTGCAAGCCATGTATGCGCGCCTGCCGCAGTTCAGTGACACGACTGCGTATCTTGGGACACAAGGTAACGGAATTACTCCCAATGGAAGATATGTCGAGAACGACGGCGTACATGTCTACCATCAGTGGGCGGTCTTGCATCAGGAGTTCTCTGCAAATACGCTCATGGGTACGGGATATAAGCGAGCGGGGGCGGCGGAAGCCGTCGCCGCGGCTAGAGCGGAAATAGCGCGCCGGGGACTGACGGTCACAGTCACTCGAACTTACTACGCGCTGGTGGTGGCTCAGCGAAAGTATGCAACCGCGCAAGAGGCGCTGGAACAAGCGCGGCGTTTTTTTGAGCTAACGGGGGACTTAGAGCGTGCGGGTCAGGCGGCGCATAGCGACGTGATCAAAGCGGAGATTCAATATCGGCAGCAGGAGGCGGTATTCTCGGAGGCCAACCTGGGAATGGAAACTGCTCGCCTGGCCCTTTCCGTACTCATCTTTCCGACGCTGGATGAAAATTTTACAGCTGTCGACAATCTGGATACGCCCCAGCCATTGCCCACACTTGGCGAAGTGCAGGATATGGCTGGGCGGATGAACCCGGACGTGCGGGCGGCGGTGGGATCTCTTCAGCAGGCAAATTTTGATGTCACGGGCGCCAAGACTGCCTTTCTTCCGGTGGTATCGTTTGATCCGGTTTGGGGCATAGAAGCGAACTGCTTCGCACTGCATTGCAAGTACACGGCCATTCCCGAAGCCGGTAATCTGCCGAACCTGGGTTATTTCATCACCGCCACGTTGACTTTTCCTGTGTGGGATTGGGGGACCCTGCGGAGCAGGTTGCGTCAAGCTGAATTGAGGCAGGGACAGGCCCAGGTGGAGCTGAGTGCGGCGCAGCGGCGCGTGCTCGGCGGGCTCTATGCAGCTTACAACGAAGCCTTGGTATCGCGGGCCAATGTCGATAAGCTTCGGTAGACTGCCGATTTAGCCGCCGAGAGCTTGCGCTTGGTGAACCTCCGGTATCAGAACGGGACCTCGACGGCCTTGGAAGTTGTCGACGCGCAAACGACTCTGATCACGGCGCGCAACGCTTATGATGACGCGCAGGTTCGGTATAAGACGGCATTGGCTACATTGCAGACGTTTACAGGAAATTTCTAAGACGCAAGAGACACGAATATGAACCCGCAAAAGCAAAAGATGCAAACATCGATTTCTCAGATAAGGCCCGGCCACACTCTCGGAGGCCTCTGGGCTGGCGGTTTGCTCGGAATGGCTCTCGCAGCGACTTTTGTTTCCTCCGGCTGCTCCAAAGGCGACGTTGCCGAGGCAGCGCCGACCGTGACGGTACAGGTGGGCGCGGCGGAGAACCAGACCATCGAGCGGAAAGTGATTGCCGAAGCGACGCTCTATCCACTGGAACAGGCGGCGATCGTACCGAAGATCAATGCACCGGTTAAGAAGTTCTACGCAGAGAAGGGCAGCAAGGTGCATGCGGGCCAGTTGCTGGCGGAGCTCGAGAATCAGGACTTGCTCGCCGCCCAGATGGAAAACGAAGGAGCATACACCCAGGCGGAAGCGGGTTATGAGCAAGCAGTTCAGAAAGCCCAAAGCGACCTCAAGCTGTCCAAGGAGACTTTGGACGCCGCTCAGAAACTCTATGACGCGCGACAGAGCCTTTATAAACAAGGAGCAGCGTCCTCCAAGGATGTCGACGACGCCAACGTGGCCTTGATCCAAGCGCGGAACGCTTATGAAGCGTCGCAGAAACAGCTCGACCTTAAAGTTGCGGAAGGACAACTAGCGGCGGCGAAGGGCCATCGCGCAAGCGTGGCAGCCAATTTGAATTATTCCAAAATCGTCAGCCCCATCGATGGCGTGGTCACGGACCGGCCTCTTTATCCCGGAGAAATGGCCTCGAGCGCAGGTCCTCTTATTACCGTAATGAATTTGTCGCAAATTGTGGCTCGCGCGCACATCGGTCAACCGGAGGCCTCGCAGCTCAAGGTGGGCGACGCGGCTACGGTGTCGGTACCGGGCCAGCCGGGAGCGCTCAAAGGCAAGGTGAGCCTCGTCAGCCCGGCGCTCGATCCCAACAGCACGACGGTGGAGGTCTGGGTGCAGGCTGCCAATCCCGCCGAACGTTTAAAACCGGGAACCACCGTGCATGTGGAGATGGTGGCACAGTCGGTGCCGCACGCCATTGTGATTCCGGCCGAGGCCCTCTTGACCGGTTCGGACGGAAGTACCTCGGTAATTATTCTGGATACCGATAACAAGCCGCACAAGAAGAAGGTGAAAGTTGGTATTCGAGATGCCGGGGACGTGCAGGTCACGGAAGGCTTGCAAGGCGGAGAAAGAGTAGTGACGGTAGGGGCCTTCGCTCTTTCCCAGGAAGACGACCCAATCCTTGCGAAGACGAACATACAGGTGCAGGCTCCGCCGAATATTCCAGAAGAGGACGAGGACCAGTGAGCCGGATGGCGTCCCGGACGCTGAAGATCGATGCTCTGACGATGTTAGACTGATCATAAAAAACATCGAGGTTGACGCCGGCAGGAATCGTTGAACGGAGACCTTCGATTTCTTGACGAACTTCGTCCGCCACCTGCACGGTGTTGCTGTCCGGCTGCCGGTTAAGACTGATCAACACGGCGGGTTTCCCATTCGCGGTGACACGCTCCAGCTAGTGAATTCGGCGATCGGGCGTATTCAGAGCACGCTGCCCTCGACTGCGGTAATTGAAGCTCACCGGCTGGATTTCGCCAGTTTCCCGATCTTTGGTTTCAGCCTTACGTCTGGCAAGGTGTCACAGTCAGCCCTTTGGGAACTGGCCACGTACGAATTGAAGCCGCGACTGAACCGGCTACCGGGCGTGGCAAGCGTTTTAGTGCAGGGCGGCCAAATCCCAGAGTTCCACGTTGTACCCGACTCGGCCCGCATGCTTCGGGCTCATGTCTCTGTGCAGGACATCCTGGACGCTGTGAACAAGACCAACTTGGTCGATTCGCCGGGGCTATTGAGCAGGAACCACCAGCTTTTCTTGGGGTTAATCACGGCACAAGCGCAGAACCCCGAGCAGATCGGCGATATCGTCGTCAAGACTACAAATGATGTCCCGGTCCGAATTCGTGATATCGGCACGGTGACGCCGGCGGCGGCGCCGGCATTCACTGTTGTCACCGCGAATGGGAAACCCGCCGTGTTGATCAGTCTTAACCGGCAGCCGGACAGCAACACCGTGCAGGTGGCGGACGAAGTTCGTCAAGAAATCGAAGGTCTCCGTTCAACGATTCCTGCCGGCGTCAACCTCGATGTTTTTTATGATCAGTCTAACATCGTCAGAGCATCGATCTTCAGCGTCCGGGACGCCATCATCATCGGACTCCTTCTCGCAGGCGTTGTGATCTGGCTCTTTCTGCGGGACTGGGGCACTGCGATCATGACCGGCTTGGTCGTTCCGGTTACGATCGTTGTGACCTTCATTGCAATGAAGATTGTGGGTCAGAGCTTCAACATGATGACGCTGGGCGGGCTGGCTGCCGCGGTCGGGCTGGTGATCGACGATAAGATCGTCGTTGTGGAGAATATTGTTCTCCACCGCGACGGTGGCGAAGGGCCGCTGCGAGCCACGGCGAGCGCTCTGAAAGAATTGACGATTCCCCTGATCGGTTCGACGCTGACTCCGATTGTCGTGTTCCTACCACTGATCACTATCACGGGCGTCACAGGAACCTTTTTCCGTGCTCTCGCCATCGCTATGAGCGTTGCCCTATTGACTTCTTTGGTCCTGGCGTTGGTTTGGACGAGCAACCTCGGTACGTTTCTGATCCGGCGCGGAAAGAAAGCTGACGCAAGCGGCTCGCAAGAAGAGGAAGACGAGAATCCTCCAGAATTGCAGCACGCCGCCGCGATGGCAGAGTCCCGTGAGGAAGCCGCGCACATTGCGGAGATGCGGCGAATGATGGCCGCCGAAGAGAGGTCCTTACGGGGAGGATGGTTCGAGCATATTCTAGTGTTCTACGCTAGGTGGCTGCGGCGCGCGTTGGAGCATCCCGTATGGCTGGGAGGATTGTGCGCAATTCTGATCGTCGTCTCGTACTTTAGTTACAACGCGCTGGGTAGTGATTTGCTACCGGCGCTGGATGAGGGTGGCTTCATTCTTGATTACGTGACGCCTCCCGGCAGTTCTCTTCAGGAGACCAACCGCTTGATTTCGCATATTGAGCAAATCGTGCGCTCGGTCCCGGAGGTTGAGAGCACCTCGCGCCGTACCGGATTGCAGTTGGGACTTGCGGCTGTAACGGAGGCAAATACCGGGGATATCGCAGTGAAGTTGAAAGACAAACGCAGCCGGGGGATCGATGAGATAATCGCGGAAGTCCGAGGGAAGGTCACGTCTGCGGAGCCCGCCGTCGACGTCGATTTCCACCAGGTGCTGGAGGACATGATCGGGGATTTGACGGGCGCGCCTCAGCCGGTCGTGATCAAGCTCTACTCCGACGACGTGGACGCCCTGAAGCAATGGGCGCCGCGGGTGGCAGATACGATTGGCGGGATCTATATCAACCAGAAGAAACCCGTCGTCGACGTGGCGGACGGCATCGAGGCCACGACCAGCGGACCGGCCGTCGTTTTCACTGTGGACCCGGTACGAGCGGCGAAGGCAGGTTTCACGACCGACCAGCTCACCACAGTAGCCGCTGCCATCGTGGATGGTGAACCGGCGACTACGCCCGTGGTCATTAACGACCGACCATACACGGTGCGGGTGCGGTACCCGAAGACGAGCCGATCTTCCCTCGAAGCCATGCGCAATACGCTGCTGGTGAATTCGAATAGCGGAACGACGACTCTGGGCGCAGTGGCGGATATCAGCGAACTGCCGGGGCAAATTGAAATCATTCGCGATAATCTACAGCGGGATGTGGAAGTGACGGCGCGATTGGAAGGACTCGATTTAGGAACAGGCGTTGCGGCGGTGCAGAAGGCGGTAAGCGACCTGAAACTGCCGCCCTCGATCCGAGTGGAGTACGGAGGCACCTACAAGGAGCAGCAGAAATCCTTTCGCGATCTGGTAACAGTGCTCCTGCTTGCCCTCGTGCTCATTTTCGTCGTACTGCTCTTTGAATTTGGATCTTATACCGCGCCCATAGCGATTCTTTCATCGGCGGTGCTCTCTACGTCGGGCGTATTTTTTGCATTGCTAATTACCCACACTACATTCAACGTCTCTTCGTTCATGGGACTGATCATGGTGATCGGCATCGTGGCGAAGAACGGAATCTTGTTGCTGGATGCGAACCAGAAATTCCGTTCCGTGGGTTTCTCGGCTGAAGAAGCGCTGATACAAGCGGGACGGCGCCGGCTTCGCCCGATTGTAATGACGGCGATGGCGGCGGTGGCAGGCATGCTGCCGCTTTCGCTGGCCATAGGCTCGGGTTCGCAGATGCTTCAGCCATTGGCCATTGCAGTCATCGGAGGGATTCTGATCTCGATGGTTTTGTCGCTCATTATCACTCCGGCGATGCAGTTTTTCATGACTCGGAGGAGCCAGCCCGTCGCCGAGGCGTAGTGGTGAGAGACTGATTGTGCGGGAAATGATCCGGAATAGGGTTCCCAAAATGTGACGGCGGGGCCCATTCGGCAAGTAAGGAGGAGGCAATATATGTTACGGCGAGGTTTTCTAGGACTGTTGTGCTGGACTTGCGTTCTTGCTTCTTCGCTGGTCCTTATCCCCGCGGGCACGGCATTTGCTCAGAGTTACAAAGTGCTGAGGAGGATTCCCGTGGGAGGCGAGGGTGGATGGGACTACGTGCGGGTCGATCCTGATGCGCAGCGTATCTACCTTTCGCGCGGAACGCACATGATGGTAGTCGATGAGGCGAGCGGCAAAGTCGTAGGCGATCTGCCCAATACCAAAGGCATTCACGGCGTAGCTCTGGCGCCGGATCTGGGCAAGGGCTATACCAGCAACGGTCAAGCAAACACGGTGACCGTTTTTGATCCAAAGACGCTGAAGCCCATTTCCGAAATCAAGACGACCGGCGACGACCCGGACTCGATTATCTACGATCCCGTCACCAAGCGCATATTTACGTTTAACGGCAGAGGCAATAACGCCACGGCGATCGATGCCACGACCGACAAGGTTGTGGGCACCGTGAATCTAAACGGGAAGCCAGAGGAGCCGGCCTTGGACGGGCGCGGCAATATGTACGTCAACCTGGAGGACAAGAGTTCGATTCTCGAATTCGACACGAAAACTCTTGCCGTAAAGGGCACGTGGCCTCTGGCGCCTTGTGACGGGCCTTCGGCACTTGCCATGGACACGAAGACGCATCGCTTGTTTGCCGCCTGCGACAAGATGATCACAGTGTTCAACGCGGACACGAACAAGGTGGTGGCGACGCCGGCAATAGGCGGCGATCCTGATGGCAACGGCTTCGATCCGGCAACGGGTCTGATCTTTGCCACGGTCCGAGAGGGTTTCGTAAGCGTGATTCACGAAGACACGCCGGATAAATATACGGTCGTGGGCAATGTGCAAACGCAATTTGGCGCTCGCACGATGGCACTCGATCCCAAGACCCATCATGTGTTCACCGTAACGGCGGATTACAAGCCGGCGGGGGCGCCGACCCCTGACAATCCCCGTCCGCGTCCGCAACCGATTGCAAACTCGTTTGTAATTTTGGAACTGGGGCCACAGTAGTTTAGTTCTAACCCGGCATTGTTGCCCATGGCTCCCGCCGCAGAGATAAATCGAACGCGGCGGGAGCCATGGGCCGGAAGTTTGCGAGATCCTTGCGTACCAGGTTTCCTGTATCCCTCGATAAGAAATCGCTTCCGAGCGTCCGCGGGTGTATCCTAAAAACTCCAGTCCAGTAACTTCGTGAAGTGCCGTCGCGGCCACGAAGGGCTTACCTCAGAGAAACCAGGAGGACGCCATGTGGCATATCCGGGCAGCTTTGATAGGAATGGGGATTTTGTTAGCTCTCGTCCCGGGAGTCCGCGCCGACAGCTTGCAATTGAAAAATGGCAATCTCGTGCAAGGCAAATATCTGGGCGGTACGGAGCGCGCGGTGCAGTTTGAAGTGAATGGGAAGATCCGGCTTTATGGTATTGACGAGATTCTCTCCATCAGCTTCGCCGCTGCATCTGCCGACGGAGGCATTCCCTCGGGCAACGTCGATCCGAAGCCGAGAGCTGACACAGAGTTAAATTCGGCAGCCAAAGGCGGTGAATTAGGCGCCGCACATCGGAATCAGGCCCACGCGCCCGCGGTTGCTGCTCCGCGGATCAGACCGGAGCACAAACAGTACAGCAGCAGGGCCAAGCTGCCGGCCGGAACCTCCCGATCAGGTTGTGCTCTAAGGACAGCTTATTTCGAGGCAAAGACGCGAGTCTCGCCAGTCTCGACGCGATCCGTGCGCATTTCTGCGCCATCGTTTCGTTCTCTTTGACCGGGAAGCGATCCTTCGCGTTCCGGAACGGGTCCCGTAGCGCCGAGCGGCTGGGCTGGGTTCGATTCTTGTTCCAGCCAGACTCCCGCCTCTCGATTCCGGTGTACTCATGCGCACCGGTGTCCAAAATCCTCTTGCGCGGTCATGGTGGCGTGCGTAAGATACCGCACGTTTAAGGAAACGAGTGGATGCCGAAGGAGAAACCCAAAGTCAACATCGGCGAGGTCATCCGATCCTATCGCGGCCAGCGTGGATTATCGCAGGGTGATATTGAGCGCCGTACGGGGCTCCTGCGTTGTTACCTCTCACGGGTTGAAAACGGGCATACGGTGCCTTCCCTCGAGACGCTCGCCAAAATAGCGGAAGCGATGGACATCAGTTTGGCCGATTTTTTTCCGGGGACGGAGACGGCGCACGATCGTGATACACAGAAAATGCTCGGCGAGCTCTCCGAGGATGAGATTCGATTCCTTTCAGAGATCAAGCGATACAGCACGAGCTTATCGGATGGTGATAAGCGCCTCGTCCTGGCTATGATCCGGAAAATGGCAAGCCTGATTCCTCCCCCAACGCGCAAGCCCGCCGTACGCCGCACCGCGTTTTAATCATAAAACTTTGTTTTCGATTGAGCGCGGAATTAGGAGCTGCAGTTGCGCCCCAACGCCGATGTTCTGGTGCTGCCGGCCGGGATCAGGTATCTCCTGGGTTGGGACGGGGAGTCGTGGATTTTGCGGGGCGCAAGACGCTGTCGAGCGCTTCTCTCAGCGTGGTGGCGAGTTGCGACCAGAGACGCCTCTTAAGGGAGGCGTAGTCTTGCGCGCCGCTGAAGAGATCCACAATCATGGTGCGAAAAGTCACGCTGCGCTCGATGAACTGGATCAGGCGCGTGGTGACCGCGCCTCCAAGGAAGCGTCCGTGATAGAAGTTGCGAGCGATCCGTGCGGCGATTTCCAGGTCGGCTGAAAAATCGTTGCGCACACGCCGGGGATAAACTTCAGGCCGGCCGGAGATGAGCGAGTCCGCCAATAGCTCCCCCGAACGCAAGGCATAATACAGGCCTTCTCCCGTAATCGGATCCACCCAGCCTGCGGCGTCCCCGATGAGGGCCCAATTGTGGCCGGCGACGCAGCGTGACGCCAGGGTGTGAGCACGGGGGGAAGGCAGAACGTGGCTGTAGAACCGCGCCCCGTCAGTGGAAATATGTTCCTCGCGCATGAATTGCGCCAGATGCTGATGCAACTCGCGGCTCGTATGACGGGCCAGGCTGCCGCAAATCCCGACTGAGAGATGGTCGCAACGCGGGAAAGACCAGATGTAACCTTGCAAGCCACGCACGAATTTCACCTGGATTGCGTCCGCGCATGAGGGAACGAAGTAACCGAGGGTAATCTCCAGATCCGCAGGCGCCAACGGGCGAGTGGCCTGAAAAAATGAGTTTCGCGCGCCCGAGGCCAGGATCAGGAAATCGGCGTGTTGAATAACATTTTCGGCGGTGAACGACGGCGATTTCCCGGTGATGTCTACCGAGCTGACACGAGAACGGACGATACGGCATCCGGCTCTTGCTGCTCGATCGAGCAACAGCCCATTCAGGACGGCGCGAGAATAGATGACAATCGGATGGTCGAGGCACAAGTGCGCGCGATTTCCATTGCCGGAGATCAGTTCGACGCGTTGAATCACTTTCTTCGGGTGCGGGCCATTGAGCAAAAACGGATAGCTGTGAAGAGCTTTGTGTGTGAGGCCTCCGCCGCAGGGCTTTTCCCAGGCGAGATGCTCATCGAAAAGGGTAACTGGTAAGCCGGCGGAAGCAAGCCGTTCGGCGCAGAGAGCTCCGGATGGTCCTCCGCCCACAATGGCAATGCGCCGCGAGGCCATAGCTTCAGCTCGTTCCGACCGTGGGCTGGAGTCGAGATGGGCGGCTAGCGAGATCGGCTGGCATCAGGCCGTCGCGATTCGCCCTAACAATCTCTGCGAAGCAATCCGTCTCATCAGCAAGCGGGGTGAGTATATCATCGAAAAGGAAGGGCGGTGGCGACGCCGGTGCCCAACGTGTAAGGGACGCGCATGTTAATATTTGGTATCGACTGTGACGTCGCCCGTGTGTAAACAGATGGGGCGCATTGTTTCGCAAGAGGAATTGATCGCTCTACTCAGCCGCGCCAACCGTGGTTCGCGTCGAGTTGTGTTTACAAACGGCTGCTTCGACCTGCTGCATCCCGGGCATGTCCGCACCTTGGAGGAAGCTCGCACGCTCGGCGATGTCCTGGTCGTGGGATTGAATGACGATGCCGGCGTGCGGAAAGCGAAGGGTGATTTGCGACCCGTAATCGCCGAGGATGAGCGTGCAGAAATATTGGCGGCACTCGAGGCGGTCGATTTCGTGGTTCTGTTTGGCGAACCCACCCCACGCGAACTCATCGCCCGGTTGCTTCCAGACGTGCTGGTCAAGGGCTCCGATTGGGGCGCGACCGAAATTGTCGGGCGCGACGAGGTAGAAGGGGTGGGTGGACGCGTCGTTTCCATACCCTTGGAACCGGGATACTCCACAACCAGCATCCTAAAGAAGATCCGTAAGCTCCCGCAGAACCTTTCACACCCGGCGATTTGCTGATGCTTTTCCCGGCAGTCACCGAGCTTTTCGGCCATTTGAAGCGTCTTCCTGCCTTGGACGATGCCATTGAAGCGCTCCGGCAAGGTTCACCCGCCGAAGAATTGGCAGGATTGACGAGTCCTGCCAAAGCGCTCGTGGCCGCCCTCGCGGTAACCGAACTGCGCAGGCCGTCTCTTGTGCTGGTGGAAGACGAGCGCCGAGCCTCATCCTTGCTCGAGCCGCTGCAATTCTTCCATCGCACGCTCAACGGCAATTCCACCGGGCCTGTTTTGCTGCTCCCCGCGTTCGATACGCTGCCTGGACTGGGGGCGGGACCGCACCCCGAAATCCTCGAGGCGCGCGCCTCGGCGCTTTCTCGTTTCGTCAACGGCCAGTGCTCCATCATTGTGGCGCCGATCGAGGCCACGCTGCTCGGTTTCGCCGCTCCGCGATTTTATGAATCGCTCTCGCTCTCGCTCGCGCGCGATGCAGAGATTTCTCTGAAGGACGTAATCGCTCATCTTTCACAGACCGGATACATTCGCACAGAACTGGTGGAAATGGAGGGGCAGTTTAGCGTCCGCGGCGGAATACTCGATGTCTTTCCGGCCGAGGCGGCCAAGCCCGTGCGTATCGAGCTTTTAGGCGACATGGTGGAGTCGCTGCGCGAGTTTGATCCGGAGACGCAGCGCTCCACCGGGCCAGTCAGCCGCGTGATCTTGCCGCCGCTGACCGAGTTTCCGTTAGCGCCAGTCCAGCGTGACGATAAGGATCCTGATTTTCCGAGATCGCACCCCGTCGGGTCAGAAGTGCTGGCGGAGAAGGCGGAAACCCTGTTCGACCTTCGCGAAGGTACCTTGGTAGTGCTGGATGAACCTGAGCAAATCGTCCAAAAAGCAGCGAAGTCGCGGGATCGGCTGCTGGCCGATTCCGTTTCGCTCGCCGGCGACGCAGCGGTTCCTTTCATTTTGCCCGAAGGCCTGTGGAAAGAAGCCCTCGAGCGACGGCAGCGGTTTAGCCTGGAGGAATTGGCGTTGCACCGGAACGGTAGGGAGCCTCGCGCGCTCAAGGTTCAACCGACCGCGCATTATCACGGACAAATTCAGCCGTTCTTAGCTGAGATTCGAGGACGGCTGAGCGCGGGCGACGAAGTCTTAATCGCCGCGGCGAGTTCCGGCGAGTTGGAGCGGCTGGCTGATCTTTGCCGTGAATATGACGTTCCTTATCGCCTGGGGGAACTCGAACAGAGCGCTACAGGCGCGCGACTCGTGGAAGAAGTCATCTCGGGAAATGCTCCTGCTGCCGTCTTGCTTCGCGCTCCACTGGAGGGGGGATTTGTAATCCCTGAGGCCAAGCTGGTCTTTTACGGTACCGGAGATTTGTTCGAGACCGCACCGGTGCACGAACGGCCACGGGCGCGCCCGAAGACCGCCGGTTTCTTCAGTGACTTCAGTGAGCTCAAAGACGGCGATTACGTCGTTCACGTGGATCACGGAATCGGCCAATTCGAGGGCTTGCAGACGATCGAGAGCGATGGCCGCCGCGGTGAGTTCATGCGCTTGCACTATGCCGATGACGCGCGGCTGTATGTTCCGCTGGAACGAATGGATCTGGTTCAGAATTATCGCTCTCTGGAGGGCGCCAAGCCGCAACTGGATCGGCTGGGTGGCACGGCTTGGGTCGCGCGCAAAACCCGGGTGCGCAAGTCGCTCACCGATCTTGCCGACAAATTGCTCGAGTTGTATGCGGAACGAAAGACGGCGACGGGCTTCGGGTTCGCCCCTGACCTGCCCTGGCAGCACGAATTCGAGGACGCATTTGAATTTTCAGAGACGCCCGATCAAGCGACGGCGATTGCCGATATCAAGCGCGACATGGAAGCCCCGACGCCGATGGATCGCCTGCTTTGCGGCGATGTGGGATATGGAAAAACCGAGGTCGCCATGCGGGCGGCGTTCAAAGCTGTCGCCAATTCCAAACAGGTGGCGGTGCTCGCGCCTACGACGGTTTTGGTTTTTCAGCACTACGAGACATTCCGCCGCCGCATGGCCGCCTTTCCGATTCGGACCGAGATGCTCAGCCGGTTCCGCAGCGCACGGGAGCAAAAGGATATCTTGGCCGCAGTGGAAGAGGGCAAAGTCGATATTTTGATCGGGACGCACCGGCTGCTCTCGCGCGACGTCCATTTTCACGACCTGGGATTGTTGGTCGTCGACGAGGAGCAGCGCTTTGGCGTGACCCACAAGGAGCGGCTGAAAGAAATGAGCCGGAACGTAGACGTGCTCACGATGACGGCCACGCCTATTCCGCGCACATTGAATATGTCGCTAGTGGGGCTGCGAGACATGTCCGTGATCGAAACGCCGCCGAAAGACCGGCTGGCGATTCAGACGGTGGTGGCATCTTTCTCCGAGTCGGTTATCCGGCGAGCCATCCTGGAGGAGCTGGACCGGGGCGGACAGGTTTTTTTCGTGCATAACCGCGTGGAGTCGATTTACTCGATGGCGGCATTGATTCAAAAACTGGCGCCGAAGGCGAGGGTGGTGGTCGGTCACGGCCAGATGGGTGAACGTGAACTGGAGAAGGTGATGCTCAAATTCGTTCGCGAGGACGCGGATGTGCTGGTCTCGACAACCATCGTCGAAAATGGCCTGGATATACCCCGAGCCAACACGATTATCGTGAATCGCGCCGACCGCTTTGGACTATCGGAGCTTTACCAGCTTCGCGGGCGGGTAGGACGCTCAAACCAGCGCGCCTACGCATATCTCCTGGTCCCGCCAGAGGCTTCTCTGACTCCGGTGGCGCGGCGCAGGCTGGCGGCGCTGCGGGAATTCAGCGAACTCGGAGCAGGCTTTCGCATCGCCGCCCTCGACCTGGAACTGCGCGGAGCGGGAAATCTGCTGGGGCGCGAACAACACGGCCACATTGCCGCCATTGGATTTGATCTCTACACACAGATGCTGGAGCGCGCGGTGGCCGCCAAGAAGGGAGAAGCAGAGCAACCCGACCTTCGAGCTACACTGAATCTCGGCATGGATATTCGCATTCCGCCTGAGTACCTGCCCGCCGAAAGCCTGCGCTTGCGCACGTACAAGAGGATCGCGGAGATACGCAACGAGGGCGAGAGGGAGACGCTCCGGCGGGAACTGGCAGACCGCTTTGGCCCGCCGCCGCCCGCGATAGACAACCTGCTGGACTACGCGGTCTTGAAATCGCTCTGCGAGCGGCTGCAGATCTCGTCTGTGGACCGCCGGGCGAATGAGGCTGCCATCAAATTTCATCCCACGACTTCGGTCAGTCCCGAAAGGCTGGTTCGCTTGGTGCGAAAAGAAAAGGGTACGAAACTCGACCCCAGCGGCGTCCTAACAATCACTCTGGAACGCGGTAAGAAGAGCATCGCAGAGGCGCTCCGAAACGTATTGCTTCCACTCGAAACAGGGAGCTAGAATGCCCGGGGGAGAGCAGAGGAGAAGGATGCGGAAGAAAGTCTGTATCTGCGCGGGTCTGATCCTGGCCCCGGCGCTCTCGTGCCTGGCACAAACAAAGAGCGTCGTGGTTGAAGAGGTGGTTGCGCGCGTAAATAACGACGTGATCACCCGCAGCGACCTGCAGCGCGCGCGAAGCGAGATGCAACAAGAAGCGCAGCAGGATTGTCCCAAGTGCACGCCGGCAGAGATTAATCAAAGGGTAGCGGCGGAAGATAAGAACGTGCTGCGCGACCTCATCGACAATTCCCTGCTCGTTCAGCGCGGCAAGGATTCCGGCGTTAACGTCGAAACTGAAGTGGTCAAGCGCCTGGATGAGATTCGCATCCAGAACAATATCGCCTCCATGGAAGATCTGGAGACGCAGATAGATAAGAGCGGTGTCTCCTTCGAGGATTTCAAGAACAATATCAGAAACCAGCTTCTCCAGCAGGAGGTGATTCGGCACGAAGTAGGGTCGAAACTTATCCTGGATCATGCGCAAGTGCAGCGGTATTACGACGAACATAAGAGCGAGTTCGTGCGTCCCGAACAAGTCGCCGTGCGGGAGATCTTTGTAAGCACGGAAGGGAAGCAGGATTCGGAAGTACCGGGGTTGCGAAAAAAAGCCGATGACCTGCTGCAGAGGGTGAAGAATGGCGAGGATTTCGGCGAACTTGCCAAGCATTTTTCTGATGGCAGCACCACCAAACAGGGTGGAGAGATGGGCAGATTCCAACATGGCCAGCTGGCGCCCGAGATCGAGCAAGCAGTCTTCGTCCTGCAACGAAACCAAACCACAGACGTCATCCCGACGAAAACCGGCTTTCTGATCTGGCAAGTGCAGGAGCACTATGCTGCCGGGCAGCAGCCGGAAGACAAGGTCGAAAACGAAATCATGGACCGGCTCTACAATGAGCAATTGCGGCCGGCGCTACGCGCGTATCTGGAAATGCTGCGGGAAGACAGCTACGTCGCGGTAAAGCCCGGTTATACGGATACAGCGGCCGTCCCGTCCAGCACCATCGAAGAGGTCCCTCCAACCCCTGACGACGAGAAGAAAAAGAAGAAGTCAGCGCCGACGCCGGCGACGCCCGTCGTAGGCAGTAAGAACGGTGAATGAAAGCAGCCTACGTTTCTGATTTGGCTCCGGACGCTATCATCACGTCCTTTTTTCTCGTGTGTGAGAAAGAGATGCGCTCAACCCGTGAAGGTAAGCCATTTTTGCGCCTGGAGCTGAGCGATCGAAGCGGAACGATTGAGGCGCGTCTCTGGGATAACGTGGAGGGCTTCGCGGCTCTCTTCGATCGCGATGACATCATCAAGGTGCAGGGGCGCGTCGAAAATTACAAGAATCGGCTCCAAATGACCGTGGAGAGGCTCCGCCGCGCGGAGCCCGGGGAAGTGGATTTGTCGGATTATTTCCCCCACACCGCGGAGGACGTCGAGCAGCTTTATGCGCGGTTGCGCGCACACGTCGCAGCGATCAAGAATCCTTACTTAAGCCGCCTTGTGTCCGGTGTTGTCGAGGATCCGGCAATAAGCCCGCGCTTGAAGTGCGCCCCGGCCGCGAAAATGATGCACCATGCCTTTCTGGGCGGCCTGCTCGAGCATATTGTGAGTTTGTGCGATCTGTGCGGTCTGGCTGCTCAGCACTATTCCGAGCTGGATCTCGATCTTCTGCT
>QHYQ01000397.1 GCA_003224175.1 Acidobacteriota bacterium
AGTTCACCCTCTGTGTCCGTTTGGACGACTGACGATTCATCGGCGACCCCTCTGAGGAACTCCGTCAGTCCCGGCGCCCCTGGAACCCCCAAGCATGTAGCAAGCTGCGGCCTCCGCAGGTCTCCATCTACCAGCAAGACGTATCGATTGTGCTGCCGCATGATCGCCATGGCGAGGTTCAGGGCTACAAACGTTTTTCCTTCGGCGGGTACGCTACTTGTCACCAGCAGGGTGTGAAGGGGTTCATTCTCTCGCAGTTGGTACAGCCGTGCGCGTAATCTGCTGAATTGCTCGGCACACGGTACAAAAGATTTGCTGTTGGAGATGACACTGTAGGTGGGATCGAGTTTCCAGCCGGGCTTTCTGCAGCGCTGCCACAAATCATTGAGCCCGGGGAAGTCAGAAACGGCAGCAGCCCGTTCTTCGCTCGTCGGCATGCTCCGGTTGAGCCATTCGACCCCGTTGCCGTCTCCGGCCTCGCCGACGACAGAATGGTTTGGTTTCGCCTCCCCTGCAAACAGCGCCGGCTCCCGACCCTGCGCAGCTTGCTTCAAAGCTTCATGGATGCGGCTCATTGTTCGCTTTCTCCAGCGCGCTCTGCGGAGGTGGGCGAGGAACTCAGACCAGTATCACCGAGCATTCCCCGACTTGCGTCCCAGTCTCCAGGATTCTTCTGGTGCTCGCAGCTGCTCGGCGACATGTTCGATTCAGCGCTGCCGAGGTCAAAATCCTTTGCCACTGCGGCGACGTGGACGGCCGAGACGGGGCACGTTTGATCGGCAAAAGCATGGATGAGAGCGTGTTCACAGAGGATGTTGATCACGCGCGGGATTCCTTGCGAGTAGCTGTACACGCTCTCCATGGCTTCGGGAGAAAAGATGGGCTGGCCCTCTGCGCCCGCAATGAAAAGGCGCTTCAAGATATAGCCTTGCGTTTCCTCAGCGGAAAGGGCAGCGGTCCGGCAGCGTATGGTGATTCGCTGTCGAAGCTGTCGCAACTGGGTACATTTGAGTTTTTCTTCGAGCTCCGGTTGGCCGGACAAAACAATTTGTAGCAATTTCTCGGTCGACGTCTCCAGGTTGGTGAGCAGACGGATTTCTTCCAGCACCGCAACTGAAAGATTTTGCGCTTCGTCCACGATGAGCACCGCCGTCTGTCCAGCGCGGAACCGGTCCAAAAGCCAGTGATTCAAGCGTGACAGTTTCTCGCTCTTCGTGTTCGATTCGCAGGCGATCCCGAAATCAGTCATCAGACAGTCGAACAACCCGCCGACGCTGAGTCGTGTGTTAAAGATGAAGGCGGTAACCGCTCGGGCTTGGCGGAGGCCGTCCAGCAACGCGTGGAGCAATGTGGTCTTTCCCGTTCCCACCTCGCCCGTCATCAGAATGATGCCGTACCGATTCCGGATTCCATACGCTAGACTGGCGAGTGCTTCCTGATTACTCGGAGTCAAAAACAAATACCGGGGGTCCGGATTCACTCGAAATGGGTCTTCTCGCAGCCCAAAGAACTGTTGATACATTCCCACTACCTCACACGTGCCCTGCGGGTGCCAAGGGCAGGGAGTTCGGAGCGAGCGACCATGTGGGCCACGATGTCCTTCCGTCTGGCCGACTCCATGGAAGGAATGACCGCAAGAGTTGGCAACCCCAGGTAAACCTCGACATCCTGAAGCTTCCGAAGCGATTTATCGCGTGACTCTGCCACGTAAGCTAACCCTGCTCCCAGTCCAAGTCCTGCCGCTAAACCAGCGAGGGTAAAAAGACGCCGGCTGGGGAAAGAAGGCCGCTCCGGGAAGCTTGGCGGGTCGAGCACGCGGAAGTTCTCACCCTGCTGGCGGCGTTCCAGCTCGGTGGCCATTTGGGCTTCGTCCCGCTTCTTGAGAAGTTCATTGTAGAAGTTGAGGGCAGTCTGATAATCGCGTGTCAAGGCCTTGAATTCCTGTTGGACCGTCGGGCTCAGCTGGATTCGGCCCTGAAGGACTTTGATTTGGTGCTGAAGCTCCTCCTGCTCTTTCTTCCTCTGGCTGATGGTTAGGTCGGCTTGGTGAAGCTGCGCCCGAAACTCCTGGATTTGGAGCGGCTCGACAGCGGATGCCTTTGGTTCTTGACTAATCGACTGGCTCTGACCCTGGGGGGGCGCATCCTGGATCCTCTTTTGGAGCTCGGCAATTTCCTCTTCGAGTTTCAACACAGCAGGATGCTTGTCCGTATAACGCGCCTGCAGCAACGGAAGCTGGTTCTGCAAGTCACTCAGCTGCTGTTGCAAGGTTTGAGGACTACGGCCATCCGCGGATGATTTCCAAGCTGCTAGCTGCTGGCTGAGCATCGATTCTGCGAACGCCTTGGTTTGCAGGGCTTGGTTGAGATCCTGAGTGACAGCCTCGAGTTGCGGCGTCAGTCCCGTCAGCAGGGTAAGGTTTGTCTGTTCGTCCTCGGGCTGTGCTCCCACATACTGGTTCTGAAATGTCGTTAGTTTGGCGTCCTGCTCATCGAACTTTGCCTTGGCATCATCTAGTTGTTTGGCCAGGAATTGGGTAGTGTCCTCGGCCTGCTGTTCGCGCCGGCGCAAGTTCTGCTCCATGAACAACGAGGTGATCTCGGTGCACACTTGCTGCGATAGCCTGGCTTGTCCGAGCGTTACATCAATGTTAAAGCCGAGCAGTGCCGGAGATAGTGTCCCCGGCGTTGGGCTGAGTGGGGTTACCTCAATCGACTTCTGCAGCCGATCCACGAGTACCTCCATCGGGACCTGGTCAGCATCCTTGGATGGGCCGGATTGCTCCACGAGGTGTTGCAGCCGCGTGCGACTGAGCAGCCGGTTGACGAGTAACTCCATGGGGGCCTGGTTAACATCCTTGTATAGGCCGAATTGCTCCACGAGGTGTTGCAGCCGCGTGCGACTGAGGATCTCTCCTTGCATGCTGGCAAGACGCCGGTTCAGATCATCGCTCACCACGGGTTTGACATAACTATCCGGTACGATTGGCGCTTCCACCAGAACCCTCGTGTGCGAGGTATACTGTTTCGGTAGGACAAGGGAGAGAAAAAAGCCAGCTACAGCGCATAGAATTGCCGGAATGAGCAACCACCAGAGCCTTCGGCGAACAATCGCCAGCCAATCTTCAACACTCAGTTCTCTATGAGCGACCATTGCTCCCTCGGTCCGTTTTTAGAAACAGTCATCGGCACTTCAGGCCCACCGCCCTCCGAGTCTTGCTCGGAGCTCGCTCGCCCGCATAGCAAGTTACAGAAGTGTGTGTTTCCCGCCAATCCGGTACAGTTCGCAAACATCGGCATGGAAACCTCGCAAAGGAACAGCAGGGATTTCCCCTAATCGGAGGGGGGGGATGTAAATCGGCCCGTTAACTTGTGGCTTCCAATTCGATACAATATGCCGACAGTGTATCGATTGTCCTCCACGTCTGCGGCGAAGGGGACATATTGGTTTGCGCGCTGCCGAACAAAGTCGTATTCGAAATGCATGTTCAGGTTTTCAAAAAGCGAATGTTCGAGAGCCACTTCCGCGGACTGTGTGTCCAGTGCTCCTCTTCCGAGAAACCCCTGTAGCGCAACAGACCGCCCATTGCTGGCCATCAATAGCAAATCCCAGCCGTATGCAAGACGGCGGCGTAGTAATGCACCCTCATAGGCGTTGACGACCGTGGTCAGCAGTCCTCCGCCATCGTCTACTAGCCGCTGCACAGTCAAACGCAAGACCGTCTGATCGGATCGCAACGTAAGCGACGCGCCAGTGCCTGGGCCCCACTTCCCAACCGTCCCAGTAGACAAAATATTCTCCGATGCACCAGCGTTCCCCGATAGAATTGTCAACGGCCCACCCGTTCTCGAAAACGATGGTCCCCCGAAGATGCTCACAAGTACATATGGCCCCATCTGCCACAACGCGGTGAGGAACATGCTGTGCGTATCGTCGCGACCAGCCACGTCATAGTGGAAGTTCTGGAATAGATATCGGGAACCAAGAGTGAAGTGGCGTGTCAGGCGGTACTGATAGCCGAAGCCACCCGTGCTACTATGGGTGTTGAAGAGGCCTAGGGCCGCAGCAGAGGTCGCCCCACCGGGGAAATCCAGGAACGCATAGCTGCTTGATACCT
>QHYQ01000398.1 GCA_003224175.1 Acidobacteriota bacterium
GGCTCGTCACACCCGTGCTCCAATATTTAAGCATCGGTAAGTGGCGCCTCGTTGCCATAGTGGTGGCGGGCGGAATCGGCTACGTTACGTCACTGTTGAGGCTACCCACGCTAACTCTGGTGTGTGCGTCTGTAGCGGGCCTACTCTTAGGTGGAACTTGGGCGGCTTGGCAAGCTCCCAACGATGTTCCAATTTCGGTGAGTGGTGCGTTCGCGTCGCATCTGGAATCCTTCTGGCGGCAGATAATCATTTTGACTGTCGCTACTACCGTAGGTGGATTTTGCTGCGCTCGACTCGTAAAGAACCACCGACCAACTCCCGGTTAGTCGCGTAACCGGAGAAGTGGATTAGCTACTGCTTTGCAGTTCCGATTCATGCCTTACGCCATGGCTGTCGATCCTCAGAGCCCATCGTGAACCATTGCATCGGAGCCACCGCGGCGAGGGTTCCACAACACCAGAGGCTATGAGGTCATCTCGATTCCCGTGTTCATCTGCATCTTCGTCAAACGCGGTCAGAACCATTCCAGTCTGCAAAGTCACGAGATTTCCATCTGTGTCTTCGCAGGTATCCTTGTGGGAAAGACAAAGCAATTCGCCGAATAGCCCATTGAAATCGGCACGAACTCGCATCGTCTTGGATTCAGTCATGGGGCGGCCTCGTCGGCCACAATTCTACCGCAGGATTGTGGGCCAACTCCTGGTTAGTCGCCTAATCGGAAACGTTCGCATTGGGCCGTGCGAAGGCGACCAGTCTTGCCCCGCGGTAACGCTACCTGCTACTTGACGGCAAAAAGCTTTTCAAACAATTCTTCGGACAGTCTAGCCCCCTCGTCTGATAACCACACGGACTTGGCTTTCGTGGCCGGATCGGAAATGTAGCCCTTGTCGTGGAGTTGATCCATCACGCTCCAGGGAAGCGCCTTCCAAGCCCGCTTTCCTGACTTCTCGTCAACCGTGTTCAAGTGCAGTAGCGCGAGAACCGCTTGCTGCAACTTTTCCGCGTCAACATTCATATGACACCTCTACGTTCGCCTTGTCTGTTGAAAATCTCATACTTCTGTAGCACGAATGTGTCCAGAGATTGCGTCTGACGGCGAATCATGCGATTCCCAACTCTCCACGTCGGGAGGTGGGTTCCATGAGAAGAAAAACAAGAGGAAGAAAATCGAATCGGCAAAGGATCAAGCTCGGTCTTCCTGATCTCGAGCACGTCAAGTCCGCGGTGCTCGTCAGTCTTCGGTCCCCTGAATCGCAACGAAGCTATCGGAGATCGATTGATGATTTTGTCTGTTGGTATTGCTCAGAACCACGCCTGTCGTTCAATAAAACGGTCGTCACACGGTATCGAATACATCTTGAGGATCAGTTGTTGGCACCAGGCACGATCAATGTACGGCTTGCGGCCGTCCGACGACTTGCCTACGAGGCCGCGGATACGGGGCTCCTCAGCCCGGAACTCGCTGCCGGCATCCGTCGCGTGAAAGGAGCAAAAAAGCTGGGCATCCGGCTTGGGAATTGGTTGACCGTGGATGAGGCTCGCTCCCTGTGGCAGCTTCCGAACATGCACAGCGTAAAGGGCAAAAGAGATCGAGCCATCCTGGCGGTTCTCCTAGGGTGCGGGCTCCGTCGAAGAGAACTCATTGATCTGACCCTCGACCATATTCAGCGCCGCGAAGACCATTGGGCCATAGTTGACCTCGTTGGGAAAGGAGGACACATCCGCACTGTTCCCATGCCCAATTGGGTGAAGCAAACGATTGACGACTGGTTGACTGTCGCGGAAGTCGTGCACGGTAAGATTTTCCGATGCGTTTGCCGCAAAGGTGTTGTTTGGGGAACGGAGATTACAGAGAAGGTGGTCTGGCACGTTGTGAAGGAATACGCGAAACGATTGGGAGTTTCCAAACTCGCGCCACACGACCTCAGAAGATCGTGTGCCCGACTCTGTCATGAGTCAGGTGGTGAGCTGGAACAGATTCAATTCCTGCTCGGCCATGTGTCCGTGCAAACGACAGAGAAATACCTGGGCTGCAAACAACGACTTCGCGAAGCCGTCAACGATAGGATAGGTATTGAGCCAGGCTGACTGCCTGAGCCAGATAGTAACCTTCGGCTGTCAGGGAGCGCTAACATCCGTGGTCATCTGGAAATAATGGGCCAGGAGGCAAATGATGCAGATCGACCTTCACGGCTATCACCCCGCTGAGATCGTTTTCAACGGAACACTCGCCAAGATCCTGCAGCAAGCCTGGGAGATGGGCGAAGACAAGCTCACATTGATCCATGGGCACGGACGCAATCGAGGAATCAGCCCCGGGTTTGTGAATACGAACACCGGTTATTTTGGTCTTTGCATTCGACAAGCGCTGCGCCATGACCAATCCCTTCGTCAATGGATTAAGTACACGACGCTTGATTGCTGGAATATGGGCTCTACTTCAATTAAATTGAAAGCAAATCCGGCTCCCACAAGAAAGAAATTTGATTGTCTATGAGTGACGGACGAACAGCCTGCAGGACGTTGCGGGTCGGTTCTATTACCCAGTTACCGATAAGGCTAATCGGAAACTTGAAAATCCACGGTCTCCGCGTTAATCAGGAGCTTGAGCCTGTGAACCGTACGAACGTCTCCCCCTTGGATAATTGCAGAATGCACGGAACGATTCCGCCGAGAAATCCCGTCGCGTAGGACGGTAACGGTGTCAGCGGCTCGCCAACGGCGCAGGTTCTCCTTCCGGCACGAGCGTCCTATTGCGGCGTGACGCTGCGCCACTTGGCGGTGGCTTTCGGCAGAAACATACTTATCGTTTCGTTATGCGCTAGTGCACTTTTGAGCAGAGGACGAATTACCGCCGCAACCACGTGAAATTGCAGAAAAGGGTCCGAAACCGGTGTGCCACGCAATTGCATGCGCACGAGTTCTTCTATCAGACGATCACCTTCCTCCGTGTCCGCCAGGATCCCTGGATACATAGCATAGGCAACGCCCTAGTTTAGCGTTGTGTATTCAAGTCCAGCGGCTTCAGCCGCCATCCGGATGCGCTGTTTTTGTGCGTCTAATAACTGATGCAGGGATTCATGCAGCAGTGTACCTATGCTGTCCAGTAATGGCACCTCAACGACTAGACGCCCACCGTCCGCTCCTCCCCCGCCGTTATGCTCTTCCGCATTGGCCACTAGAAAAACCATCACAGTTGGCGGTTTGTTTACCTCCGCAAAACGCGCCAACTGGACCACTAATGGCGTGAGCCGCGCCTGCTGGGTCACGAGTTGTTGTTGCAGGGCGCCGATGTCCGCCTGGCGTTGTCGCAAAAGTGGTTCCAACTTCGGAGCGAAATGAAACAGGATGTCGCGCTCAGCATTCGCCTCCGCCGCCGAGAGAAAGTGTGCCGCAATGCCCTTTGCGGCCGCGTCCTCGATGGAGTCTTCCACCAGGAAAGTCTGCTCAAACCCTTGTCCCCAGCCACGCTTCTTGCGCATTTCAGCATGCTGCTGGAGCAATTCGCGGTCGCGCTGGTCGAGGAAGTGCGTCGCCGCCGCCCAACGCGCATATTGATCATGGGTGTAGATGTCCCATTGCGAGAGCTGGTCCACAACATGAAAGATTTGCGCCGTCTGTGAATCGGACACCGAAAGCACAAGCCCGCCCAGGTCTATAGTTTTTGGAGCCGCGGAAGTAGTAACCGAAGGTAAAAAGAACAAAGTCAAACCCGCAAGCGGCGCCAGCAGAGGCAATCGGACAGCGTGCTCCATCTCAATTTTCCCTCGTTAGAGATAACACGAAATGTAGTCTGCGAGCGGTACGAGTGTTCAATCGATTTCTACATGCCTGGTTAGCACGACTTACCAGGCAAGTGGAATTACTTCCGAGTAGCCCGTCATCCTGGCGCAATCCGGAAACTTTGCTCCAGCATCAGTAAACCCTTGGCGACTTGACGGAGTTTTCGCGACGCGACTCGCGCGAATCAGTTGTCAGGCGATCTCGTTCGCAATTGTGGCCGCCCATTGCTTAACACGGTGAGTCGCTCCTTCCGGCTTGCCGGACAAGTAGACGTCAGCAACAGTCATCGACCAATGTCGCAGAACTGGCCGGCATAGCGCTGGATCACGCAGCACCCTCGCCTTCCCGGCGTATCTTGCGTTCGTCGCCCGCCGGATCTCAGCGACAGA
>QHYQ01000206.1 GCA_003224175.1 Acidobacteriota bacterium
AGATTCGGCGCGATGTGAATTCGCCAATCCGACACAGCTTCCAAGAGACTCTTGCCCGATCTTGGCAAGGGCGGAGGAGCTATATTCACACGATCAAGGAAAGGCTGAAGCGCGGCAAGAGCTGAACGGCGGGAAACTCTCGCCGTTTCACCCAATACCACGCTGCGCCGAATCCTTGTGATCGACCCGTCAGCTTGCACCTGATCCTCCCGAAAACTTCCGACCCAGACTTTCTTTCGACTGCCCCTTACAAATAACCTCCCTCTTTGAAATCGTCGCCGAGGCACAAATACCTCCGTGCTTGTGCTCGACGGCGTTGCGCGTGCGACTTATCAGTGGGTCTGATAACTCGCCCGCATTCCCGAGAATTGCTTGAAGTCTGCCTCTTTGATTCTTGCCTCCGCCAACGAGCAGAAGAAGTTGGCTATTGCGAAACCAATTCTTTTGGGAATTTCTCGCATCACAACCTCGCTCGGAATGGAACAAAAGTTACAAATGGAAATTTCCTTTTGTTCCTTTCTCAGGTGGATAGGCCGCGCCGAGCGGCGGCAGGCTTGCCGCCCCTCGGTGCAGAGGTGGATGGAGTCGAGAGGTGGGTTTTGCTGCTTATGGGTGGGAGTCCGAGGCGTTAGTTCACTGTTTCGCGAACGAGAGCGCGGTTCTCCACGGAGGTGCAGTCTCTAACTTTTTCTGGCCTGCCTTTTCTTGCCCGTCAGGACTGTGGCTATATCGCGTGCCATGCTCATCTCCATATGCCCAGGCCTGCGGCGGGCTTTCGCCCGCCGCAGGCGGAATGGGCCAATGGCATTGTGGCTTGCCAATTGCGCTTTGTGGATGGGTCTCAGTCCCTGTCTCAGCCGAGTGGTTCGCCTGCCGCCGTCGACTTTGGGACATCTGGACTGACAGCGATCACCGGCTTTGGTTCTTCTGGGACAGGCTCAAACGTGACTTTGGGCAACGTCGGCAGAATCCCCTGCGGGATGATCGTGTCTTGATTGAAGATCAAGGCGCTAAGTTCGACCGGGCCACGCTTCCCCGGTACCCTGATCCTCTTCACGCACTGACGGTTCCCATCGGCCTCCACGACTTCTGCTTGGGCCAGGAGGTCATAAAGGTGGTGGTTGGAAGGCAGCCTGAGGTTGTTCTCCCGCCTCAGGAAATCGCGGGAAACGGAGATTGAGCGCGGCACGACGACCGCGGCCTTATCGCCCGTGACATAGACCGGCGCACCAGGAGTATTGACGCTCAGCTGGCCCTCAGAGATCAGGTCTCTAAGGGCGTGGATGAACTGGTTCACCTTGCTGTCGGGTCGCTTGGTCATCCACTCAGGCGCCGCTTGCTCGACACTCTCCTGATCTAGCTTGCTTACAACACGCGCCAGAGGGGTTGATTGGTCACCGCCGTGAGTGCCCGTCAGTGCGGCAGTGAGCTGCCTCAGTCGCTCCAAACCAATGAATCGGATGTCGGCCGGACTCAGGAGGTGGTGCATAAGCCAGGGCGAGAACTGAGCGTGACTGCCGCGCACCCGATCCTCATTCCACATAAGCACTGGTTCCACTTCGATGTGTCTGAGAAATTCGGCGTAGGTCTCGTGCAGAGGGGACCAACGCCGGTCTCCTGCCCGCAGGTCCATGTCAAACAGCTTACCGAGGTCATGGCCGAGGCCAGCGAGGAAGCACAGGTACTGCAATTGCCGAGAGTCGGCTGGGATCTTGATAACGGCCGCGTTTGGAGGCACGTCGGCGAAGAGCATCTTTTCAAACTCCTCCAGCATCTTCAGCGCGACTTCGAGCGAGTGCCGCAGCAGCCCATACGGCTCGCTGTGGTGGTGATCGGCGCTCGCCGGCAGGTCACCGACAAGGTCCCGTAGCTTTGCCATGCCACGGGCACCCCGTTCGCGGCAGTCCATATCCGGCAGCCTTGACACAACGTTTTCAGTCAGCTCTTCGAGCAACGCTCGCTGCGGTTCCGGGGGCGATACGAACGTCCCCGGAACCGCCCCCGATTCTTGCCCCCGGGGGTGTGCCGGTACAGGAAGGGTAAGGGTTCTATTTTTGCGGAAAATCTGCCGATAAATGTGTCGCCAGATTTTCCGCAACAAAGCGACTGCGGCTTTCACCATGACATGCCTCCTCATTCGGCCGAAACGCCGTTATTGGTGTGGGTTGCGTTGTTGTGGATGACACGTCTGGTCGGGTGCTGCGAGTCCCCCACGCCCACGGTCAGCGAGCCTCCGGGCTCGCAGCTCGCGAAGCTGTTGCCTATTCGTGATGAGTGGGCGGACGACGGGCACCGCCCGTCGGACGCGGTAGATCGTCACCATATCCCTCAATGGCAGATCTACGCCTTGCTCCTGCAAGAGCCGTTGCAACCTCGCGTGGTGGAGCTTACGGCAAAATAGCTGTTCACGGTGCTCGGAGCTGACCACGATCATCAGCCTCAGACCATCTGGGCCGAGGCTCGGCGCAAATCGTTTCAGGTGCCGGTACAGCTGCCGATAGGAGTGCCGACCGAAGTGGTCAACCATCGTTAGGACGACTTCTCCGGACGGACGTTGGAGGACGAGGTCCTGCCAGAGATACGGCTTGCTGCCGCGATACGGCAGCAAGGCAGGTTCACCAACGAGTTGACAAAGTTTGGTGAGCTTCTGCTTGTGATCGAACACGAATTCAGCCGGCCAGCGGATCGCCTCCAGATAGAAGTTCACCGTTAGCAGCCGGGTTCGGATTGTCTCCATCGTGTGCTCACGCCGCGCAGACAAGTCGGCGCCCAACAGCCGGGTCACGGACTTGGTGACCTGGTAGATCGCCGGGTACGCACTGACGGCTTTGATAAAGCCCCAGGATTCCAAATCCTTCAGTAGGACATGGACCCTGGTTACTGAGTTCCTGATTCCAAGCTCCTGCGCTTGTTCCGGGGTGACGTAGCCACCGAGCCAAGCCAGAGTCTTCAGGAAATGCTGCGACCGCTCGTCGAGAACTCCGACACGGTCGCGAAAACGAAACATGTTCACGGGTTCACCTCTGAACAGAAAATTTCGAGTGGATTCCGCGAGGTGGAGTGAGCCGGTTGTGCAGTTCAGAAACGGAAGGCGCTAAACGGTTTGGCTAAGACATTCTGTGGATGGTGAGACTTTGGATTGGTTCGGAACGGTTGCCGGACGCCTCAGTGCCGGTACCAAACGCCCATCAAGCCACGCAGGCGAGCAACCCTCTACTATACTAATGCCCAGCGACTCGGCAAAAATGTTCGCGTCAAAATGCAAAATACAGTTTCTCCCCTGTGGAAAAGACGGCTTTTCCAGTAGCGATTGATCATAGATGGCGCTCTCCGATCGGAATCGCCGCGACCGGTCGTCAAGAATTCCGGTGCGGTCCCGAAAGCGAAAAATGTTCACAGACTCACCTCAACGGGAAATTTTGAGTGGATTCTGTGAAGTGGAAGCGAAACCGGTTGTGCAATCCCGAAGCGTTTGGGGGAGCTAAAGCCTGGTTAAGACGGGTGGGTGGTGCTCAGGTTGTTTCTTTAGACGTAGGCTACAAGCGGAAGGTTGCATCTGTAATAAAACGGAATTGTCCCCCTACTTACAAGGGCCTCTTGGAGACAAACTCTCAACGAACTTGAGCGATAGTTTCTGCCACTTTACGCGCAAGCCGCCTTTGGCTAGCCCCACTTCCAATGTGGTGGGTCCCACTTCACCTTTGTCACTTTCGAATCGCCCTTCAAGACGGGATTTAAGAATTGCGCGGCAGCTGCGCCGGCTTCTTTGATTGTTCGCCAGGGAAGATCGAGTTCACGCGCCACTTGTGCATAGGACGAGGCGATGCGCTGCGGCGGGTCTGGCATTTGTGGCGGCACAGGATGGGAGGCCCTCGCTTTGAATGTCGCGTCGATGGCCTGCTTCAACTTCACGCCATCAAATTGCGCGAGGGAAGCCGCGAGAAGAATATCGGCCAAGTCCCGCGCGCGGCTCGTCTCTCCACTCGCATACTTTCGCGTGTAGGTATGCAGTTTCTCCGCAATTTGCGTGGTCAGCGGGTAACAGCGCACCGTCGCCGGGGCGATTTCGGCAAACGCCAAGAGATTAGGCGCAGTCAATTCGACCGGAGCTTCAAGGATGGGATCACCATACCCAACGTCCAAATGGAAGGTCTCAAACGGTCGGCCATCAAGCAGGCAGCGAATTGGGAAACGAAACCCGCGCCCTGGCGCGCCTGTTGCCGCCTCTGCTGGCTCGCCTACTTCGAACTCAAACCAATCACCGAGGTTAAGCAACACTGCTGCGCGAAGATGGGTAATCGTCTGTTCGCGCGTCCAAGGGTTAACCGCTGAAACGTCGATGTCCTTCGTCGTTCTGGCCCTTTCGCCGAGCCGCAACTGAAGAGCAAACCCTCCTTTGACAATCCATGCGTCGGGCTGCTTCTTTGCCACACGCGCCAAGAAACGGTCAAAGGCGACCATCTTCCGAAGGCGCGCCAGCGGTGCTCCGCCGGAGAGGCTTTGTTGCCGCAGACGCTGCTCCAAAGCGTGCCGAAACGCCGTTGCCGTTTTGTATTTCACGACGCTGCTCTCGACACGTCTGAATAAGCCCGGATCAGATGTTCAGCGCGGCCTCCGCGCCGTTTAGCCTCGGCCAGAAGTGCTTCCTTCGTTGTGAGCCCGAGTTGCAGGGCTTCCCCTATCGCGCGGGCGACGTGATCTTCGGAAAGCCCTGCCCTAGCCACGTCAGCAATAGTGCGCGGAACGGAGGTAACCGGCAGCCCTTCGCGTTTCTCAATATCCGCAGGACGCAGGCGGTTCGTGTGCATGCGGATTCCCTCGCGCCTTCGGGACGCAGTCCGTGGAACCGTCACGTGAACTTCAGCCGGCAGAACGTCAGAGAGGTCATACAGGGCAAGGGCGCTTTCGTGCGAGATGGCAGACTTCGGGCCGCACTTCAGCCAAGCCACAAAGAGATCTTCGAAGCGTGAGGACGGAAAGCGACCCAGGCGGTAGATACCGTGCGCCACCCGAAGAAACTTGTGGGTTTTCTGGTAATGCCATAGGAGTTTGCGGGAGAAGCCGCTCTTCGCAGCTTGGGCCGAAGTGAAATATCCTCCCTGAGGCTCGGCTATGCGGTACAGTTCGTCCTGGTCAGGCTCTTCGCGTTTCTTGTTTTTCGCCATGTGTGTGCATATAGTCTAGTCATATTAGACTTTACGCACACAATTATGCTTCGCACGACGGCCCATGTCCACAAATCTTTGTCGCATCCAGTTGTAGTGCAAGAGCGCGGCCACAGTGTTCCATTGCCGACCATGCGTCAAGAACCTCGCGTTTAGCATGCGACCGAGTCTAGTTACGGCGCAGCAACAAAACCGACAAGCCGAATCCCAGGAACCATCCCAGCTGCCTTCGCTGGCCCAGGACGATGGAGCTGATTTTGGCGCTTACCGAAGCAATCGTGTAGCCCGGCTCAACAAACCAACAAACGGCCGCGGTTGGCATTATTTCCGTGACCTTCTCGGCGCGATCAGCTTCCACGGCGTTTTCTGGACGGCGCGAGCCCCCGGGGTTACCGAGGTTCGCGGCCGCGCCGTAAGGCGGGTTGAGCGCGGCTAGTAGCTGCGGGATAACACAGTCACGGAGATTTTGACCGCATCACGCGGGCTGCTTGATCTTGGTATGGCACTTATTATGAAGCTGGTGCAGGACGATTCTCTTGGGTCTGGCAGCCGCGTACAAGCGGATGGGAATCGAAACCAGCCCAAGACTGATCATTCCTTTTCAAACGTGCTGGCCATAAACAAATTACCGTGGGAAAGGATTACCGACCTGCGGGGAAGACTCCATCGGCAGAAAACTTGAGAGTAGCCAAATGCTGTCTTTAGCCGCCGCATAGAACCGCGCAGCGTGTTACCGCAAAACGCGCTTACCTTGGTGGAATTGCTTAACTAGCGCGATATGGTTACAACGGCCCCCCAAACGACGGCATCAGCGGTAGGGGGCTATCTTTGATCAGGGGAGATTGAAGCCAACTCGCAGCGCCTGGGAAATCTCAGTTTCTAATTCTGTGTGGGGTGCGGCCTTTGGCATGATTGTTCGGCTTTCCCCATTCTGAAACCTGCCAAGCAGGCCCTCGAGAGACGAGTAGCAGAGTTAATCCGGGATCCTATTTGCGACTGCCTCCTGGCTTCCTTCCTTGGCAGAAATCAACTGTCCTGCGCCTCCATGCACCCCCGGCAAAGTCGGGTCCAAGGCACTGCTTCCAGCCGAGCTCTGGGAATGAGCCGATTGCAGTTCGCACATATGCCATACGTTCCGTCTTCCACGCGAGCGAGTGCCTCCTCAATCGCTTCCAGGAGCTGAGTGTCCGTTTCTTGGATGCGGATTTGAAGCTCCGCCTCGACATCGGCATTCGCTTGATCAATGAGGTCGCCTTCCCAGCCCCCTGCCGCCGGCACGAGTCCTCGGACTGGCGACAATTCGCGCCGCTTCTCCAGCAAAAGTCGCTTGTATCGCTGCAAATTAGCTTTGTCCATGGTCGCGTTTCCGAGAAGGATGTCTCACGTTTTCCTTTCTACGTGCGACCGAGCAGCTGAACGTGGGCTGAGATATCGCCCACTCCAGCCCGTGTTCTCCCTGTCGCATCGGAATCACGGCTCCGCGCAAAACTCGTTGAGCCGAGAGCGCCGCACACAATGCCCTATTTCATGGCGTACGCTCCTGCTGCTCCAAAGCTTAAGAGTTCAATACAGCACCTTCCAGTGAGCTGGGAGCCGCTTCCCCGCGGCCCCCAGGTTGAAGTTCCTTTAAGAAGACTTGTGTTCTTCCGCTTCAGTACATCCCTCCTCCTGGGACGCCCGCAGCCGCGGCTTTCTTTTCGTCTTCTTTGACCTCAGCCACCAACGCTTCGGTCGTGAGCATGAGAGCCGCAACGGACGCCGCATTTTGCAACGCCAGTCGGGTGACCTTGGCCGGATCAATGACGCCCATCCTCACAAGGTCGCCGTATTCGGCCGTTTCCGCGTTGAAACCGAAGTGTTCGTCCTTCGATTCTCGAATGCAGCCAACGACGACGGCACCTTCGTAACCGGCGTTTTGAGCAATTTGCCGAAGAGGCTCTTCCAGTGCGCGTTTCACGATGTTCACCCCGATGGCTTCATCACCATCGACTCTGATTTTTTCCAAAGCTGGAATGCACCGCAGCAAAGCCACGCCGCCTCCAGGAACGATTCCTTCCTCAACTGCGGCACGTGTGGCGTGCATGGCGTCTTCAACGCGGGCCTTCTTCTCCTTCAGTTCGGTCTCGGTTGCTGCACCCACCTTGATGACAGCCACCCCGCCCACGAGCTTCGCGAGCCGTTCCTGCAGCTTTTCCTTGTCGTAGTCCGAGGTGGTTTCCTCAATCTGCGTCCTGATCTGCCTCACCCGGCCCTCGATGGCGCTTGCCTTCCCGCCGCCTTCCACGATGGTAGTGTTGTCCTTGTCGATGGTGACTTTCTTCGCCTTGCCCAAGTCCTCCATCTGGATGTTTTCGAGCTTGATGCCGAGATCTTCGGTGATGGCCTTACCGCCCGTCAGAATGGCAATGTCTTCTAGCATAGCCTTGCGGCGGTCGCCGAAACCTGGAGCCTTGACTGCGCAGGCCTGAAGAGTGCCACGCAGTTTGTTGACGACCAGAGTTGCCAAGGCCTCACCCTCAACCTCCTCCGCAATGATCAGGAGAGGCTTGCCGCCTTTGGCAACTTGTTCGAGCAGGGGCAACAGATCCTTCATCGCACTGATCTTTTTTTCATGGATCAAAACGCGCGGCTCTTCGAGCACGCATTCCATCCGCTCAGGATCGGTAACAAAGTAGGGCGAGAGGTATCCGCGGTCAAACTGCATGCCTTCGACCACTTCGAGCTGTGTCTCCATGGTCTTGGATTCCTCGACGGTGATGACCCCATCTTTGCCCACCTTCTTCATGGCTTCGGCGATGATCGAGCCGATCTGCTTGTCATTGTTTGCGGAGATGGTACCGACCTGCGCGATCATGTCGCCTTTGACATCCTTGTTGAGTTTCTTGATCTCCTCCACTGCCACTTCGACGGCGCGCTCGATACCGCGCTTCAGTGCCATGGGGCTGGCCCCCGCTGCCACGGTTTTCACGCCTTCGCGAAAAATAGATTGGGCGAGTACGGTCGCGGTGGTGGTGCCGTCGCCGGCCACGTCGGAGGTCTTGGAAGCAACCTCACGCACCATCTGCGCGCCCATGTTTTCAAGCGCATCCTTCAACTCGATCTCCTTGGCCACGGTCACGCCGTCCTTGGTGATGACGGGCGCACCGAATTTCTTCTCGATCACGGCATTCCGGCCCTTCGGCCCGAGCGTGATCTTGACCGCGTCCGCCAAAAGGTTAACGCCGCGGAGAATCGATTGACGTGAGCTCTCCCCTGTTACGATTTGCTTTGCTGCCATGGTCTTCTAACCTCCTTTTTCTCCTCGATCGAGAATTTCTTCCGAGGCTCTCCAGGATCGGAGAAAGAGAAATTACCTTCTTCCGGAAGCCGCTTTCGCTACTTTCGTGACCTTCCCGAAAACTTCTTCTTCGCGAAGAATCAAGTACTCTTCGTCTCCGATCTTGATGTCGGTGCCGCTGTACTTCCCGAACAGCACGTGATCACCAACTTCGACGTCGAGAGGAATCCGTTTGCCTTCGTGGAGCTTGCCTGGACCTACGGCAACGACTTCCCCTTCCTGTGGTTTTTCTTTAGCCGTGTCGGGCACGATGATGCCCCCCTTCACGGTTTCCTTCTCCTCGATGCGCTTGATGAGGATCCGGTCATGCAGAGGAGTCACATTGACTGCCATGGATTTCCTCCCTCCAATTAATTTTATTGATGAACTGAACAGACGTTGAAAACCGCTGCGCCAACGGACTTATGTCGCAACGGCGGCGTAAATCCTGCCTGCGTACCTCAAGTCAGCATCCGTGCCAGACTCCTTGAGCATGGGAAGGAGGCTCACGGGAATTTTCAATCTGCCCTTTTGATCTACTCTTATTGAGTTGCACATGCTTCGCTGCCCCGCTCCGAAGGACAAGAAACGAATCGCGCCTCTGTCGGGGGACTAGCCGCCGTACGGTTTGGCCCTGCGCCCTTCAAATAAGCGGCCCACAAAGCGGTTCTGATAGTCTCAACAGCTCTTGGTAGCTCCGACAGGATATCAAAGACCTCAAATGCTCCGTCCTTCATCGCCTCCACCCAGTCGTGCAGGTCAAAGTTGCGGGTCCCTAGCACGACCTCAAACCCAAGATCATAATGATTCGCAATGTCGATCAGGCGTCTCCATGACCCGTCGTTCAGCTGGGGTGTCGAGACGACCACCTGAAACCGACCGGATTTGGCGGCTTCACAACCCTCCGTCATGCTTCTTGCAATTTCCGAGATAAACCCTGCTTCTTGGAGAACAGTCTTCAGCCGTTCCGCGTCAGCGTCCTCGCAGACGACCAGGATTCGGGCCCCCTCGGGGAGTTTCAATGGCAAGCCCGAAGGGGTCTTGTTCTCGCGAGTCGTTTCTCGAGTAGTGAGATTAGCCATCGCACGCTCCTAAGTTAATCAAAATCTCTCACCCAAAAGACGATGCGCCCCCTGCGGAGGGGAACGGGCGAGCCCAGCTCGCCCGTTCGCGACGGCGCCTACTGGCCTAGACTGATGGCCATGTCCTTTCCGGCAAACTGAATTTGCTGGATCTGGTCCCCGTTTGTAATGAAGGCTGAATACTCGGCCTTCCGATCAAGCTTCGTCCAATGAGCCGGAACTTCAGCGACCACCTTGTTGTTTTGTAGAAACGTCACACTGTTGCTCTCGTCTGAGGCAACAACGTGATAGGTGCCCGCCTTGAGCGATGTGCCTACGACCTGGGTCGGTCGGTCAATACTGATGTCTGTAGCCACCCGGCTAGCCCAGGCGGGGGCGGCCAGCCCCATCGCCGCCAAGGCAATAAGCAAATAGCGGATACGCAAACACATTGACCTCTCCTCCTTTGATTTAGGCTCACGCACTACCAGCCGCTGTGCAATGCACGGTCACGGATACGCTCTCTCGAGATTAGCTCCCAGCATCAGCTTGGAGCGTTCATCGTAGCGGGGCGACGCTATGAGATATACTACACGGTCCGTGTAGTATCATACACAACTCACTAATGTCAATAGTATAGTGGTTCTGACAGATCTGCTATCGATCAATAGTAGCGGCGGCTTGCCAGTTTTAAGAATGGTGGACACTCGGCTTATGGAGACCGATCCCCGATTCTTGGAAGCAAGTCTGGGACAGGAATAGCTTCCTCAGACGGTCGCGCAGGGCACCGCGTAGCGGAGCTAGTTCGTTTAACGCCTGGGGCTCAAGGCTTTCTTCTTGCGCTCGTAGCGGGCTGTATTTCTTGTCCTGCTCCAAACGTAAAAGTCACCACTGCCGGAATAGGTCGAGACACGTATTGCGCGCGAACTAGCAGCGCGCACAATTGCGGATCGCAGATTGGCTTTTGACAGACCATTCACGCTATTGAGCGGAATTTTGATGGCCTGCCCTTCCGGCAAAGCTTGCAGCTGCCTCAGGATGTTCTCGACTAATTCGTGATGCTTGCCCGACCGGCCCTGTCTTAATTCGGAAAGCGAAATGCTCTCATATTTCGGTTGCTTATCGCTTTTGCCCTTTTGGCTACTCATAAGATGAATAATACCACATATCCTCGCTGATAGCGAATCGCTCCAAGTTCTATGGTTACATTAGTAAGGCGTTTATGATACGTATATAGATGCTTACTACATCCGTCCAGCCCTTCGATGACGAAACAGTGCCTCGTTCTCGAAAATAGCGTGGCCTCCATCGGGGGAGGCCCTCTGGGCCTAGCTCAAAGGAGGATACGAAATGAAATGCCCGTTTGGTCGCCCCACCTGGTTGTTAGCGATACCCGTGCTGACCATCCTGACTTTGGTTTCGGTTCGCACTCCTGCGCAGAATAGTGCTCCCAAGAATGAGGCAAATGCTGCCGCGGTGAGTGCTTTCGAAGGCCAAATCATGGACAACGACTGCGCTCAAATGGGTTCTCATGAAATGACAATGAAGGACACTTCCCTGACGGCACCGGACCTATGTACGACGTACTGTCTCCGTTTCAAAAAGACTCCAGGCAAGCACGTTCTTTATAACGCCGCGACAAAAATGGATCTTCTTTACGCATAAGATGCGCTCCGCCGAGACGCGGGACCAACACAGCGCGATTGAGTCGCTTACTTCCTTCGCTTGCGTTCGTAACGCGTCGTACTTGCCGTCTTCCTCCAAACAAAGAGACAGTCACCGTCAGAGGACGTCCCGATCTTGACACCCCTAGAGGTCATGGCACGCGCCACCGCCGATCTCAGATTCGCAAGGGGAATATTCATACCCTCCAACGGGATCCTCAATGCCTCGCCATCGGCCAGCGCTTCCATTTCCCCAGCGATCCTACCTACCAGGTCGTAATGTTTTCCGTGCCGGCCTTGCCGGACCTCGGAGAGCGGAATACGTTGAAATACAAATGGATCAACGTTTTCTACAGACGAGCGCCGTGTGTTCATGGCAGATATAGTATCACGATATTAGGTTGCGTTCAGCACGACAGTGCATCCTATGCGCCTTATGGTGGACAGTTTCTACTTGACGTTAGTACAACGTTTATGTATCTATAGTGGCTGTTCACACTACTACATTTTAGGAGGCGACGATGTCCATTTCTTGGTGGGACCCCTTTCAAGGGCTGACCTCGCTTCAGGACCAAGTCAATCGGCTGTTCGAAAACACAGTTACACGTGGGAGGACAGGCAATTCCGATCTTGCTACGTGGGCACCAGCCGTGGATATCTATGAGACTGAGCAGGAGTTGGTGGTAAAGGCCGATCTGCCGGAAGTCGATCAGAAGGACATTGATATTCGGGTGGAAAACAACACCTTAACTATCCGGGGCGAGCGGCATTTTCAAAACGAGGTAAGTCAAGATCATTACCTGCGCGTGGAAAGGGCTTATGGCACCTTCACGCGCAGTTTCTCGCTGCCGAACACTGTGAACACGGAAGGCATTCGCGCTGAGTACGGAAATGGCGTGCTGACCGTACACATGGCGAAGCGCGAGGAGTCAAAGCCCAAGCAGATCAAGATCAGCCTGTCGTCCAACGGGAAATCTTAGGCCCAAGGTATTTCTTTGACTCGGAAAGTGCGAGATCGGAAATCTCTAAATCTCTTATAAGGAGGAAGGTATGCGGCGTTTTATCGTGGGAATCGCTGGATTGACGTTCATGATGACGAGCTATTGTGCGGCTCAATCACCAAAAACCTTTACCGGCGAAATCACAGACGAGCACTTGAACTGTGTCCAGACGCCGATGAAAGGACCCGACGGGATCAAGCAGAAAGACGCTTGCGTACTCTACTGGGCGCATTTTGTGAACCCGCCGAGTAAGTATGTTCTCTACGATGCGGCGACGAAGACAACCTATCAGTTGGACGATCAGAATCGAGTGCAACCTTATGTTGGAGCAAAGGTCGTGATCACGGGGACTGCGAGCGACAAGACGATTAAAGTCACCGACATCAAGGTTGATGAGAATGCATACAAAAACAACGGACGATCATAAGACCGATCAATGATCGGGGGACCGTTTTTAATTTTCACAAGGGGGCGACCATTGGGTTGCCCCCGGAGTTCAATCCGCAGTAAGCGAACTCTCTCAATCACGTAAGGAGGATGTGAAGGAGACAACCGTGATTCACTATCACATCCGTTGGTCGGACTCGAAGCTTGATTGGGAAGCCTTCCGCACGCAGCAAGAAGCCGAGACGCAAGCCAAGCAACTGGTACTCCCAAATGAGAAATACACCATTGAACAGTTTGACGGAAATTGCCCGCGATGCGGCAACGGCATAAAGACGAAAAACACGGCAGTCTGAAACGTAAAATACCTCCGCTACCAGAGCGGAAAGGAGGACCCGACATGAAATACGGTTTTTCCCTCTCACCCCTGGTGTTAACGATATTCCTGGTAGCAGCCCCGTCTTTCGTTCCCCTTCGCACGCCGACGCAGAACACTGGCCCCAAGGATCAGGCAAAGGCAGCCGCAGGAAGCGTGTTCGAAGGCGAAATCATGGACAACGACTGTGCCGAGATGGGTTCCCATGCCATGACGATGACTGCCACGGCGCTGTCCACCCCAGACCTCTGTACGACGTACTGTCTGCGTTTTAAGAAAACCCCGGGCAAGTTGGTTCTCTACAACGCCGCGACAAAAATGATCTATCAGCTCGATAACCAGCAAGAGGCTTCGTTTTTCAAGGCCAGGAAAGTCAAAGTTATCGGTACGTACGACCAGGCCACGAAAACGATTCACATTACGGACACTAACTCTGTATCGGCATCTTGAAAACTCCGAAGTCTAACTGAGCGATGCTGGGGCGAGATTCGAACGAAGTGCCTGCCGAGAGGACTCGCCCCGCAGCCCATTCAGGCATTTTCCTTGAGAAGCAGACAATGCGGAACAAACAAAACGGATTCTCACTAATTGAGCTTTTGATCGTGGTGGCGATCATTCTGATTATTGCCGCTATCGCCATCCCGAACCTGCTTCGTGCCAAGATCGCCGCCAACCAGGCTTCGGCGGTGGGCTCGCTGCGTACGTTGAACACGGCGTGCATCGCCTACTCCACCAGCTACGGCCAATTTCCAGCGGCACTCTCGAACCTCGGACCTATATCCTCCGGCGGTACGGCCAGCTCCACGTCAGCAGACTTGATTGACTCAGTGCTGGCGGGAGGTACCAAGAGCGGCTACACGTTTACCTATACCGCTGGTCCCAGCAATCAGTCTTATTCGATAACAGCTAAGCCCATCACTGCGGCCACAACCGGACAGAACATGTATTACACCGATCAGTCCGGTGTGATCCGCGTGGATACTTCCGGCACGGGTGCAGGCGCAAGCAGCACTCCAATTGGCTAGCACAATCCAGTCAATGCGTGGAGTGTGGGCAGGATACTGACGACTCGCAGTCTTCGCCAATTAAATCTCGGGTCCGGTCCTTTTGCGCAACTAAGTACGTGGTGGAGGCGGTGGAGGTAGTATCGGCCGTTTCCATTTGTGTCCGCGAGAGCAACGATATTCGTTAACCCATCTGAGGTGTATCTCCCGCGCTCTCGTCTCGCGATACTTTATGGCTACGGTGCGGATTCCGGGCGAAGCCGATCACGATTCCGGGATGATTCCGATCACCATTCCTGCCTGATGCCGATCAGTATTCCGGGACGAAAGCGATCACTATTCCGGGGCCAAACCGATCAGTGATCGGGTTGTGCCGGAATCCGCAAACAAGTGAACTTCCAACTTCCGGTTGCCGATAGTCCGGGAACTGCTCCATTAAACGGACACCAGCGTTTCTCAACCGATCGTCGCGGTAGGCACTACCATTAAGCGGTTGGGTGCGTCTTGCAAACAGCTACTGAGCTTGTGACACTGAGTGGCGGAGTAATTCATTTTGATGCCCAAATTTCCTTAGATCCGCGCAAATTGCAAAAAACTTGACTCCATACGGCTCCAATTGGACTCCGGGCAAGCGGCAACGCCATTAAAGCACAAGACTTGTGGATTGGGGATACAATTCGATTCCCATCGCCCGCTCCATAAAGCACGATGATTCAACTGTCCTTCCGCCTCGGCGCTTGGCAAGAGTGACCCACCTATACTTGTATAAATCGGACTAGCCCGAGAACACGATTTGAAATCGGATTTGTAAGTGCGAAGTGCTGGATGGGGATGTAGCGGTCTCTGCTTGTCCGGAGTGAGAGAGAGGTTGCAGTCAGCCTTGGGGCTCTCGTAAAGAAGGTCCGTTGATGTGAATGGTCTGGCAGCGGTGTCGCATGCGGCTGAG
>QHYQ01000399.1 GCA_003224175.1 Acidobacteriota bacterium
CTCGGTGCGGTGCCGACCTACCCTCTTTTCAATGACCCTGGAGCTCTGTCATGGTGGCCAAGACAAAATGTTTCTGCGCGCCAAGGTCAGAAAAAAGGATGGCAAACCGCACCGCTATTTCAGCGTGGTGGAGAACCGCCGCGTGGGGCAGAACCAGACGGTGCAACGGACGGTGCTGTATCTGGGAGAGATCAACGATAGTCAGGAAGCCAGCTGGCGTCGGACGCTGCAGGTCTTCGATGAGAGTCAGCAACAATACACGACGTTGAGCTTGTTCCCGGAGGACCGGGAGATTCCCGCCGAATCGAGCAATAGTATTCAAGTCAAACTGAGCGAGATGGAATTGCGGCGGCCGCGAGCGTTCGGCAACTGCTGGCTGGGGTGTGCGCTGTGGCGGCAACTGCAGCTGGAAGATTTCTGGGAAGAGAAGTTAGCCGAGCAGGCGAAACGAGAAACCGTGTCGTGGGCCAAGGTGCTGCAGCTGCTGGTGGTGAATCGCTTGATTGATCCAGGCAGCGAGTTTCGCGTGCACCGGCAGTGGTTCGATCAAAGTGCCATGGCGGAGTTATTGGAGGCGGACTTTGCCGTGGCCGAAAAAGATCGTCTCTATCGCTGTTTGGATCGCATCCTGGAGCACCAGTCAGCCTTGTTTCAGCATCTGCGGGAGCGCTGGCAGGACCTGTTCCAGGCGCAGTTTGATGTGTTGCTGTATGACCTGACCAGCACGTACATCGAGGGGGAGGGAGAAGAGATTCCTAAAGCCAAGTACGGCTACAGCCGAGATCAGCGGTTTGATGCCAAGCAGGTAGTGATTGCGCTGGTGAGCACGCCGGAAGGTTACCCGCTAGCCTATGAAGTACTGGATGGGAACACGTCGGATCGAACCACGCTGCGAAGCTTTCTGGACAAGATCGAATCCAGCTACGGACGGGCCCGACGAGTATGGGTGATGGATCGCGGGATTCCCACCGAAGCGGTGCTGGAGGAGATGCGCCGTTCGGAGCGTGAGATCTCTTATCTGGTGGGGACCCCACGCAGCAAGATCCGCCAGTATGAAAAGAAGTGGCTGGATCTGCCTTGGCGGAAGGTGCGCGAGTCGGTGGAAGTGAAGCTGTTTGCCGAGGCCGGCGAGCTGTATGTGCTGGCCAAAAGCGAAGGGCGGCGCGCAAAAGAAAGAGCCATGCGGCGGAAGAAGCTGGCACGCTTGTTGCGCAAGTTGCGGACCATGCAGCGCAGTGCTCCACGACGGGACCAGCTGTTGTTACGTATCGGCGCAGCGCGGAAAGAAGCCGGCAGCGCTTTTCGTTTCCTCCAACTCCAGCTCCCGCGCGAGGGCCAAGCCGTGACGCGCAACAGCTTTCAGTTTCGCGTGGACCAGGCAAAGCTAACCGCGGCGCAGTTGCAGGATGGTCATTATTTGCTGCGCTCCAACCTCGTGAGCGAAGATCCGGCAGTGTTATGGGAGCGCTATGTGCAACTGGCACAGATCGAAGCTGCTTTTAAAAGCATGAAAAGCGAGTTAGGCATTCGCCCGTTCTATCATCAGCTGGCCCATCGCGTAGAGGCACACATCTTGGTGGCCTTTCTAGCTTACTGCTTATTGGTTACGCTGAAGAATCGGCTGCAAGCTCTGGCTCCGGGCCTCACTCCCAAAGCCGTTCTCGAAAAGTTGTCCACCATTCAGATGCTCGATGTCTGGTTCCCCACGACTGACCAGCGCTGGCTGGTGATGCCACGGTTCACTCAGCCAGAGCCGGATCAAACGATTCTGTTGCACAAGCTCCACCTCGAGTTGCCGCACCAACCACCGCCGAGGATCAAAGCTCGAGTCCCGGACTTTCCTCACCAAGCTCTCCGGCTGTAGTGCCGACCTTTTTGATCTGCTCGTTGAAAACCAACGACTTAGGCTAGCCATCTCCCCCTTATTGCGAAAGACAGGCTAGAGGGCAGGTTGACCGTTGCCGATTAAAAATGCCCGATGTTGTGATGACAAACTCGGGGATCGTGCTGGCCTAGCCAGGATTGCCGCTCTACGCATTTTCTAACATTTCGAAACTCACGGAATCGGAGTGGCGGGCGGCTTTACGTTGGTACCTACCAATCTGACCGCGACCCCTACGCGGCCATCTTCGATCTGATCCACACGTACTATCTGCCCTGTGTAGCTGGCATTAGGAGCAAAAAGATCTGAGTGGCGTAGGAAGCTGATCGTGAGACGCATGCCCTCGCGGTAGCTGAGGAGCCCACTCTTGAAATAAAGGCCGTCACGCGAAATATTCTGCGTGATGCACACATCCCTAACCTCTCTCGCTGACTCCGCAGCTTGGCGAACTTGTATGGGCAGGGAAGATTCAACTCGACGAAAACGGCGGGGCACCCGAGGCAGCTTGCGTTCGGCGGGATCCCCATCCTCAGGAGGGAACGCAACACCCCAAAACCCTGGGACGGGCTGTGTGAACTCGAGTCTCACCATGGGCGGACATGGCTCAAACCCGGCAACACGACACGCTGCCTGCACCTCGCTCCGAGGATTAACTAAGAGCAACTCCTGTCCCAGCTTCACAGTTGCGCCTAGAACCAGGACACCCCCGCGGGCGTAGACAACCAAAGAGCGTGCCATCTCGTGCAAAGGTTCAGGTTCCTGATCTGTCGAGCGGCTGTAAACAAACACCGGCAGCTCGAGACGTAACCTCTGGTTTCTCTTCATGGGAACGCCATTCCGGTGTTTACTTTCCGAGTCGATTAGGCGTGGCGACGCGGAACGGGCTTTGGCTGGAGGTCTTTCGACGGTTAGCGTATCCGCGAGGCACTCGGACCCCCGTCTTGCCATGCTGCATTCTTCGCTTGGTTTCAGAACCTGCCAATGGAACCGACGTACTACCATACAAAGAACAGTCCTGTTAGGCGGAGTTGTCAAATCTCGTAAGGCATGGTCAATTATGCAGATGCAACAAGGCTAACCAAGGCGTGAATTGAAGCCAAGTCGTCTTATCAGAATGTGGCAAGCCATGTTGAAAAAGTTCCGGAGGCGATTTTCGACGAGGCGCTGCTGCGCTAAGCAGGCGATTGGTCTTTGCCTGGGAGTGCAACGATTGGCCATCGTCTTTGAGTATTTTGGTATCAGACGGCCAATCAGGAAAAGGGAGTTTCTTTGAGAACGCTCAGTGCTGATAACGCTTTTCCTATCGCCTGCCGTTCCGTATCTCCGTCGGTGCGACCAAATATCGCTCGCATCCTCTGACGGATGGCTGCCTCTGCGGCGGCAACTCGTTCGAGAAGCTTCGCCCGGTCAACCTCTAGTAGGGCGGCTTTGTATTGTGGCTCCCACTCGGGGAATTTGAAGGCGAGTTTCATAATCGTTTCTCCATTGGCGTCAGGCCAGGTGCCTCTGCTGAGCGGAAGCAATGCCTCCGCAGGGTCCCCTAGCGAAACGATAGGTGTGACCCAAGAGAACGTGGAACAGGGAAATCCCCATGGTCGGCCTGTATCTGGTGGCACATGAACCGTCGCCCATGGTGGGCGCAGCGGGAGGTGTGTAACTAGACGTTTTGAGTATATACCCTTCCACGGACTGTAAGATGGCTGGGCCTTAGTTAGGCTACTGCGTCACCCTCGAACAGAAAGCAGCATAAGATGACGGTATTTTCAGAGCAGTTGACTTGCTCCTTATGCGGCTGCGTGTGGATTGGGATCCTGGGCAGCCCACTTAGGCAGGCCGCAGTGGATGCAACGGCGAGCGAATGGATTGTGCCGCCATACCATGCGCCAGGGACGGTCGTCGAACTTGTTAAAGAACAGCTCGCCGCAGCGTGGGCAGCGAAAGTTCGACTTCCGGTAGCCGATCACGACCCATATAATCATCCACACGAACGCGGCAAGAAAGATAGCGGTGCCGTCGCCGTTGCGCCTCCACCTAACTGCGCGGCTCGCGAAGGCCAAGCCCGGGAGGTAGGACCCAAACCCGATCCAGAACGCTCGGCTCCATCGCCTGTAACGGCGCCACGCCGCCAAGTACGGGCCTTGATCTTGCAGGGCCGCACCGCCCTTCGTTGCGTGAAGCGCACAATAACACTTGGCGAGGCCATCGAGCGCCGATGTACGCGTCAGCGGATGGATTTGGCCGGAATTTCCGTTTTTGACTTCTCGGCCAGGCGATAATCTACGCCCGACCACCTCAGTGTGTAAAGTTCCAGCCAGGATCTTGCCGACATAACCTCTTCGGCGGCTACGGAAGGCCAGCAGCGAAATCAGCCGGACACATCGGCTGAATATAGCGATTATCTGGTGGCGCACAATCACTCCCTCAAATCATTATTGACCTCCAAGCAAGGATCGAAGCGCGTTACAACTGCCGGTTCAACAGCGTTGAATGTCACCTGTTCGAGAACGAAACCGGCAAGGTAGACGAACACTTCGACGCGCCGCCCGGACATATTGCAATGCTCAGCGTAGGGCAACCCAGGCGGTTCATGGTT
>QHYQ01000207.1 GCA_003224175.1 Acidobacteriota bacterium
TAAACACGCCACCAGCAGAGAACTCTTCGAGGTTTCCCAATCCATCTCTGCCAAGTTGTCCCGTCTTGCCAGGCCGGGTGCATATGAGCCTCGTTTCATCGTGAACGATCGCGCCGACATAGCGCTCCTCGTCACGGCAAAAGGAGTCCACGTGGGACAGCAGGATCTGAGTGTCGAGGAGGCACGCACCGTCGTGGGTCGGAATGGATGGGTAGGGGTATCCACGCACTCACTAGCGCAGCTTGACGCTGCCGACAAGACATCCGCCGATTACATCGCGTTCGGACCAATTTTTCCGACGACCTCGAAGGAAAATCCTGATCCCGTGGTCGGATTGGAACTCTTGCGCGAGGCTCGTCAACACACTCGCAAGCCTCTCGTGGCCATCGGCGGCATCACCTTGGAACGCGCCGCAGACACTTTCCGTGCCGGCGCCGATTCATTGGCCGTATTGCGTGACCTGATCGTCTCGGAGGATCCAGTTGCCCGCGCGCGCCTATTTCTCCGAGAGGCTGCGCGCACCCGCGGAAAAGATTGAGAGACAGCGTGAATACGTCCCCTGCCATATCAGCGACATCCGCAGAGCCCATCGCAGGCGAGTCCGGTTTCATCCGCGGCCTGGGCCTCTTCGATTCCACAATGATCGTCGTCGGCTCGATGATCGGGTCCGGCATCTTCATCGTTTCCGCGGATATAGCACGGCAGACGGGCTCGGCCGGCGGGCTTCTGATCGCCTGGGTCATCACTGGAGTTCTCACCGTGGCGGCGGCGCTCTCTTATGGAGAGCTGGCCGCGATGATGCCCAAGGCGGGTGGACAATACGTCTATCTGCGTGAATCCTACTCGCCGCTTTGGGGTTTTCTGTATGGCTGGACGCTTTTTCTGGTCATACAAACGGGGACGATTGCGGCAGTGGCGGTGGCATTTGCGCGCTTCCTGGGCGTGCTCGCTCCCTCCGTTTCGCCCGTATCCTGGATCATTGCGCCCGTACGGGTATCCGCAAAATATGCGTTCAGCCTTTCCTGGCAGCAGTTCTTCGCCATTTTGCTGATTACATTTCTCACCGTGGCGAACACGCGCGGATTAAATTGGGGAAAATATATCCAAAATATTTTTACCTCTGCAAAAACGCTGGCGTTGATCGGCCTGGTCATTCTGGGAATTTTCGTTGGGCGCAACGCCGCCGCCATTCAGGCGAATTTCTCGAATTTCTGGGCTGCTGAAGGGGGTCAGTTAATTGAGCCGGGAGCCGATTTCTTGCGCCGCTGGATTCCCTCGGTCTCGGTCGCCTCTGGTTTGCTGGGTCTTGTCGTCGCCTACGGTGTGGCGCAAGTCGGTTCGCTGTTTTCCGCCGACGCGTGGAACAATATCACGTTCACGGCAGGCGAGGTGAAAAACCCGCGGCGCGATGTGCCGCTCTCGCTCGCGCTAGGCACAGCAATCGTAATCAGCTTGTATTTCCTGGCCAATGTTGCTTACCTGAGTACGCTTCCACTAGGCCAGATTCAAACCGCTGCCGATGATCGTGTGGCCACTGCCGTACTCAATGCCATTCTCGGCAGCGCGGGCGCCGCGATCATGGCTATTGCCATTACGATTTCTACCTTCGGCTGTGTCAACGGCCTAATCCTAGCCGGCGCGCGCGTGTACTACGCCATGGCGCGCGACGGTTTGTTCTTCCGGTCCATTGGCCGCTTGAACGAGCGACACGTGCCCTCGCGAGCGCTGCTCTTCCAGGGTGTTTGGGCCGCACTCTTGGTTCTGGCGCGCACGCGCCGAGTGGATACGCTGGGAACCATCACGTACGGAAACTTGTACAGCGATCTGCTCGATTACGTCGTTTTCTCAGTCCTGATTTTTTACGTGCTCACGATTGCCGGTGTATTTGTGATGCGCCGCAAACGCCCCGATGCCGAGCGCCCCTATCGCGCCTTTGGCTATCCTGTCGTGCCTGCGTTGTATATCATCGTCGCGCTCGCCATCATGTTCGTATTGATTCTTTACAAGACACAAACGACCTGGCCGGGCTTGCTGATCGTGTTCCTGGGCGTTCCGGTGTATCTGATCTGGTCCCGGCGGCGCGAACCAGGACCGACTCCTCGTTGATTTCGGCGGAGAGCAAACGTACACGGGCCGATAAGGCATCAATGTAGGGGAAGGGTAGATATGCCAAACCAGCTATTCATGACCAAGCCGCATAGCGTCTTGCTCGAAGAGCTCCGCGGCGAGCATCGCCTTCGCCGCGTTCTGGGTCCGGTCCAACTCTCGAGCCTGGGAGTGGGAGCGATCATCGGTACGGGCATTTTCGTTCTGGTAGGGATAGCCGCACACGATCGCACGGGCCCCGCGCTTATGCTGTCGTTCGTCGCCGCCGGTGTGACGTGCATTTTCGCTGCCTTGTGTTACGCCGAGTTCGCGTCCATGGTGCCGGTGGCGGGATCGGCCTACACCTATGCGTATGCGACCTTGGGAGAGTTGTTTGCGTGGATCATTGGGTGGGATTTGATTCTCGAGTACGCGGTGGCATCATCCACCGTCGCGCACGGCTGGTCGCATTACTTCCAGGATTTGCTGGTTTTCTTCAACGTAAGGCTGCCGCACGTCGTGACGAATGCACCTTTCGATTTTGATCCCACCAGCGGGCGACTTGCCTTGACGGGCACATGGTTCGATCTACCCGCCATCTTCATCGCCGCGCTGGTCACCGTTATTCTGGTGAAAGGGATCAAGGAAAGCGCAAGCTTCAATGCCGCCATTGTGATCTTGAAAGTCGCGATTGTGTTCTTCGTGATCGGCTTAGGTGCCCATTACGTGAATCCGGCCAACTGGAGGCCATTCGCACCATTTGGGTTGACTGGGTTGAGCCTGTTTGGTCATACGCTGATGGGAAAGACGGGGCCGGCGGGCGAACCCGTTGGCATGCTGGCCGGTGCGGCGATCGTGTTCTTCGCCTATATCGGTTTTGATGCGGTGTCGACCCATGCCGAGGAAGCCCGCAATCCATCGCGCGATGTGCCGATTGGGATCATGGTTTCGCTGATGCTGTGTACGGTGTTGTACATTGCCATGGCGGCGGTGCTCACCGGGATGGTGCCGTACAGCCGGATCAATATCGACGCCCCGGTGTCCGACGCGTTCAGGCAGGTGGGCCTGCCGTGGGCGCAGTTGCTGGTCTCGGTCGGGGCCGTCGCGGGCATCACATCAGTACTTCTGGTGATGATGTTGAGCCAGCCGAGAATCTTCCTGGCCATGGCGCGAGACGGGCTTCTTCCTCCCGGATTCTTCGCTGCGGTCCACGAACGCTTCCGAACGCCTTGGAAGTCGACTATTTTGACCGGAGCCTGCGTTGCAACCATGGCTGCCTTCTTGCCTTTACGAATCCTGGCCGAACTGGTGAACATCGGCACCCTGCTGGCCTTCGTCATTGTATGCGCGGCGGTCTTGATCATGCGGCGAATCCATCCCGAGGTGCATCGCCCTTTTAGGGTGCCGTTCAGTCCCATCACGCCTGTGCTGGGGATCTTGTGCTGCTTGATCTTGATGTTCTCGCTGCCTGCCGAGAATTGGTTGCGGCTCGCAGTTTGGCTGGTTGTGGGCCTGACGATCTATTTCACCTACGGGCGCAAACATAGCCGCCTCGCAGCATCACAAAAGTTCAATCAGCCTGTCACCGAGCCGGCCCCCGCGAGTGTCGATCTGCGAACCAGGGGCTGATCAATGGGTTGATGTCCCTTCCCTCTGCTCGGGCGGAGAATCTGACGCTCCGATTTCCGGGCCGCTATCCGCGCTGTCCGGCCTCTGATCCTTTTGCGATAACCACGGATCGTGCCATGATCAACATCCCATGAAAGTTTTGACCGCAGAACAGATGCGCGAGGCCGACCGGCTGACCACCGATCGCTACGGCATACCCAGCCTGCAGCTCATGGAGAATGCCGGAGCGGCCGTGGCCGATTATTTATCTGACACCTTTCCCGATCTTTCCACACGCAGCATCGTGGTTCTCTGCGGCAAAGGCAATAATGGAGGCGACGGATTGGTTGCGGCGCGACGTTTGCGCGAACGAAGTGCTTCGCCGCGGGTCTTTCTCTTTGCGGAATCATCCGCGGTTCGCGGCGATGCCGCAACGAACTTGCATCTTTGGCAAGAGGGAGGCGGAAAACTGTACGCCGTGACGTCGGCAGCAGAGTGGATGGAGACACGCGAAATCGCCGGCCAAGCCGATCTCGTCGTCGACGCGCTGCTCGGCACCGGGGTTAAAGGACCCGTGGAAGGCTTGCTGGCCTCTGTCATTGAGGATACAAACGCCTGGAGGCGAAAGCAAAGCGTGCGCCTCCGTGGATCGTGCGGGCGCTTCGTGGTTGCGGTCGATATGCCTTCGGGCCTGCCTTCTGGAAGCGAGGACTTTGGAGGGCCGATCATTCGTGCTGATGCGACCGTAACCTTTACTGCGCCCAAAGTCGGCCAACTGCTGTCGCCTCGTGCCGATTGCGTCGGCAAGCTTCTCGTGCGCCATATTGGCACGCCACGCGACCTGCTGGACGATGATCCAACTTTGAAACTCCACTGGCTGGAAGCGGGCGAATTCCGCGGCTTGCCAATGGTGCGCAAGCCCGATGCGCACAAAGGCAGTTTTGGTCACGCGCTGATTGTGGCAGGGTCGGTCGGCAAATCGGGTGCAGCCGTCTTGGGCGGACGTGCAGCGCTGCGCGTGGGCGCAGGGCTGGTGACAGTGGCTACGCCGGCGGACGTGCTGCCGATCGTCGCCGCGGGGATGCCCGAGATGATGACCGCGCCTCTGCTCGCCACAGCAGATGGCACGGCCAGTCTAGCCAACGTTGATTCCGACCCCTTCGGGCAGATCGCCCGTGATAAATCGGTGCTAGCGATGGGTCCCGGGCTTTCCACGAACCACGAAACGCAACAATTCATTCGCGCGGTGCTGCAGAAATTATCTCTTCCGGTCATACTCGATGCCGACGGGCTGAACGCTTTTGCCGGGCGTGCGGACGAACTCCGGACCAGAAAGCCGGAACTGCTGGCGCTGACGCCGCATCCGGGAGAAATGGCTCGGCTCCTTGATACGACGGCACGCGACGTTCAGGCGCGGCGTCTGGAAATTGCGCTCGAGGCGGCCAAGCGATGGCGGGCTTTCGTCATTTTGAAAGGATTTCATACCATCCTGGCGACGCCGGATGGTCGCGCCTACATCAACACGACGGGTAATGCGGGAATGGCCACGGGCGGGACGGGCGACGTTCTCACCGGGATGCTGGCCGGTCTGACCGCGGAACTGGGCACCAAAAACTGGGAGTGCGTACTCGGCCTCGGCGTGCACCTGCATGGTCTCGCCGGCGACGTGGCCGCGGAGCGAGTCGGCCAGGCTCCCCTGGTGGCCTCCGATCTTATCGATGCGCTCCCGGAGGCGTATGCCCGGTTCTTGGCTCAATGGCACGATGCCGTCCACTGAGGTCGTCTCCTCTTCTCCCGAAGAGACCATGGAGATCGGTCGCCAACTCGCCTCTCGTCTCTGCGCACCCGTATTAGTGCTCTTATTCGGCGAGCTAGGCAGCGGCAAGACCACGATCACCAAAGGAATCATCAGCGGGCTGGGTGTTGCGCGGGAAGAAGAGGTCACCAGTCCAACCTTTACGCTTGTGCACATGTTTCGTGACCACGTCAGGGTCTTCCATGTGGACCTTTACCGCGTCGAGGGTTTCCACGATCTCGAGTCGCTTGCTCTGGAAGATGCGTTTGCCCAGCCCGCCGTGGTCATTATTGAATGGGCGGAGCGCTTCACGCTGCGTACGGACTGGCCGCAGGTCGCCATTCACCTGAAGCACGTCGAAGCGGATACGCGTCGAATCACGATCACCATTCCCGACCTCTGAGAGCGGGCTTCGGGGCATTTCGTGCAAGGGGTTTGAATCGGATGTTAACGTCTTGGCCGCGTTCCTCGGATTGCTTGCTGCAGCGCCGCTAGATGCCTGCTAACCTCGTGAAAGCCTAAGACATATGTCTTCCGAAGGGCCTCCCAAGACGGCGCTCGCGGGTAATTTTGCCCGCCTCGAGCTGAAGACCTACGCGGCGGAGCTTCCGCTGGGCACGCTTACGGTTGGCGTCGACAATATCCATCATGACGTCTACCTGAGCCCGACCTGGACGGAACATACGCGCCTCTATCTGCTCGAGTTCATTCGGCAGGCGGCGAACCTCAATTACGCGGTTCGCAAGGGATCGAGACCTCCAAAAGGCCCGGAAACGGCCGCCTGGAAACGCCAGACGCTCGAACTGCTGCAGGCCTCCCTCACTCGCGCCAAGTACGAAAAGAAAATCGAGCTGGACCTGCTGTTCCGCGTAGCCTTGCTGAAGTTCCTGACCCAGGAGATTGGGGCCCAGTTTGCAAGTCTGCTTCTCGAAGCCAAGGAGTGGATCCGCAGTCGAGGCGAATACTTCGAGCGCTCCGAGCAAGCGCACATCATGAAGTCGCGCCTGGCGGAGTTGCAAGCCAACCGGCGCAGTATCTTTCGCCAGGTGGCTCAGCACGTCTATCAGATTCTGCTCGACTTCGAGGAAAACAATCTGGGCCGCTGGCGCAAGGCTCTATTCGGCGACGAGCAGAAAGGAGCATATGAAATGCTCGCCGACCGTATCGCGTTCGTCGACGGCGGGCGCGACGATCTGCTCTTCGTCGAGCAATACGTTTTGCTCGGCAATTATCTCAAAGACGCAGATCGCTTCGAGACGTTCGATGGTTTGATGTTCGACCTCCTCCGCGAAACGGTTATGACAAGCGGTCGCGCAGACGAAATTGCTAAAGCCTCGCGAAATCATGAGGAATTGCTTCACTCAGCGGTGTCCGCTCGGGAGGAGCTCGCCAGTCTCGAGGAGCAGCGAAACGCGCTCTCGCGAAAGTTGGAGAGAGGCGGCGGGATGTTCGCGCGAGTCGGAATCGGCGCGGATAGCTCGCGGGTGCAGGCCGAGCTATCGAAAGTCGAGCTCCGCATGAAGCAATCGCAAGCCAAGCTCGATCAATTGGCCCCGCTCATCGAGGCCGCCAAGAATAAGGCCGACTTCATCGGCCAGGAATACGATCGAATTCTGGGCGACTACCTCAATGAGCCGGAAAATGCGCATCGCCTGTTCGACATCGATTGGCAGGGAAATCAGGAACCTGGTGCGGCCCGCGCACGCCGGCTCGATGACTGGGTGGCTCTGCTGGAAAAACAAGACTTGCTGGTCCACGTCCTGGCGAGCTATGAATTGCGCAATCTTTATCACGATTATTGCCCGCCCATTCACTTGCAGCAACTCAAGAAAGCCCTTGTTTCCCGGGAGGAACTCGAGCGCGTCGCTCAAATTCTGAAACAATTTCCGGCACGGCGCTTCTCCATGGAACGCATCGAGGCCTTGGCAAAAAAATTGCGCCGTTACCCGCGGGACGAGGCGCGCGCGGTGGCTTTGCACTTCGCTGAGGATTTCATGCGCTTGCGCCGCGACTTGCGTAACTACGAGCGCCTGGCCACGGCCATGGAACGAATCCAGCTCGTTCGCAGCGAGCGAACGCGCGAGATTTCGCGTATGAACAGCAGCTTGTATGAATTCCTGCTGCCCTCGGAGACTCCTCCCGCTCATGATCACGTGATTAATCATGCCGTCGTGAAGGCCGACGTTCGCGGCTCCACTCGCATCACTCAGGACCTGCTGGCCCGCGGACTAAATCCCGCCACCCTCTTCAGCCTCAACTTCTATGAGCCGGTGAAACGCGTTCTGGACCGCTACGGGGCGGCCAAAGTCTTTATCGAGGGCGACGCCATGGTCTTGGCCATCTTCGAGACAGAATCAAACCGCCTGCACCAGCGCGCGGTTTCCAAAGCCTGCACCCTCGCCCGGCAGATACTCGCGATTGCCGCCGCTTACAACGAACGCCCTGACGTGAGCGATTTGCCTCGTTTGGAATTGGGCGTGGGAATTGCGTTTCAAGGCTCAGCGCCTACGTATTGGGTGGATAGCGATTCACGTATTATGATTTCACGCGCTCTGAACCTTTCCGATCGCCTGTCGAGCTGTTCCAAAGTAGCGCGGCGAATGCTGGGGGACCGTTCGTCGCTTTTTCGGTTGTTTGTTTTCCAGCCTGGCGTGGAGGGAACTCAGGAGGATGAAGCGGACGAGTTCCTGATCCGTTTCAACCTGAATGGTGTGGAACTAAACGACGAGGGCTTTGCCAAATTGTCAGAGGAGATCGCTCTGCAATCGGTTGAGGTCGACTGCGAAATGCCGTGGGGACAGGAGCTCACCACGTTTTTTCTCGGCCACGTGCCGGTCGGCGACGCGGTCGAGCCGGTCCTCCTGCGCCGCGGTCACGTGCGGCAGTTGCTCTCCGATGGCCGTATTGGACCCGAGGGACAGCGCGCATACTACGAGGTCTGCACCGACGCTCGGGTCCTCGAGTTAGTTGAGGGCATGGCTTTCGCCTCGTCGCGCAAAGATTGACTTCCGAAGGTTTGCTCAGCCAGTTGTAACACCAACTCCCGCTCCGTAATTAGCCTTCCTAACACGGCAACGATCTTCCGCAAAAAGCTGAACTTCTCTGCCGGCCGTAACGGGTGAAATGACAAAATCGCAGCGGGTTCGGCTAATTACCCGGGCGCGCGCCGAGCCGGAAGCGGTAGTCCTTGTCGTCCGGAAGACGGCCGTCCACGCGGAGAACTTTCACCGAAGAATCCACGTCGCTGGCAAGGACATAGCCGATTGCTCCCGGCACATTGAACACAAACTTAAGAACATCGGCGGAGTTCGCCAGAGTTTTCGGTGAAACAAACACCTCCCCGCTGAAAACCCCCTGAATGAAATGGTTATTTAAGTCCTTTTCGCTCATTCCATAGATGTCGCGCAGAACGACCTTCCGCTCTGGCTGCGAGGGGTCTAGCATCACGAGCGTGATCCGCCGCCCATTCGGCCAGTGGCTCCGCTCGCCCAGGAAGATTTTGCGTAAATCCTCGTAGGAGAAGTTTTCCACTGGATTGGCGTGATTCACGATGATCGCCAGAGCCGGCTCGGTCGCAGGGGATCCGACGACCCCTACATAGGAGTCCAGGCCACTGGGTGCCAGGGCAACGATAACGAACAGCAGGATATTTGCAAGTCGCCACATTGGAGTGCCCATCTAGAACGTAAACCCAAGTTGCGTTGCGACACCGTTGATCGGCGTTTGGTGCCGCAGGTCCGTATAGTCGTACTGCAGTTTCAGCGTGACCGACTCACTGGGATCGTAGCGCAAGCCGAAAGACGGCCCATGCATCAGGCCAACTTGCGGGAAGACTGGCTCCACATCGGAGGCATTCACATACTGATACCGGAAGTAAGGCCGGTATGAACCAAAGCGTTTCGACAATTGTGTATAGAACCCCGGCGTCTCAAATACGCGCGAAGTCCCGTTCAGCGCATGGCGGACCAGCAGCGTTTCGTTGAGCCACTCGAAGCTGGGACGGATGAAAATGGCGTGCACCGCAAAAATGTTCTCGCTGATGTTCGGCAACCCGATCGGCGTCAGATGGTCATGATAGACGGAAAAGCCCGCTTGCAAACCGCGGACCGCCGACGGTCGGACATATAGAGCCAGGTTGAAGGACTTGCCACTGTTTTCATCCACGCGATTCTGCACGGCTTCCACATTCGGAGAGGACGATGAGCGACCGTTACCGACCTCTGCCACATAGTGTAAACCCAAACCTCCCGAGGGGATCAATCCAGTTGCGGAAACACCCACGTTGTGAATGGGTAGAATGCCACCGCTATCCTCGAAGGCGAATAAGAAGGGCCGGCCCGTGGTTGTCTGTAACCAGGTGCTGTGGTGATAGGCAGTGTTGTAGTAACCGATTGCCGTGTGGTACCTGCCCACCGACACGTTGAAATAATCGCTCGGGGAATATTGGAGAAGGTAGCGCTCGACATCCACGCCGAAAGAGTTGTCCAGTCCCGCTTCGAACACGATCTCGCTCAGGAACTTGAATCTGTCGGAGATGTCGGAGGTAACGAACATGTCCAGCTGCCCGAGGCTAAACGACGTCGTATTACCTGTGAGCGTACCGATACCAGGATCGAAATGTTCACCTTTAGCGGTATCGCGATGAAATGTTATGTCGCCGAACCCCCTAATGTTCAACAGCGTCTTGCTCAAGTCCGCTCGCTGTGGTTCGCTGGGCTCCGTTGGTGGCTCTTGTGCGGCTCTAGCGGGCTCAGCCGGCGGGCTCGCCGCCGCTGTGGCGGTGGCGCCAGAAGCCGGCGACTTACCGGATTCGAGTTGGGCGATGCGCGCCTCGAGCTGATCGATTCGCCGCACAAGCAACTCAATTGTCTGCTTGTCAGAATCTAGCACGCTGGCCTGTTGGGCCCGGACGCTCCCCGCCATGAGCATCGCAACCACAAGCAAAAGAGCCATGGGAGCAATGTGCTCGGCCACCATCCGGCGAGCTAACCGATCCTTGGATAAGCCGACGACCGACCGTGGAGAGAAAAACATATTGTTGCCTCCTTGAACCGTCAAGAGTCGCTACAGAAGCACAAAATGAGGTGAGCCATACCTGGTGGTGTTGCTCAACCAGCCTCTAAATGCATAGTTGCTTGAGTCCCAAGGAAAGCGAAAAGCCCAGTTGCTCCGGGGATGGGCAACGGCATGTAAACTACCTCATGCCTAAAACAGGTTCAACAAAAATCGCAATGAAGAGTCGAACAGAGGAGGTGCCTGAGCGGCAGGCGCGAGCTATCGTGATGTATCGCGGATCAGGACCACGTCCGAGTCGGTGTGGCCACGTAATATGGCTAGGCTCTTGCCGTCCGGCGACCATTCGAATGTGGAAATCTGTTCCGCGTTGAACGACGTAATCCGCCGGCCCGATGCCCCGTCCAGCGGCTGCACCCAGAGGTTGTCGACGCCGCTCTCCCGGATGGGATAAGCCACCGCCTTGCTGTCCGGGGTGAAGGTCAAACCGCCGCTGGAGATCCGTTCATCCGCATCCATGAGGCGAGGAGGCGCAGCCGCGGCCAAGTCCAACAGCGCAATTTTGTACTCTGGGTAGGGGTCCTCCGGAGTCGGGATTGTGGCCAGTACGTAGGCCAGATATTTGCCGTCGGGAGAAGCGCTCAGTGTGTTCTCGGCGGGGAGCGTCCGAGGGGCCACGCCTCTGGGCACTAACTCCGGCTTGCCCGGAACGTCCAGTGGCGCACGCCAGAGCTGCTGCAACTCCTGGTTCCAGTAGTACGTCCATTTCCCATCCGCCGAGCACACAGGAGAGCGATCGTTCTTCCCATCGGTCAATTTTACGGGATTGGTGCCGTCTGCGTTTGCCCGCCAGATGTTGGTCGAGTTCGTGCCGCCATGGAACGCCCAGGAAAACGCCAGCAAGCGGGCACCACAGCCGGAGAGTTCCACGATGGCGGCATTGGAGTCGCCCAACAGGCGTGTTGGCACCTCTTGGCCGACTCCTGTACGCAGCATGCGCGAGAAGTCTGTGAAGATCAGATTTCCGTCCGCTGTCCAGGCAAACCAGTTAACGAGTTGGCCCTGAGGGAGTACGGCGCTCGGTTCGCCGGCAGAGCTACCAGTGGCGCGTTGCAAGTAGAGGTTCTGCGATGTCTTGGTTTGGACGGTCGCCAGAGTTCTTCCGTCTGCTGAAAGCGTCAGGGTAGTGTAGCTACTCGTGTCTCGCGTGATGGGGTTGATGCGGTTGCTCCTTGCCGGAACCAGTCCGATCTGTGCCCGTTGGAAGTAATCCGGCCCTTTCTGAAAATAGAGCGCAAGAAGTCCATTGCCGTCAGGCATCCATTTGAAGTCACCCGTGAGCATGTCGCCGAACGTCGCATACGTGCTGACTTTCGCGCTTCCTACATTCACGATCGCGAGCCCACCCAGAACCCCGTCCGGTCTGGACAATCTGTAGCCAATCTCCTTGCCGTCTGGCGACCAGGCAACCGACGAAGGAACATCAGACGCTGGTTCTCCAACGTGCAGTTTCTGCTCGTCGGTGCCATCCAAATTCGCAGCGATCAGACTGTACTTGCCCGTTTCCGGAGCATTGGCTCGAGCGAAAGCGAGGCGGTGCTCGTCCGGAGAGAAGGTGATGTCGCTGTCAATCCCACGCACGACGGTTTGGGGAACACCGCCCAATACCGGCGCCCGGTACAAATCGAAGTGCGTATTCGTCGCATCTGCGGCTTTAATGAAGTACAGATAATTTCCGTCCTGTGAAAAGGCAAGGCTCTTGTAGGAAGCGGGTGCCGGCGGGATCACTTGCGTATCACTGCTGGTGGGAATGTTGCGCAGCCACAAGCTTTGCAAGCCCTTGTCGTTGATCACTGACAGGACGTAGCGAGCGTCGGGCGAAAGGGCGGTGAGGGCCGCTTTTCCAGAGGTTGTGACCTGTGTGATGGTGAAGGTTTGGAAATGAGCCGGACCGGCTGAGAATAACATCGAGCGGATGCCATAGCCCGCGACCGACAGAATCATCAGGATTACCAGACCGATTCCGGCGGCCACCCATTTGTGCTGCTTCACCGCGGCAATCACGGAAGAGCTATCCATCACCTGGGCTGGAGGAGGCGTAAACTGCTGCCGCGGAAGCACCTCCTCCTCCGAGAATGCCGATACCGACTTCGCACTACCGCTAGAGTCAGTTTCGCGCTTGAGACGCTTCAGGTCAGCGCGAATTTCCGAAGCGACCTGGTACCGCAGGTCACGATCCTTTTCCAATGCTTTGCCGATGATTTGTTCCAATTTCGGCGGCAAGGCCGGATTGAGGCGCAAGGGCCAGAGCGGGGGACGGTTCAGGATCGCGTCGAAGACCGTAGCGGATGTATCGCCACGAAACGGAAGCGTGCCTGTAGCCATCTCGTAGAGGACGGCTCCAAAGGAAAACAGATCCGTGCGGGCGTCGAGCTCTTTCCCCTTGGCTTGTTCCGGCGACATGTAGGCAACCGTACCTACCGAAGTGCCCGGACTCGTCAGGAACTCATCGCTTCCAGAAACTGTGCCAACTGTGAGGCTTGTACCCGTCACGCCGGTTGCGACCATCGTCAGTTTGGCGAGGCCGAAGTCGAGAATCTTGGCGTGCCCTCGCTTGGTGGCAAAGATGTTTGCCGGCTTGATATCCCGATGCACGATGCCTTCGGTGTGAGCCGCATCCAAGGCATCCGCAATGTCAATTGCGAGCGTGAGCAAGCGATCGTTATCGATCGGCGATCCGCGGATCAGGTGCTTCAGCGTGGTTCCTTCCAAGTACTCCATGGCAATGAAAGCCTGTCCCTCTTCGTCGCCGATGTCGTAGATGGTACAGATATTGGGATGGTTGAGAGCCGATGCTGCCCGTGCCTCTCGTTGGAAGCGGGCCAATGCCTGGTTATCGCGGCAGAGTTCGGGGGGCAGGAACTTGAGAGCGACAAATCGCTGTAGGCGGGTGTCCAGCGCTTTGTAGACGATACCCATCCCGCCGCCGCCAAGTTTATCGACGACTTGGTAATGCGATATGTTCTGACCGATCACTGTGGTGGGCCACCCTCAGACGGTCAAGCGGGTAGCCATCTTAGAAGTGTTTCTGGCGGAAGTCAATGTTGCATGAATCCGATCTTGCGAATGGTTTTGCCGGAAAATAGCGCTAAGGTTGCAGATTTATGCGGTGGAGCATGGCCGTCAAGATTGATTATTCCTTCTGACCGCTTCCCGCCGCCGGGCTTTCGCCGCACAGTATGGCTAGACCGGACGTGATATCTGTGGCCAAGGGAATTACTCCACTGACGCGCGTCAGATCGAAAACTTCGCGCACACGCGGCCTTAAGCCCACAAGTATGAACCGCCCATCTGAGTTCTTGGTGGACGTGTAAACGCCGACGATAAAACCGATTCCTGCTGAACCGACATCAGAGACTTCGCTGAAATCGGCCAGCACTTTCTTGCAGTTGAGGGCCTTGATTTCGTCCCGTTTAATACGCAGGTATTCGGGATCCGTCCCTGTGACGAAACGCCCTTCGCACCGCAGAAAGCAAACGTCGTCTTTCTGTTTGACCTCGATGACCATCGGCTTACTATGGGAATCTCAATCTGGTATGGTACTACCCGCATGGGCGCTCTCAAACGTATTTTGATCGTGGACGACGACCCTGACATACATCATTTGCTCAGGGCAGCTCTGGAAGCAGCCGACCGAAAGATTGAGAGCGCCTATGACGGTCTTCAGGGTCTGCGAAGAGTCGGGGCTGCGGCCTACGATCTGGTTGTCACCGACGTGAACATGCCTGGTCTGGACGGCATGACTCTGACCGAGCGCATTCGCGAAATTCGACCAGAAACGCGGGTCGTGGTGATGACGGTCGCCAATACGCCCGAGAACGTCATTCGGGCCATCCAGGAACGCGCCTTTAGCTACTTCAGCAAGCCGTTCACCGCCACTGCCGTCGCTGAAATGATCGAGCGCGCTTTGAACAGCAAGCCATCTAAGGACGATATCGAAGTGCTATCGGCGCGCCCCAACTGGCTGGGACTTCGGCTGCGCTGCAAGATGGAGACCGCCGACCGCATTCTGCAGTTCCTCCGCGAGATGGGAATGACTCTTCCGGCAGCCGAGCAGGAAAACATTGCCGCTGCCTTCCGGGAAATCCTGTTGAATGCAATTGAACACGGCGCGGGGAACGATCCCAACAAGAAAGTTACGATTGCCTATATTCGCGCGGAGGGTGCCCTGCTCTATTTCGTCAGCGATCCCGGGAAAGGTTTCTCCTTTCAGGAACTCCCCCATGCTGCAGTTTCCAACCCCGCGGATTCGGTGTTTGAACATACCGAAGTGCGCCAGCGGCTCGGTTTGAGGCCGGGGGGCTTTGGAATTCTGCTGACTCGTAATCCAAGTCTTCCAGAGCTGCCAGGATGGCACGCACATCTTCGCGCCGCTTATCCAAATAGGCTGGGATTACCGCGCGCAAGCGGTCATCGGCGTGTATCACAACCTTTTCGGGCGGTTCCGCAGCGCTGGAACCGGGCCGGACCGCATGCTTCCGGACCGCCTCGAGTAAGGTCAGCAGCCGGATAGGCTTGCGCAGAGATGCCGTGCAACCGGCATCGACGGCTTTCTGAAGTTCGGCTTCCAGCGCACTGGCAGTCAGCGCGATGATGGGCGTGAGCGTGCGTCCCTGTTCCGCCTCCCATCCGCGGATGCGTCGCGTGGCCTCGTATCCGTCCATCACGGGCATCCGAAGGTCCATCAGCACCAAGTCGTAGGTATTCGTGCAAATGTTCTCGACGGCTATTTGCCCGTTATCCGCGAATTCCAATTGGCAACCAAGATCCTTGAGGTACTCGCGGATCAGAAACCGGTTCTCTTCGGAATCATCGACGATCAATATCCGTAAACCAGCCAGGAAACCCGGCGCTATGGCGAGCGGCCCATCCTGGCTATCCAACGAAATGGCTTGTTCAGCGGGCGCAATGCCGAACTTTGCCGTGAAATAGAAAGTAGCACCCACGCCTGGGCTGCTTTCCGCCCAAATGCGTCCGTTCATCAGTTCAACCAGCCGTTTCGCAATGGCCAAGCCTAAGCCTGTGCCACCGTAAGCCCGGGAGATGGACGCGTCGGCTTGTGTGAAAGCTTCAAAGATTGCATCGAGCTTCTCCGGCGGAATACCGATACCGCTGTCGGCCACGGAGAATTGAAGTGCACCCGCTCCGAAGTTTGCTCGATCGGGCTCGACGCGCATCAAGACCTGCCCTTTCCCGGTAAACTTGATGGCATTAGCAATCAGATTGAGCAGCACCTGTCGTAGCCGTCCAGGGTCGCCCCTGACCCGTGGCGGGGTTTGCGGCGCAATGTCATAGAGCAGGCCGATGCCCTTTTGCTTGGCCCGCACGGACATCACTTCGGCAACGGAGTCCAAGAGCGCGGCCAGCTCGAAATCACTCTCTTCCAGAGCAAGATGCCCGGATTCGACTTTGGCAAGATCGAGAATGTCGTCAATCACGGCCAGCAAGTTGTTTGCAGCGTTCTGGAAAACGCGGACGTATTGCCGCTGCTCAGTGTTTAGTGCGGTTCGCTCCAGCAAATCGCCCGTCCCGATGACCACGTTCAGGGGTGTCCGGATCTCATGGCTCATTCGTGCCAGGAACTCGCTCTTGGCTCGATTGGCCGCATCGGCTTCTTCCCTGAGCCTCTGAATTTTTTCTTCCGCCTCTTTGCGCTCGGTGATATCTCTGCCGGAGGCATAGATCAATCGCTGTTCCGGGAAGGGCGTCGCGTTCCACTGCATCCATCGGTAAGAGCCATCCTTGGTGCGATAGCGTGCTTCAAACGAAATCATGCATGCGTCCGCAAGCATTTTCTGGTGCTGGGCCTTTGCCAAGGCACGGTCGTCAGGGTGGATAAATTCGAAAAAAGGAACTGCTTTCAGCTCCGCCGCACTAAAGCCCAGCGTACGCTGCCAGGCGGGATTCACCACCTGGCGATACCCGTCGTAGCCCATGATGCTCAACATGTCGGGAGACAATGTGAAGAAACGGTTCAGGGTCTCTTCGGCGTGTTTTCGTTCGGTAATGTCGCGCCCGGCGGCATAGATCACTTGTTGTTCGGGAAAGGGCGTCGCATTCCACAGTATCCATCGGTACGTGCCGTTCTTGCCGCGAAATCTATTTTCGAAGGAAATCGTGTTATGGCCTGTGATCAGCCCCTGCATCTCAGCACTCGACGCGGCCCGGTCGTCGGGATGCACGAATTCGAGAAAAGGCACGGAGGTCAGTTCGTCGACGCTGTACCCCAGCACGCGCTCCCAGGCAGGATTCAGCCTTTTGAAGTAGCCGTCATAGCCCGCGATGCACAGCATGTCGATCGATAGGGTAAAAAAGCGGTGCAGGTCAGCATCATCGCGCGCTACCAGGAGCTCGCCGCGCCGGTATTCCTCGCGCTGCCGTTCCAGCTCGGCTACGGTGTCGCGCAGGCGGCGAAGCTCGTCCCCGAGATCGCCAAGACTTTCCTTTGGGACACTCATCGGTTGGCTCCTGTTGCCAAGGTTAGCCCAATCTCAGGGATTCAGGACAGCGTTTCGTCTATTTTCCAGAAGTTTGATGACCTTCTCCACCTTTTCCGTGTTAACCCCCATTTCTTCCAGAGCCGCGCGAAAATGCTTGAGAAACATATCGAAGTGCAGGTCGTTCAGGCCGTGGTTTCGCGCCCACTCATGAGCGGCATGGATATCTTTGCCTGTATACACAACTCGTCCACCGAGGAGCATGGAAAGGAACATACTCTGCCGGGAGCGGAGGTGCGCCATATCGCTCCGTTTAAAGAAGTGGCGGAGGCCATTATCTGCCAAGACTCTTTCGTAGAAGGATTCCGTGGCCGCCCAGATGGTGCGCCTTCCGCCGATGAGGTCATATAAGTCATCAATCATGGGATCCTCCTACACCAATGAAACGAGGTAGATCCGGCTCAGGAATGAAGTTCGCTTGTGGCCGTGATTTTAGTCTTCTAGCGGGCGTAGTCAACGGTCGCCGATATTCTTCATGCGCCAAGCCTGTCACAGTTTCGCTGGGACAGACACTCCTCCTCGGTCTTTACAGCCGGAAAGAGACCAATTCTCCACTGAAGGGACCGCGCGATGAGCGCCGATTTTTCGGCCTTCTCTAACAGGCGGATGAAGAACGACGAACCTATACAGCTGCCCCTGAGTGAAGCAGCTCTCAGTAGCTCCGACTGACAACACTACGGACACCAAGCATTTGAGGCGGGACAGGTTGCCGCTACGGCGGGTGAATAAGCTCGGTGGTATCATGCGTTTATCCTGATACGGAGGCGCAAGGGGTCCGGTGATCCTCCCGGTCTTCAAAGCCGGCGATCCGTCCCTTCGCGGGGTGGATGGTGGGTTCGACTCCCACACGCTTCCGCCAGATCTTTCCTTTCTTCAAGAGCTTGGCGGATCGCGGGGCAGCAAAAGGCAGCAATAAGAGATTTGGGTCCGGTTCTGGTGGCCGATTTAGGGCGGCACGGACGGTAACCGGATTTCACAATCTCGACGCGCGAACGGTGGCAAGCCCGGAGGGAGAGTTCTACTCGTTCAGTTAGCTTTGCCGTTTTTCGCTTCCATAGCGAGATTCATCACATTTGGTAGGTTCAGAACGGAAGACTGCTGGTCACGCAATTCCCTGAGCCTGAGATATAGCATGGTAGTGATTTCGCTGAGGAGCCGTTTCGCCGCTACAGCCTATTAAGGAAGAACCCAGCTTGCCGCTTCGGCACTTCCTGCAAAGCCACACTGATTCTTTGCAGGCTGCGCTCAGCCGTTAGAGCCTCGGTCTGTGGATTCGATTATATCCCTTTTTTTCAGTGACTTACGGTTGGTTGGGGTGGTTGCTCGTGGTCAACAAAATCAACAACTTGGGCTGGGGCTGTTAGCCGGGCTGTGGATGTTGCTTGCCTTGCCCCGGAACTCCAGCAATTGCATTTTGGAAATTCTGTTTCCGATTCGCCAACGCCCGTGAGCGCTGTTCCACGACTATCCACACGCCACAGACTTCAGTGCGTCTTGCACTATGTAAGATGCACCATACGGTAAACACCTGAGGAGCGCGTTAGCCGGTTAGTGTTTTCTTGATTTAGGCAATCATGCAGGAGTAGGCTTTACCGCAACCGGGACTGTCAAATCGGAGGTCACAATGAGAAGGAGCCTTTTCGGATATTTTCTGGCGGTGTGTCTGTTTGCGGCAACATCCGCATGGGGACAGGCGGGTACAAATTCAGGCGTCATCGCGGGTGAGGTTACGGACTCATCGGGCGCTAAAGTCGCCGGCGCGAAAGTCGAAGTCACAAGTCCAGCGCTGATCGAGCAAGCGCGGGAAACGGTCACCGGTGATGACGGGCTATACAGGATTGTGAACTTGCCGCCCGGCGTTTACTCCGTGACGGCGACGCAAGCCGGTTTCAGCACTTCGAAGCGCGAGGGCACAGAAATCACGACGGGTTTCACTGCAACCGTGAACTTCAGTCTGACGCCGGGCTCGGTGACGCAAACCGTGACCGTAACGAGCGAAGCGCCGGTGCTGGACACGCAGGACTCAGTAGTCCAGAAAATCGTCAGCAACGCAGTTCTGGAATCACTGCCGATCGGCAAGAGTGCCACCAGCTATCCGGCGCTACTTCCAGGAGCTATCACGCCTGTCGCTAGTCAGGACGTAGGGGGTCTGAAAGGCGAGCAAAGCCAGGGTTTCCGTATTCACGGGAGCACGTTGGTCGACTATACAACGCTGCGAGATGGCATGTACTTTGGGGCGCTGACCGATGGGGGAGCGAATCGGTTCTCTAGCAATAACCCCACGGCGACGCAGGAAATCCAGATGGAAACGGGCGGGTACACGGCCGAGGATTGGAACAATGGCGGTCACGTCAATATCATCCCGAAGAATGGCGGCAACGATCTCCACGGATCATTTCAGGCGGATTTCGGCAACAAAGCCTTGGAGTCAGGGAACCTGACGCCGGCGCTTCGAGCTCTCGGTGTTACCGGCTCTACTTCTATCCGCAGCCTCTACGAAGTTGCTGGAGGCATCGGCGGTCCGATCAAAAGAGATAAGCTCTGGTTCTTCGCCGATGCGAGGCATTGGGTCGGCTCTTCCTATCAGGCGGGAGCCAACTTTTTCTACGACGCCAACGAGGCCGCTGCTTTTCCCAACAACTTGTATTACGCCGCCGATCAGAGCGGCCCGGCTTACGATCTGAACACTTATACCGACGTAGGCTTGCGCCTGACCTGGCAGGCCACCAAGCGAAATCAGTTCACGGAGAATTTTATCCAAGAGAGAGACTGCAACTGTTTCTATGCGATGGGGTCTGGTCTGCTAGCTCCTGAAGCGGCGACGCACCACTACTACTACCGCGATTGGCACGATCAGGCGACCTGGACCTTCCCGGTCAACAATAGGCTGGTCTTGTGGGCCGGCTTTACCGCCACGGTTCAGGACATTGACACAAAATCCAGTGGGGAAACTCCGACGAGTTTTGGTATTACCGACACGAGCGCCAACTTTACCTATGGCGCGGATGGAACCGGGCTTGGCCCCACTGGGAGTTATGGCATCACAACGACAATGAATTACAACGAAAACTTTACAGCTTCTTACACGACAGGGCCGCACGCTTTCAAGTTCGGATTCTCCGAACTGCAGGCGAGAGGAAGTAGATTTGCCACTTTCTCCAATCTCGCAGGCGCGAATGGCTTCCCGTACGGTGTGCAGTTGCAGATGCAATGTCAGACGATTACGACGACGACCGGACCGTATCCTAGCAGTTTGCTCAATGCAGCCGGTCTCCCGACGACTACGTACAAAATCGGCAATAAGACTCTTGCCGCGCCGGCGATTGCGCCGACAAGCGTAAACAGCTTGTCCTGCCCGGTCGTTCCCGGAGTCTCGACGCAAGCGCTCCTGCCCAGCCAGCTAGTGCAGTTCCTCTCTCCGTATTCCTATGTGTTACATGGAGAGAATCACGCTGTCTTCGCCCAAGACCAGTGGAGGATCAAACGGCTAACGCTGAACTTGGGCCTGCGGTTCGATTGGTTCCAGGGGAGCGACCCTGCGCAAACACAGCCAGCGCAGCCCCAGTTCGGCCTTGCTGCCAGGAGTTTCCCCGCAGAGAACAGCGCGGTGAATTGGAAGGACTTCAATCCCCGGCTTGGTGCCGCCTATGATCTGTTCGGCAATGGTAAGACGGCCTTAAAAGTCTCCCTCTCACGAGGTGTAATAACCGAAGGACTGACCGCGGGGCTTGCATTTCTGACCAATCCTGTGAACGAGCTAGCCAGCAGCACAACGCGGAGTTGGACCGATTATAACGGAACACTTAATCCCCTACTGGACGGCGCCGACTTTACTTCGGGGGCTGGGAGCGGCAGCAGCACTCTTCCCGGAGCCCTCCCGTGCGACTCCAAGACAGGCGCCAATTGCTCCTTGGGCCCGGCGAACACGGCGGGTTTCTACCCCAACCCGAACGCTCCCTCGACTGCCAACGTGACGTACGCCAACAATGTAACACACGGTTTTCAAAATCGTCCGTACAACTGGATGTTGTCGGCCTCCGTCCAGCAGGAAATCGTGCGCAACGTCGCCTTGAGCATCGGCTATTACCGAACCTGGTTCGGCAATCTGACGGTGGCGCAGAACACCGCCATACCGACGACAGGCTATGACCAATACTGCGTAACGCCGCCCGCGAGCACCGCCTATCCGGGATTTGGCGGAACGCAGTTGTGTAATCTCTACGATCCTCAGTCTCAGTATCAGGGCCTGGCCTCGTATCTCGTGCAAAAAGCCTCCAATTTCGGCAAAGAATCGGACGTTTACACGGGAATCGACGCCATGGCCAATGCTAGGTTTCATGGACTGCTGCTGCAGGGCGGGGTGACTGCAGGCCATGAGGTAACCAACTACTGCGTCGAGGTCAATTCGCCACAAGATCTATTTTGGACTTCGAACCCATCGCCCAATACTTCTTCCATTCTCGAACTGAATAACAGCAACAATGTGAACACTAGCTCCACAGTAGGAGGGGCGGGCGCACTGGTAAACGACGCCGCTCCCTGCTACATCAATCCGCCCTGGTATCAGAATCTGCAATTCAAGATGGCGGTGGTGTACACGCTGCCCTGGTGGAAAATAAAGCTCAGCGCCAATGAGCAAAATCTGCCCTCGATCCCGCTGCAGGCTACCTACTCCTATAAGACGGCCAACGTTTCGTTCGTCAATGCGGCGACTGGCCGGACTCTGGTTGGGTGTTCCACCTGCAGGTTGGAGGCTGTAACGCCGCAAACTGTATTTCCCTTTGGCCGGGACAATCAGCTTGATTTCCGCCTGGCTAAGGACATCAATATCACCGAGCGCTGGAGGATCGAGCCGACCGCGGATTTCTACAACCTGCTCAACGCGAATCCGATCCTGACGATCGGGACTGCCTACAATACGTCGGCACCTGGCACGCCTGGCGCATGGCGAAACGTCACCAGCATGTTGCCGGGCCGACTGATCAAATTCGGCGTGCATCTCGATTTCTGATGGGGAGGAAAAAAGCCGATGCCTGCGACGGCGTAGTACCGGAAGCAATGGTGACGATAACCAATACGGACACCGCGTTAACTCGTAGTGGGACGACCGCCGGGGACGGTTCCTACCGCTTTTCCTGCGCTGCCTGTCGGCAACTACCGAGTGGACGTCAGTCCGCTGATTCCGGTTTTGGTGTTGTGTGGGTCCTTCCCCTCACAACCGCATTCTGGGAACCCTCTTCCCGATTCTCCAAAGACCATAGGCGGTGATCTCTTTCGACTGGAGGTATAAAAAATGAGTATGTTCTTGGGTCGGTTGATTCTGCTGGCGGGGATTGTGCTGCTGGGGATTCTGTCGATGTCATCGTTAGCCGCAGCACAAAGCACAATTTCGGGTCAGGTCAAAGACACTGGGCAAGCGTGAAGGCTGCCAGCGAGGCGCTTATTGAAAGATCGCGTGTGGTGACCACCAATTCCGAAGGGCGAGAACAAATGCGGATCGTGAGATTGGGATCGCTCATGGCCATGGTCTCGGTGATTTCGAGCTGAACGCTCCGCGGGTCCACCTTCGTTTCGTCGAAGTCGGATTTGACGTCGGCGACGAGATTGCTTTGCGCGAACTTATAGTCATGGTTAGCGGGGGATCGGTGTGAAAGAGGAGATGCCATGCGCGGGCCTGGCGACACGCTTCCCTCTGGACCCACCTGGTGATGGGAAGTATTAATCCGGTCTCTTCTGCGACTTCGATGAAATCCATGGGTCCGACGAGTTCGGACTCATTGCGCCACCACCGGACAAGCGCCTCGACACCCGCGATCTGGCCAGTGGCCAGCCGGACGATCGGCTGATAGAAAACGCGGAACTCTTCGCGTTCGATCGCTTTGCGCAACTCAGTTTCCAGCTTCAGGCGCTGGACGACGAGGGCATGCATCTGCGTGTCGAAAACTTCGCGGCCGGATGTGCTTTGCGCATTGGCGCGACACATGGCGATGTCCGCGTCGCGAAGCATCTCCTCCGGCTGTGGTACGACGGCGAACTTAGGGCGATGCCAATGCTAGCGGATGCGAAGACATCCACGTCGCGCGCAGTAAAGCGTGCGGCCAAACTTTCCTGGATTCGCATGGCAACACGCATGGAATCGGCTGGTCCCTTAAGGTCCTCCAGGAGCACGGTAATTGATTGCCATCCATGCGCGCAAGTGTCTCGTTGCCTAGCGGCCGGCCACCAATCGCGGTGGAACGCGAAACCGTGTCATCGTGTCGGAGACGACTCCTCAGCCGTTTGCCGATGTCGATGATGAGCTGGTCAACGACTGAGTGGCCCATGGGGTAGCTCCGGTCCGGTCGCGCTGGCGATTGGCGACTTTGATAGAGATCATAAACCGGATATCGCGGTGGCGCTTCAGCGGCACGGAGCGGCACGGCACGTTTATTGACGACATTGACATTCGCGTGATAATACGTGCCAAGTGTTTTTGCCCGGTATTAGAGCTTGGGCCAATCGTCGATGGAATCACGACGAATATCAATGCTGGTGCCGCTTTCGCAGGGAGTTGAAAACGCGAGAGTCCACGAATTATCCAGTTAGCGGGGAAGTTTTATTTCTAGAACCGCCGGGCTTGCAGTTCTAGGAAATGAGGGTGTTTATGATGCGTAAAATTTTTTCCTAATTGCCTTGGGACTGCTCAGTTCAATGGGACTTGCGTGTAAGCACGCCTCCCAGACTTCCACGTCCGACGATTTGACCGGCGTGGCGACGGATCCATTCCGGCGCTGTGGTTCCTTCGGTTGAGGTATTAAATTGAGGGGGGACTCGGAGAGGGCCCACCAGGGAGGTAGTACATGATGAGCAAGCGAGTACTGGTTGCTGTGTCTTGTCTCTTTGCTTTGTCGTGTATCTGTTCGCCGGGAGCCATGGGGCAGATGGCGGGTACGGGGAGTGTGGCCGGAACGGTCACTGACCCGTCGGGCGCGGTCGTGGTCGGCGCGCAGGTTACTTTGACCGATGCTTCGACGAACGCCCAACGAACCGCAACAAGCAACGAAGCCGGACGATATCTCTTCCCGAACCTTCCTCCAGGAACTTACAGCATGACCACCACCAAGGAGGGATTCCGCGTGGCAAAGGTCAGCAGTCTGACTGTGAACCTCGGAACGACGCTCACCGTCGACGTGGCGATGGAGCTGGGCACTGTTTCTCAGACGGTGGAAGTCGTTGCCACACCCTCCGAATTGCAGGTGACGAATTCCACGATAGGCAACACGGTCAGCGGTGACATGTTGCAGTCTCTGCCCAGTCTTGGGCGCGACGTCAGCTCGTTCGTGAC
>QHYQ01000400.1 GCA_003224175.1 Acidobacteriota bacterium
AAGCTCCTCGGCCCGTTGAATCTCTAACGCGAATTCCTTCGTACGGCCAACGCGGGCCAAGTAGTAAGCATAGGTAGAGTGCGCGTCCGCGGAATTCGGGTTGAGCTCGATGGCGCGCCGAACTTCTCTCTCGGCGCCTGACCAGTCCCAGTCGTAAATGATTTTGATAAATGCGAGCGAGGTGTGGGCCGCCGCAAGAGTGTCATCGAGTTCCAGGGCCTTGTTGGCCGCTTCTTTCGCCTGAGGCATCACCTGCCGAGGCGCCAAATAGAAATCGGAAAAACCACTGTAGGCATCGGCTAACCCGACATAGGCGAGCGCATAATTTGGATCTTTTGCCAGCGCCTCCCGGTAATATTCAACGCTCTTTTTCAACTCCTGCTCGGTCCCTTTATTTCCGTGATAGCGTCCTTGCAGATACAGTTGATAGGCTTCGGGATTGGCGGTGTAGCTCTTGGCCATGCGCTTCTCTTCTTCGCCAGTCAAGCGCATTCGCAGCATCGAGGTCATCTCTTTCGCAAGGTCGCCTTGCAAAGCGAAGATGTCGGTGGACTTGCGCCTGTATTGCTGACCCCAAATGTGGCTATCGTCGCGGGCGTCCACCAACTCGGCGCTGATTTCCAGGTCATCGCCACGCTGCATCACGTGGCCTTTGAGGACGGCGCGAACGCCAAGCGCCTGCCCTACGGTTCGGGCATCGGTGTCCTTGCCCTTGTACATAAAGGCAGAATCCCTCGACATTACCCTCAGATGGGGCAGTTGGGACAACCTATTAATAAGGCTTTCGGTGATCCCGTCGCTCAAGTACTCCGCATTCGGATCGCCCCCGGCATTGACGAAAGGCAAAACCGCCAGTGAATCGATTGTCTCGCCACCTCGTCCGCTAGATTGATAGAACCAGCCTCCAGCCCCAACCAAGACCAAAAAACCAATTGCCGCAATGGCGAGCATGGAATGTCTGCGCCACCACGCGGGAGCCGTAGCGATAGCGGCCTGCGAACCGGAACCTGGCGTCGCACCCGATGAGATTGCGCTCCCAGCAGGCGGCGTCGGAACGCTTGGGGTTCCGCTCGAAGGCGCAGCGGCGCCGACCGCAGCGCTCTTGCCAGACTCGATCTCGCGCTTGAGGCGCTTCAGGTCGGCTCGCAGTTCGCCGGCGTGTTGATAGCGAAGTTCGCGGTCTTTCTCCAACGCCTTGTTGATGATCTCTTCCAGTTTGGGCGGGACTTCCGGATTCAATCGCACCGGGGCGACGGGTGCACGATTCAGGATGGCTTCAAAGATCACTGCAGAAGTATCGCCACGGAAAGGCAATGAGCCCGTAGCCATTTCGTACAGCACCACACCAAACGAGAAAAGATCGGTGCGCGCGTCCAGGTCTTTGCCTCGCGCCTGCTCCGGAGACATATATGCGACCGTCCCCACGGTGCTGCCGGGGCTCGTCAGCTGGGCCTCGGGAACATTGGTCGTGGCCGTTGATGCTGCCGCAAGCGCTTCCGGGGCCGGTTTCGGCTCAGTGGTCAGCTTCGCCAAACCAAAATCCAGAATCTTGGCGTGCCCGCGCTTGGTGACAAAAATGTTCGCGGGCTTAATGTCGCGATGCACGATGCCTTGCGCATGTGCAGCGTCCAGAGCATCGGCCACCTGCACTCCCAAATCGAGGATTTCCTCGATATCCAGCGGCTTGCCCCAAATCAGGTGCTTGAGCGTTTGTCCTTGCAGCAACTCCATGGCGATGAAGGCCCGGCCGTCAGCTTCGTCGATCTCGTAGATTGTGCAGATGTTTGGATGATTCAGCGCAGATGCAGCAAAGGCTTCCCGCTGGAAGCGTTCGCGAGCGGCAGAATCCCTGGCCAGCTCTTCCGGCAGAAACTTCAGGGCCACATGGCGGCGCAGCTTGAGGTCTTCCGCTTCGTAGACCACACACATGCCGCCGCCACCAAGCTTTTCCAGGATGCGGTAGTGGGAGATGGTCTGCCCGATCATGGCTGAAGACCGTTATTGGCGACGAATGTTAGGCTCCGCTCGAAACCAAGTCAACGGCACTGCCAAAGAACCACAAACCCTCCCGAAGACGATTTGACCCGTCGGTAAAATAGATGTAACGCTTGCGAAGAATCGCGCTCCGCGACTCGCCTCGAACCCGGGGGGAGGGATCAGTTCCGTGGCGGCTCTCCAACCTACTTGTCTCGGATACCCGGTATGGAATACCCTTTGTGGCCAACGGTTGAGAAGCCTTGGTGGCGAGGATCTAGTGCGCACACACAATAGGGAGCTTTCTGCTGACTCGCCGAGGCCCGACACGGAGCGCCACGCGCCTTTCCCTTCGCGCCGCGAATTTATGGAATCGGTTCTCCTCGCTGGCGCCAGTGCGGTGCTGTCCTCGTCCCCATTAATCGCCCAGAGCGCGCCGGCGGCAGGCGGTGCAAAGGCCGGACGCATTGATGTTCACTACCACCTCACTCCGCCGGCCTTGATCCAGGCATTTGGCGCCCAGCGGTTTGCAAACGCCGCAAACTCGGCAAACTGGACGATCGACAAGACGCTCATGGACATGGAGCGAACCGGGGTGGCTGCGGTGGTCTGCTCCATCGCGCCACAGGGCGATCCCTTCGCGGATCCGTCGAAGGCGGTCCAGCTTACCCGCGAATGCAATGAATACTTCGCACGCGTGATGATGGACCATCCGGGCAGGTTTGGATTATTCGCGTCCGCGCCTCTGCCCAATGTGGATGCCGCACTCCGCGAGATTGATTACGCCTTCGGTACCCTCAAGGCTGACGGTATCGCTCTGTTCACCAGCTACGGAGATAAGTGGCTCGGCGACCCAGCGTTCGACCCCATCTTTGAGGAACTCAACCGGCGTAAGGCGGTTCTCTTCACGCACCCCAACACCGCAAACTGCTGCAGGAATCTCTTGCCCAATATCGGTGACGGGACGATCGAGTGGGGCACGGACACCACTCGCGCCATTACGAACCTACTCTTCAGTGGGACCGCCGCCCGCTATCCCAATGTTCGTATGACCTTTTCGCACGGGGGCGGCACGATGCCGTATCTGGTCGAGCGGTTCGAGGCGTTGGCCAAGTCGCCCAAGTTCGCGGCACAATTTCCCGCAGGATTCGCGGCTGCGGCCGGTAAGTTCTACTACGACACTGCCTGGACCACGAACCCCGAGGCTATGTCGGCGCTAAGCAAGCTGGTCCCCATTTCACAGATTTTGTTCGGAACGGATTTCCCATACCTGACTGCTGCGGACCAGCTCAAGGGCCTGAAAGAGTGTGGTGCGTTCAGCGGCGCGGATCTAGACAAAATAGACAGCCAGAATGCCCTCCCGCTCTTGCCGCGCTTCAGGGTCTAAACCGAATGCCAGCGAAATGATATGCCATGAAGAACCGGATCGGCTGTGCAACGACGAAACGATATGCTCACTTCTCCGCAAATCGCGGATTCGGTGGAAAAGTCTGACGGAAAAGGAAGGTTGCCATGCGCCAATCCCTCCTCTCTCTGGTTGTAGTAATCGGCTTGACATTCTTCTGCGCGCCCACCTTTGCCCAGGAGAAAGGCGGAGACGACCGGACCGGCCCCTACGATGTAGTAGAAGGCTGGCCGCAACCGCTGCCCGATAAGGGATACATTTGGGGATCGACCGGGGGAATTTTCGCTGAGACGCCCAACAAAATCTTCATCGGTAACCGTGGCGAACTGAAACTGCCGGATAAACTGCCTCGCAATTTCACTGGCTTCTGGGGCTCTTTCGGTGAGCAGGCCACAGGTATAACGCCCGTGTTCAAGAACTGTATCTCCATCGTGGATGCCAGCGGCAAGCTGATCGAAGCATGGACGCAGTGGGACCATCTCTTCGAGGATGGACGTGGACCTCACTCGGTGTTGATCAGCCCGTACGACCCGGAGCACAACGTCTGGGTGGTTGACGACATCCATCATCAAATTTTCAAATTCACCAATGATGGCAAAAAGCTTCTGATGACCCTCGGACTGAGGGACGAGCCCGGCAACGACGACAAACACTTCAAGCGGCCCACCGACATCGCCTGGCTGCCGGATGGCACATTCTTTGTCAGCGACGGATACGGCAATACGCGCGTCGTAAAATTCGACAAGAACGGAAAGTTTCTGCTGACCTGGGGAACCCCTGGCACCGGAAATGGCCAGTTCAACACGCCACATTCGATTACCGTCGATCGCAACCGCCGCGTATACGTCTCCGATCGGGCCAACAACCGCGTTCAGGTCTTCGATGAGAACGGCAAATACCTGGACCAGTTTCCCAACATCGCCCAGCCATACCACATTCGCATAAGCGACGATGGATATCTGTGGGCCTTTTCCGGTCCGCTCGATAAATTTCTGAAATACGATCTCCAAGGACACCTGTTGTATGCCTGGGGGACGCATGGCACAGCGCCGGGTCTGTTCTGGGCCGTGCATCAATTCTCGGCTGATAGCGACGGCAATCTCTTTACCGCGGAAGTTTTCGGGGGGAGG
>QHYQ01000121.1 GCA_003224175.1 Acidobacteriota bacterium
GGTCATATTGAGGACAACCGAGGATAGATTTGGCGCTTCTAGACACGACCAGCGAGGAACCGAATTCTAAGAGGCTCCGCTACGCGGTAAGCGGCGTTGCACTGGTCATCCTGGTGGCCTTCGGTATCTGGTTCTTCTTCCTGCGCTTCATTAGCGAAAAACACACTATCGAACACTTCATGGATGCGGTAGTGGCGCAGGACTATCAGCGCGCTTTCCAGATTTGGAAATCCCATGGCTCGTATACCTACCAGGATTTTATGGCTGACTGGGGACTCGAAGGTTATTACGGACCGATCAAAAGCTACCGCATCGAATCAGCCTCCCTGCCTCCCAACGGGGGCAGCGGCGTGGTCGTTGTAGTGGAAGTGAGCCCCTTTCAGCCCTTCCCCGACAATAGTGATCCGCGTAGCGGCCGGAGTAAGGAAATTCGTCTGTGGGTAGAGCGCAGCGACCAGTCGCTCAGTTTCCCGCTGTAAGGATTTTGGCGATCAGGTCTCGGCTTTGGCTTCCTCGCGGATCATGACGGGAAACCCGTCGCGAATGGGGTAGACGATCCGGCAGGTCGCGCAGCGAAGTCCCTTTTCGTCTGCGGTCAGCTTTACTGGGGTTTTGCACGCCGGGCACACCAGCAAATCGAGCAGTTCCTGGCTGATAGCCATTCTCGACTCCTTCAGTTTCGACTCTAACAAAGAGCGATGGACCCAGCAACGAGCTCAGAGGTTGCGGGCGCGGCGAAATTCCCGAGCCACGGCAGCGGGATCGCGCTGCTCGGCATCGACGGCGTAGTTCATCTGACGCATCTCGGCGTCGGAAATCTTCCCGCCCAGGACGTCGAGAGCGCCCCGCAGCTCTGGATGCTCACGAAGAGCGCCACCACGAAGAATGGTCACAGCCTGATAAGGAGGAAAAAAGTGGCGGTCATCATCCAGGATGACCATGCCGAGCGCGATAATGAGTCCGTCGGTGGAACTGCCGGCGACCACGTCAACTTGATGTTCCTTGAGCGCCCGGTAGAGCAAGCCGAGATCCATGATGCTGGGCGCGGCGGCAAACTTCAGCCCGTAGGCGCGCGACAGGCCCGGGTAGCCGTCGGAACGTTCCATGAATTCGTAGCCAAATCCGGCGCGCCATTGTGCGGCGTGGGGGACCAGGTCAGAGACGGTGCGCAATCTGAGCCTTTGCGCATCTTCACTGCGAACCACGATGGCGAAGGTATTGTTGAATCCGAGCGGCGGGCCTACGTCAAAACCGAAGCGATCCCGGTAGGCATCTAGGACGGTGCGGTAGACGCCCTCGGTGTCATTGGAAGAAGGTTCGCCCAATACGGCAGTCAGTGCCGTGCCGGTATATTCCGCGTACAGGTCCATCTGGCCCGCCAGCATGGCTCGGTGGCAGATGAGCGTGCCTCCCAGATTGAGCCTGCGATCGACTCTCAGAGCCGTATGCGCTTCGATCTGCTGCGCCAGCAACTCGGCGAGAATGATCTGTTCGGTGAAATTTTTTGAGCCCGCCACTACGGTGTTTGGACGCGTGCGGCGGCAGCCCGCAAGAGTTGCGAAGGCGCCGCCGAGCACCGCGAGTGCTTCCCGTCTCGTGAAGGACGCGGTCATTGGGGGGTGACAGGGTACTCCCGCCTCAGGGCGTGAGTTTTTGCTCAACCAAGCCGAGGACGAGGTCCACGCCGATCGCCAGCAGGGCCGCCGGAATCGCGCCGGCCAGGATCACGGAGTTACTGACCATGGCCACGCCCCGAAAAATAAATACGCCCAGCCCCCCGGCGCCGATGGCGGCGGCTATCGTCGCCACGCCTATGCAGATGATCATGGCGACTCGCACTCCGGCTAGAATCACCGCGACGGAGAGCGGGAGTTGCACATCCCAAAGGATCTGCGCCGGAGTCATGCCCATGCCGCGCGCGGACTCCAAAACAGCGGGATCCACGCCCGCAATTCCGGTATAGGTGTTGCGCAGGATTGGAAGCAAGGCGTACAGGGCCAAAGCGACGGTAGCGGTTCTCGCGCCAATGCCGCCCAGAAAAGGAACCGGAATCAAAAATCCAAATAGAGCCAGGCTGGGAATTGTCTGGATTACGTTTGCCGCGCCCAGCACCCAGCGCCGCAGATTCTGCCGACCAACCAAGCCAATTCCCAAAGGAATTCCGACGAGCACGGCCGCCAGCATTGCCGCAGCAACGAGGAGCAGATGTTCCAAAGTGCGCGAAAAGATCTCCGCGCGATAGTTAACCAGAAAATTCCAGAGGCTCACGCCTTCCTCCCTCTGCCGGTGACGTGCGGCAAACTGCGGTCCCTGCCGTCCTCGGTCCCGAGCGAATCCACAAAAGCGCGGGCTTCGGCATCGGTAGAGTGCAGAAACTCGTCTGGTTCGTAAATGCCGGCCAAACGGCCTTCGGCGAAGAGGCCAATGCGCGTGCCGATCAGAAGAGCCTCGCGCAGATCATGGGTGACAAAAATAATGGCCTTTTCCAGGCGCGCCGCCAGCTCGCGAAACTCGCGTTGGAGCTCGGCACGAGTGACCGGATCCAAAGCGCCGAACGGTTCGTCCATCAATAGTATGGGAGGGTCGGCGGCAAGCGCGCGGGCGACTCCCACGCGTTGGCGCTGTCCGCCGGAGAGCTCACTGGGTTTCCGCGCGGCAAATTTAGCCACGTCGAGGCCAACCAGTTCCAGCATCTCCCGGACACGCTGCCGGACGCGCGACTCAGGCCAGGATTCCAGACGCGGCACCATGGCCACATTTTGCTCCACGGTCCAGTGAGGGAAGAGACCTACGTCCTGGATGACGTAGCCGATGCGCCTGCGCAACCGAATGGGATCCCATTCGAGCTGAGAGCGGCCCTCTACAAAGATTTCACCCGAAGAGGTTTCCAGCAGCCGGTTGATCAACTTTAGGGTCGTCGTTTTGCCGGCACCGCTGCGCCCCAGCAGAGCCAAGGTTTCGCCCGGGGCTACTTTGAAGCTTACGCCGCTGACGATTTGCCGCTTATCCAGGCAGTAGCCGACATCGCGCAGTTCGACGGCGAGGCCATCGGCACCAGGCGCGGTGTTCACGCGCACTCCTCGGCTGACTGGATGACATTCGGAATCATCTCTGCATATGTTAGGCTGCTACCGATGCCCGGGGCAATCATCCTTCTGCCCCCCAAAGACAGCCGGTCAATGTATCCAGTTCGCAGCCGAAGCATCGAATCCTTTGGGAATTACATGGCATCTCCAACGCGTGTTACCGGATTGGACTCTCTGCTGCCGCAGCTATCGGAAGCTCGGGAGCGGAGTGACGCCCTATTCGAGGCGGTGCGTCCAGAGGCCTTCTACGAACGCCCCATCGCCGAAAGACATCGGATCATCTTCTACTTAGGTCACCTCGAAGCCTTCGACTGGAATCTCTTCGGCCGCGAACTCGCAGGCTTGAAATCATTCGCTCCGAGCTTTGACAAGCTCTTTGCCTTTGGCATCGATCCGGTAAACGGCGAGCTTCCCGATGACCAACCGAGCGACTGGCCGGAGCGCAAAGACGTTCTTCGGTATAACCAAGGCGTGCGCGCAGCGCTCGACGACCAATTGCCCGCCGCACTAGAAGGGCCTGATGAGCGTCGACGAACCCTTTCACAATTCCTCCACGTGGCCGTTGAGCATCGTCTCATGCACGTCGAGACGCTCACCTACATGCTGCATCGTTTGCCTCTCAACCTCAAGTGCGCTAGGCAAGGCGACCCTGCGCCTCGCGCGCCGCAAGTCCGGCCGCAGATGACCGAAATCCCCAGCGGCATCGCAACCCTCGGATTGAGGCGCGAGGACGGAGTCTTCGGGTGGGATAACGAGTTCGAGGAACATCGCGTTTTTGTCCCGGCGTTTCGAATCGATACGTACAAGGTGACCAACCTTCAATATCTCCGCTTTGTGGCTGAAGGCGGCTATCGCGAACAGCGCTTCTGGAGCGATGCGGATTGGGAATGGCTGCAATCGAGCGGCAGGCTATATCCCGCATTCTGGATTCGGCGAGGCAGCCAATTTTTCTTCCGGACCATGTTCGACGAAGTGCCGCTTCCGCTGGATTGGCCGGTGTACGTGAGCCACGCGGAAGCATCGGCCTATGCCCGCTGGGCGCACAAGAAGCTGCCCAGCGAAGCGGAATGGCATCGCGCAGCTTATGGCACGCACAGCGGCGCCGAGCGCAGTTATCCCTGGGGCGACGTTCCTCCGAGCGTCGGGTTGGGCAATTTTGATTTTCAGTATTGGGACCCTACTCCGGCGACCGCATTCCCGGCAGGCGGCAGCGCGTTTGGAGTTACCGATCTCGTGGGCAATGGGTGGGAATGGACGCGCACAGTCTTCGCGCCCTTCGAAGGATTCGAACCCTTTCCTTTCTACCCCGGCTATTCGGCAAATTTCTTCGATAACCGCCACTACGTCGTCAAAGGCGCATCGCCGCGAACCGCATCATGCCTATTGCGGCGATCCTTCCGCAATTGGTTCCAGTCGCGCTATCCGTATATCTACACCGGTTTCCGCTGTGTCGAACACTGACTCGGGTCAACTCTGTGATCGGGGGAAGCATGCTCGTTGAAACGCTGGCGCAAGACACCGTCACCCAGTTCGCCATCGACGTGCGCTTGGGGTTGACGAAAAAGGGGCAGAAAGAAATCCCTTCGAAGTACTTCTATGATGAAGTGGGCTCCGCGCTCTTCGAGGTCATTACGGTGCTGCCCGAGTACGGCCTGTTTCGCGCGGATGAGCGTCTGCTGCGGGAAAATGCTGAGACGATTGCGGCGATGTTGCCCCCCGGGCGAGTCGTGGTCGCCGAACTTGGCAGCGGGAGTGGAAGAAAGACGTCTTGGATGCTGGAGGCGCTGGCCACGCAGCGCCCAACGGTCTATCATCCGATCGAGATCTCCCGAAAGGCCCTGGACCAGTGCTCCAGGGAGTTGGGCCAACTGCGCAACGTCGAGATAAGGCCCGTACAGCAGCCCTACCTGCAAGGGCTGTTATCCGTAGCTGCGTCGCGCGGGTCTGACGAGCGGTTGCTTGTTCTCTTTCTGGGCAGCACGATCGGCAATTTCAGCTGGTGCGCTGCGGAGCGTTTTCTTACGGAGGTGCGACAGGCTCTAACCGCAGGAGACGCATTGCTCCTCAGCGCGGATCTTGAAAAGCCGCCTGCGCAGCTTCTGCCAGCCTATGATGACCCGCTGGGTGTTACCGCCTCGTTTAATCTCAACGTGCTCGCTCGCATGAATCGTGAGCTGGACGCCGACTTCGACCTCTCCGCGTTCCGCCATCTGGCCCGCTACCATGCGGCGGAACGGCGCATCGAAATGCACCTCGTTTCGACGCGTCCGCAAAGTGTGGCGATTCCGCGGGCCGGCTGCAGCGTCTCTTTTCGTGAAGGCGAAACCATCTGGACGGAGAGCTCGCATAAATATCGGCGAGGCGAATTGATGGAAATCGGCCGGCACGCTGGATTTCGTGCCCTGAGACAATGGCTCGACGGCGAATGGGCCTTCGCGCAAACTTTGTTTGTGGCGGAGTGAGTTCGGCCTATTCGCTGTGAGAATGGAGATCCGCCGGGCGCGCCGCTTCCACGCGCAGGCTTAGTTCTCCTGTCCATGGTTTGCCGGCGGCGAGTTCCACAGGCCAGACAGCTAAAATCTGCGAGCCTTGATACACACGTTCAAAGCCTTCCTCGGATTCCGATATCGTCTCGATGGGAGTGATCCAAAGTTCGCTGGCGGAAGGAGCTTCGATGGTGACCGCGACATTCTGCCACTCGTCCACAACCCTTAACCGAGACCCTATCTCCGCGGTTGATATGGCCGCGGACCAGCCTAAAGGATGCCGGCCGGCCGGAATTTCAAAATAACGGTTTTGCTCCCGCGGCGTGAGAAAGTTCAGAACGATTTCCACACCGAGGAGAGCGGAACGCGCTAGCACGTCGGCGCAAGAAAGCTTGGAGGTGCAATGGAGATGGTAGCCTTTGCTTCCAGAAGCGAAAGAAAATCGCTTTGTGCATCGCATCAGTTCGAGTGATCCGCCTGCATCCGCACGGTCTGGGCAAGGTACTTCGCATTCCAGACTGATGCTCGTCGGTCCGTTCTCCAGGACGGCATAGGTACCGGAGGCAAGAACAGGATTCTCTTCGAGCTTCAGTTGCTCGTAATCCTTGAAAGTCTTATCCGGGGGAAACAGCAGGAGACGAAAAGCGTTTCGGGGCCACCGGTCATAGCGCAGAAACCGCTCCAAGCCGTCCTCTTTGCTGCGCACCTGATCGTGGATGGATGCGACTTGGCCGCCCGCACCGGCGGAGGCTTCGCGGAGGCGGCGGTGATAGGCCTCCGGGCGTCGCTGCATGGAGTTGACCAGCGTGACGGCATTGGGCCGGAAATCGAGAGAGAGCAAAGTGCCTCCGTCGGCTGGCCGGAACAAGGCGGCTAAGCTCCTCGAGGTGACGTAGAGTTCCTCGCGGCCGTCGCCGTCGAAATCGGTTTGCTCGATATGCACCGCGTCGGCGCGGCTACGGCCGAGTTCGTCCAGCAAAGTTTCGGCGCGGATGAGCTCGCGCCATAGTTCGGTGCGCAAGTGCGGCGCATAGATGCCGCCGAAGACGCCGTGCCAATAGGCGTCGTTGCACTGCGCGCGCAAAAGATGCTTTTGCGCCTGCTCACGCTTGGCGCTTCGCTCTTCGCTCATTCGTTTCGAGGTGAGGCCTCGGTGCCTTTCGGAAACGCGCAGCATCTTTTTGTGCAGCAAATTCGACTCCGGATATTTGGTGAAGAATGCTCTCCAGGGCCCGCCCCGTAGAAACCGCTGTACGTCGGGGCGATTGGCAAACTCCTCGCAGATGGCATGGAAGTCCATGCGCGTGTTCGTGGGCAGAGTCCATTCCATCATTTCCGAATATGAGGCCGTGGGTAGATCGGCGCGGCCCCGCGGCTGATGTTCGCGGATGTACTCCCCGGGGGGCTTCACGGCGAGCCACTCCGCGGACTCCTCCAGCGCCGCGAAGAAACGGTCCAGCCAGCCGTCGCGGTAGCAGTGATCGTAGGTCCCGGGCCAGCTGCCGAACTTCTCGCAGTCATCTCCCATAGCGGCCATGCCGCCGGGATGACGCTGGGCGCTCTCACGAAGAAAACCGATGGCCTCTTCGCAAGGACGGAACGGCAGCAAGTAGCGCAAGGCCTTCAGTCCGGGGAAAACCCGGACCGTCTGCCCACGATCTTCGGCCACATAATCGCCGTGCAACTGGCCGAGTTCAAAACCAGCGGCGAGAAAATGCACGTCATCCACCAGCGTGTATCGAACGCCTGCCGAAGCCAGCGCATAAGGCACCTGCGGCTCCCAGACGCGCTCGGCAAGCCATGCGCCTTCCGGCTCCCGACCGAACTTCTCGCTCAAATAGCCCCGCATCAACTGAATTTGCCGCGCTTGGTCCTCCGGCGGAATGGAGACCAGGATGGGTTCGTAAAAACCGCCGCCTACTAACTCCACCTGCTCGCGCGACGTCAATTCCTGAAGGTGCCGGAAAAACTCCGGATGGCGCTGCTCGCACCATTCAAGTAGCGGTCCGCTGTAATGCAGGCCCAGGCGAATGCCTGGGTGCCGAAGCAAACACTCGATGAACGGCAAATAAGAGCGCCGGTAGGTTTGCTCCAGTACAGCATCGAAATTGCCGACAGGCTGGTGTCCGTGGATCAGGAGAACGAGGCTAAAGTTGGGCAACTTGGAACCCCGCACAACTGGGTCTTGCCATCATACTGCGACTTGCGAAAGTTGCAACGGAGCAGCTGGTGAATCAAATTGGGCCGCGATCCACAAAGCGGAAAACTTCCTTTGAAAATTTCAAGACGATTACATTGGTTCACCACCGGGGTTTGGCCAAAGATTAACCAGGTGAACCGCCGCGTGGCATCTCTTTCAGTTTGCTATTAGGCCAGCTGCGGTCCTTCCCTGTGGGCTAGGGATACCCCCGTATAAGGCAACTGATCTAGAGTTGCGACCTGTCCTAAGGGGACTCCTGTAGGGTAACGCTGCTGCTGTACGAGTTTTACCCTAGTCACCGATGTCCTTCCTTGCCTGGAATCCTGTATTTTGACCGTGCCCAAAATTTTTCCCATTTGGAGATCGAGATTGCAAGCACATAGATGGTCCAGTGCAGCTGGTAGCACAACTTACCAGGCATCCGATCCCACTCACTTCAACCCTAACAAATCGCTCTTGTTCTTGTTCGTCATTTTCCTGATCACTCTTGGGCTTTGCGGCTGGGGATGTAGCACTGGGATCGGTTCGGCAGGCAGCGCAGTACGGTCAACAAATACAACCGGCCCGACGGCTACGAGCGGGGCCACAAGCTCATCCACGAACTCGCCGGCGGCCCCCCCGTCACCGCCGCCCGCTGTTGCGCCGTCCAATGCCTTGAGTCTGCTGCATTTCGGAAGCGCTGGCTTTGGAGGCGACGACACAAGTGTCTTCCAGACGGCGCTCAATTTCACGGCGGCGAATGGCCAAACCCTGGAGATACCTGTTGGGAACTACAACGTCAATCCGCTCTCATTTCCTGAAAACTCCAACGTCTTCGTGGTCGCCGGCGCGACCATAACCGCTAACCCAGGGTACGGCGATGGCGTGACGATGCTCAACATCAATTCCTCCAACGTCACCATCACGGGCGCAGGCGCCGCTGTTTCCGTGTTCCACATGCTCAAGGCGGAATACACTAGCGGCGAGTGGCGGCACTGTTTGAACATTGTAAACGCTAGCAACGTGACGATCAGCGGAATTTCCTGCAATGATTCAGGCGGCGATGGCTTGTACTTGAGCTACAGCACAAACGTCACGATTGAAGACTGTATCTTCAACAACAATCGTCGGCAAGGTTCCAGCATCATCGGGGGGGGTGAACCACATCTATTATTTGCGCGACCACTTTACTAACACAAACGGCACCGCGCCCCAGAGCGGCATCGATATCGAGCCGAACAAACCAGCCGACTTTCTCCTCGACGTCAATATTGATGATTGCTATACGGATGGCAACGCGGGCGACGGCCTGCACATCAGCCCCTGGCTGCTGAATTCTACGTCGCAACCGATCAGCGTTACGGTATTGCGCCACCACTCAACTGGGAATCGGGGCTACGGATATTTTGCCGATAACGGGGACATTGGTCGGAAGTCGCCGTTCTTGAGCTCAACCGATTCCACAAATGCTCCCGGCACGATTCTAATTCAGGATTCCTTCAGCGATCAGAGCGGCAGCTATGGCGCGGTCGGGCGCTTCTATTCGGCGAATGGCGCCAGCCTCACATTCCAGAATCTGACGGTGACGAATCCGCATGTCAACGGACCCGACCCGTCGTATCACGATAGCGGCGCGGTGGAGTTGGTACGCGGAGGCGGTGGCACCATACCTCTCGGTAACGTTCATTTCCTCAACATCAACATCAACATCATCGTCACGAACGGTAAAAGCGACCACTACTTCAACTTCGAAGACGGCTCGAGTGTTGGCATCGTGACAACGGGTAGCAACCGCGCCCAGTTCATCCCCGGAAAGCTGAGCGGCGCAACCCAGGCCCCTCCCAATGGGCTGGTGCAAGGCGTCGGAACAAACGTGCTCGACTGAGGGCCGGCCTTACGCAGGGCTAGTTTCCGCCGAAGCCGGAAACTGCAGGCGTGGCCCGAGCGGTGGGAGCAAGCGGCGGGCGGAGTGCGAAGTAGTTGCGTCCGAAGGCAGCTTGGGCGCCGCCCGCTTCCACGACCACCGCTTGCACGGTATAGCGCCCGATGGCAACCGTGTTTAGCGGCAGGCTTATGCGGAAAGAGGCCGTGCCCGTCTGGTCGTCAACTTGGGCCGGAGCAACGATGGGTGTTTGGCTGATGCGCGCGCCGTTGCGGAAAAATTCCAGGCCGGCGCGCAACTGATTGAGATCCGTCTTCTCAGGCACGTAAGCCTGAAAGAAAATATAAAGCATCTGCTGATTGGTGAAAACGCGCGTGACGCTAGGAATGATGCGCTCTCCGCCTACGTCGAGCGGCAGTTCCCTGAGCTTGGCGCCAGGCGCGAAGCCTTTGGTCTGCACTTCCGAGCTCTTCTGCACTTCGACCAGCTGGCTCGAAAGCACAACGGAGCTCAACTGCATGCGATCCGGCTGCACCGCCGGCAGCCTTAAATCATCCTCAAACGTGCCGATGCGCCCGGATTCATTCTCGCGCGCCAAAAACTTCAGCTTGTAATTTCCCGGTGGCAGAATAATGCCGCCTTGATAGACCAACGCGTTCTGCTGGATCTCTTCGTAACGTTCCGAATCGAGCCGCACCGTAATCGTGTCGCGCAAAGCCCCAGCGATGCGCCCGGATTGGCTATCGTGAACTTCGGCGGCAAAGTCAAATTCCACCTGACGCCGTCCACTCTTTTGCGCCCACTGCAGCGCGCTGGACGCGAGCTTGGCGGAGATGGGAACGAAGATCTGCTTATTATTGAGGCGGAAGTAAGCGGTCTCCACCGCAATGGGCAACTCCACGACCGGCGTCTCGGATCGCATGGCGTCTTCTAACTGGCGCTCGCGATCTTCGGTGGTGTAGACGCCGAAATCCTTGGGCGCGTAATAGCCCTGGCGGTAGCGAATGCGCGCGCCGGGTACTCCCATGATTTTTACGTGTATGGTGCGCCAGCGGCCGTCGTGCGCTGCATTCGCGCTGTAGTAGCCCAGAAGATAGTATCCGTCGGTATCGGACTGCACGGAACGGAAGGCCTGGCCAAGATCTCCCAGGTCGAAAAAGCTGCGCCCCCCCGTATCGGAGGCGAGCGCGGCCAGAGTTTCGCGCGAATCCTGCCGCGCCCCGCTTTGCTGGAAGACGGCGGCGCCGCTGTACATGGCATTTCCGCCCGCAGCTCCCACGCTGGCATCGCCGCCCGGAATTTCTGCCAACAACCCGCGTGAATCCACGGTGTAGATCGACATATTGGCGCGATTGGCGGCATCGGTAGTCGCACGAAGCTGGGAGCGATTGTCTTCGCCGGTTTGCGTGATGCCGCTCGCGAACTGCAGGACAGACTTTTTGCCGGGGATATCTCGCAGCAAGTCCGCCAGCGATTCGAGCGATGCCAGCTTACGGTCGGTGTTGAAGGCATTGAACTCGGTGTCATCCACAGTAAAGGCAGCGTTGGTCTCTTCGGTGACGGCCGAGTCGATACCGGCGGAAGTGGCCGCCGCCAGCGCCGCGAGTTGGGCCTCCTTGCCGGGAAGAAGCGCGTCCACCGCGCGATCGAGCAGATCGCGATCGTTGGTGAAGTCAGCGATCACGCGCAGCTGATTCCCAAACCAAACCACGCCGACGAGGTCGGCGGACGTCATCTGTTTGCTGAGGAATTGCTTCGCCGCGAGCGTGGAGCGTGTCAGATCGTTTGGCTGCAAAGAAGTAAGGTCGAAGAAAAGAACGATCATGCGGCGATCGCGTACCTGCTGCCGAACTTCCTCCGGCGGAGCAACTGAGCCAATAGGGATCGTGATCGGCGCGGCCTCCACGGCATCGGCCTTTTCGAGTCTCTCCACGTCGTAGTAATCGAACGTGGAAATTTTCTGATCCTTGCCGTCTTCAGCGATGCTGAACTGATCCTGCCGCAAGCCCTTAAGGAGCTTGCCGTCCCGATCGGTGACCGCAACATCCACTTCCACCAAGTTGACCGCCGCCCTGATAGCGCCTTTCTGATTGGCAGATACTTGTGGCGGCGCCGGCGGCCGGACCGGCTGCTGCGGATTCTGAGCCAATCCTGGAGGCACCAGGAACACGACAACTCCCAGAACTGCGATCAGCCGGCGGATTTCATCTCTCATCTTGCAGCTCTCAAAATGTAAACCGCGTGACGACGTTCATAGCACGCATCGCCGAAGCGCCCGCCACCTGCCCGAACGTGGTGGAATTCACCAGCGTCGCTAATCCCGTGAGGTTTGGGGTATTGGTCACGTTCGTGATCTCCCAGCGCAGATCGACGCGATGCTCGTGGTCCTTGCCAAACGGGATCGTTTTGCCGAATTGCGCATTCCACGTAAACATGCCCGGCCCTGTAATCGTGTTGCGAGCGGCATTGCCCAACTGTCCTGCCGGAGGCACGACGAAACACGAAGTATTGAAGAAATCGAGCGGAGCGCGGTCACTGGCGGGCAGATTCGGATTGCAAATCTGGTCCGCGCGTGTAGCGAAAATCCCGCCGCTACCCACGTTTGCCGCCGACGTGCCAATGACGCCGCCGATCGAACTGGCATCGTCAATGGATTTTGCGAAGGTATACGTGCCGTTGATCATGATTCCGTGAGACAAGCGCTTCTGTACGCGCACCTGCAGCGAGTTATAGATGGAATTTGCGCCGGAGGTGTCATAGATGAAATCGCCCGCGTTCGCCACGGGACCCGTAGGCGAGAGGCTTCCGGGTACCGTGCGGTTGGGCGCATACAGCAAATCGAGGTTTGTCCCTTTCGTTCCGGTATAGGTCACCACAAGTGCGGTGTTATTGGCCACATTGGTTTCGACTGAAAAATTCCAGATCTGCGCGTATCCGACTCTGTAATTCGGATTCACGGCGTAAGTATTCTGTATCGTGTTTCGCCCTGCCACCGCGGCCGGAAATCCGTTCTCCAGCGTCAGCACATCGCCGGCGCCGGTAATGCGCAATTCGGAAGTAGACCACGGCGGCTGATTCGCCAGTTCCGAAAGCAGTTGCGTGTAGATCGATTCGTTGTAGAACGTGCTGAACCCGGCGCGCACCACCGTGCTATGGCGGGCCTGCAGCGCCTTGATCGGTGGCCTCCAGGCGATGCCGATGCGCGGCACCCAGTTGTTATAGCCCGGCCGGATGAGCGAGTTGGGAAGGGCGCCGCTGAACGGCGCAGCTTGGCCGGGGAGCACGAGCGCCACTTGAGAGGCAGCCGGGTCGAAGTCCAAATTTGCAAGATGGCCGTAGAGTTCCGTTGGCGGCGTGAAAAATTCGTAGCGCACGCCGAATTGCAGCGTGAAATCGGAACGCGCGCGCCAATCGTCGCTCGCGTAGCCGGCGGTGCCCCAACTGCGAAAATAGTTGCTCGGAGTCCCGAAGCGCACATTGGTGCTGTCGGGAAGGCCCAGGAGAAAATCGGCAAAATCGAGCCCGGTGACGAGGCCGCTGAAGCTGAACAGGCCCTCCGGAGTTGGATCCGACGCGGTGTTGTTTTCGATGCGGCGCACTTCCGCCCCGAAGGTCAGCGTGTGCTTCGGAAGCATATAGGTGACTGCATCCACGAAACGATAGGTCTGATTGCGCACCAGTGAGGGCATCGCAGGCGCCACTTTCGTGAAATTGTTGAAGCTCAGCTGGGGCACGCCCCAGTCGATCGGCGCCGTCGAAACGCCGGTGATCCCCAGCGGTGCGGCCACATCGTTCGTTGCAGATGGAAATTATCGACGATGCCCGGAAGGTTTGGCTCGGGAATGTATTGCAGCAGCCCCAGCGCGGCGGGATTAAGCAAGGAAGAGGGAATTTGGCAGCCCGCAAGAGTACGCAGCTGCGCGTCCTGATTGCAGAAATTCCCATTCCGTTCCGCCACCGTCGGGACCGTGGAGAATTGGTCCACGCCATTGCGCGACCAGGTGCCATCGAAGTTGACGAAGAGAAATGTCTTATCGTGCCCGTCATAAACATGAGGAATCACCAGCGGTCCGCCCAGGTTTCCGCCGATCCGTTCACTCCAGGTAGGAATTTTGGGCGCGTTGGGCTGGGTGAGCGAGTAGGGGCGGGCGTTGAACACCGAATTGCCGTACTCGTTGTAGAAGCTCGCGCGGATGCGATTGATCCTCTGCCGCAGCACCCGCTGCATGCCATAAAGAGCCGTCATGCCCTGAGGCGCGCCGCGCCCTCCCGGCCCGGGCCTTCCTCCACCCGGAGGCCGAAATGCAATCACCGGTCCGCCACCGGGGCCACCCGGCCCGCCGCCCGGCAGTCCCGGAGCGCCTGCGCCGCCGGGATTGGCCACCGGAGCCCCGCCTCTGAAGCCGCCGCCCGTGACTCCGAAGCCGTTTTGGCCGGCATCACCAGGCCCTTGGAAAATGACACCGCCTGGCGGAAAGCCTCCACCGAAACCTGCATTCCGATCCCCTTGGCCAACCGTGCCATTCATGAGAAATGCGTCCGATGCGGACGCCTGCCCGAGAGGGCCTCCGGGACTGCCTTGGTCGCCGCCCTGATCACCGGATGTTCCGCCCTCTGCTTCTTGGCTCGTTTCCCCTTGCTGGCCCTGTGTGCCGCCTTGATTGTCCGCCTGATTATTTAGGATCACCTGCTGGAAACCGCCGCGCCGCCCGCCGAAACCTTGCCTGCCGACGCCCGGACCTCCGGGACCCGCAGCGCCCTGCTCTGCCGCGCCGTTCTGGGCTCCCGGGGCGCGTCCGCCCTCGGGAAATTGCCTGCGGCGCAATCCACCTGCGCCGGGCCCTTGCCCCGGCACTTGCTTGTTGTTGCTGCCCTCGGGAGCGTTAGCAGTAGGATTGGCCGGCGCTCCTGCGCCAGCGGGAGTTTGGCTAGAACTTTGTGCCGAAGCCGCCGCAGCCTCGAGGCTCGCCAGGGACGCGACCTTGACCGTTACATTGACCGTGCCAGGGGTTTCGCTCAAATCGAATTCCTGAGCGGCGTTCTCAAATCCCAGTTGGCTGACCTCGATGCGGTAATGCCCGAGGGGCAATCCCGGCAAATCGAAACGGCCGTTTTCGTCTGTCCAACTGATCCAGGCACGCCCCGTGCTCGTTTCAACTAGGCGAAGATTCGCGCCGGGAATCGGCACACCATTGGGCATTCGAACCGCACCCGTGGCCTTTGCCGAAGGCGCCGTTTGCGGCGTCGGCGACTCGTCTTGCGCACTCGAACCAAACGGCAATAACAGAAAAAGGATTAACGATATGAAACCGAACCGGATAGTGATTTGTTTCAGCAAGAGACGCCGAACCCTCTCACCCGGCAATTAGGTTAGCCCATTCTCTGGGAGTTCGCGCAAAAAACTCTCATCGCGCTCACCTTCGACGACGGGCCAAATCCGGCGCATACATCCCAACTCCTGGCCTTGCTCGGGCGTTACGCTGTGCCCGCGACTTTTTTCCTGGTGGGCCGCTTCGCTCGCGCCTGCCCGGACCTCGTGCGGGAGATCGCCGACCGCGGACACAGTATCGGCAATCACACGGAAACACACGCAAACCTCGCATGGCTGCCGGCATGGCGAATCGCGGAAGAACTCCGCGCTTGTCAGGACGGCATTCTGCGAGCCTTGGGGTTTGATCGCGATGCGGCGCCCATCCTGATGCGCCCGCCCTTCGGATATCGTGGCCCCCAGCTTTGGACCGCCGTTCGCAATGTGGGCTTGCGAGGTGTGGCCATGTGGTCGCTGAAATGTTATGACTGGAAGCCGCAGCCGGCCGCGCGCCTGATCAAACGCTTGGAGCGCGTCGCCAAACGACGCGGCGGAGGTTCGCCCCGCGGCGAGACAATGAAGTCCGCGCGTGGCGGCCAGGGACACCAGGAGCGCGGAGGTGAAGTCGTGTTGCTTCATGACGGCGACGCCCGCCGATTAGGCGCCGACCGCCGCCACGTACTGGCTGCTCTCGAATTTTGGCTGCCCCGCTGGCGAGACGCCGGCTTCGAGTTTGTTACAATGAACCAACTCGTGGCTGGCTGAGGTTGTCGGGCGCTGGAAGCGCGTGCTAAATCACGCGGCTTTTTAGCGCAAAGAGTGACTACCGACCCGGGTGATCATCCCGTCCTCCGGCGAAAGTCACCAAGAGGACGAGGTTTCGCCGGTTGACAGAGTCCATCGTGAGCGAGGGATCTCTCACGCGTTCGCGGGGTAGAACGTCACGACGCTGGGGTGGGAGTTAGCAATTTTATGGACGAGCGACAGTTTTATATCGAACGCCAGGAGACAAAAAATCTCACCCTGGTCTGCCCGCACTGCCATCAAGAGAGTTCCTATCCCATTCGCTGGATGGTGCGCACCAAAAAGAAAGAACTCCCGCGCGGCGCTGGTTCGGAAGACCGCAAGCGCTTCGCTAATGCACGGTCCTATATGGTTCGCATCGACGAAATGGTCGCCTGCCGGAACATTCGCTGTCGCAAACGCTTCGAGCTGACTGGCCAGAGCGTTGTCTTAACTTCCGATAGCGGCGCCCAGCAGCCTAGCGCCGATTTCGACCCCGAAAACTTCGGCAACCGCTGATTTCCGGGCGCCCGCCCGATCAGCGGACGTCGCGCATAGAGGCGCGGATGAGTTTCATACCAGAAGAAATCGAGCGGCACTATCTACAAACCAAAGAGTCAGAGCGGCTAACCGGCTCGCGAGGCGAACTTGAGCTGCTGCGGACCCAGGCCATTCTCGCGAGGCATCTGCCGCCGAGACCCGCAACGATTTTTGACGTAGGGGGCGCCGCCGGGGTCTATGCCTTCCCGCTCGCCAAGCATGGATACCCGGTACACTTGATCGATCCCGTAGACGTTCACCTGCAGCAGGCGAGGTCTTATGCGGCCGAGTCAGGTATCACATTGGCATCGGTCGCCAGAGGCGACGCTCGTCAGTTGGACATACCCTCCAATAGTGCAGATGCAGTTCTGCTCCTGGGGCCGTTGTACCATCTCGTCGAATATGCGGATCGTCTCCAAGCCCTCAGTGAAGCTCGGCGCATTCTCAAAGCCCAGGGCGTGCTATTCGCGGCCGCAGTCTGTCGTTTCGCCTCACTGATCGATGGTCTCTCGAGTGGCTTCTTTCGAGACGCGGAGTTTCGCAAGATCGTTGCGGCGGATCTCGCCTCCGGTCAGCATCGCAATCCGACGAACCACCCTGCGTACTTCACGACCGCTTATTTTCACCGTCCTGAGGACTTGGCGTCCGAAGTCCGCGACGCCGGCTTTGCCGAGATCCAGACCTTTGCGGTCGAAGGGCCGGCATGGAGTGCGGCTCTCTTTGGCGAAGTTTGGGACGACCCCGCGCAGCGATCGAGTCTATTGGAGTTTCTATCGTTGATCGAAAGCGAACCCTCGGTACAGGGCGCAAGTGCCCACCTCATCGCCGTGGCGCGCCGCCCAAACTAGGACACGGTCATCGGGCGGCAATTGACGCTCGCGGTAAAATAGATATAACGCCCACACCGGATGACTCTGCCGAGCCTACCCGGACGAGTTGCGGGCCTGCGCCGGATGAACTTCGGAGCGCTGCGGGAACTCTGCTTCGGGCGAATTTCTGAGCCGGTGCGAAAGGGCGGGCGGGGACGACGGCCTTGTCGAATCTCGTCGAAAAATTGACGATGCCACCAGCATCGTCATCCCGAGCGACGAACCGGAGCGAGGGATCTCTCCTGCTCCTCGGCCACGGGAACCTCCAGACTCACTCATTTCGAATGCACTGGCAACCATTTTCCATTTCGAGCCTTCGAGAACTTTGGACATTTAGAATCGCTCACGCTGAGTCGCGAACCAATACATCTGAAACCAGCCATTGCAAGATTGAGGATCTTAACTTTCCTGGAATGAACACTTACACAAAATGGGGTGGGGGGTACCCCCTCGTCTTCCACACATTGAAGAACTCTGGACCTGGAGCCATGGTCCGCTACACCGAATGGCATCAACGCAGCGTATACTCAGGCACCTGCGTTTACTCGGAATTGCATCCTAGCGGCATTACGGCAGGAGGATGGTTATGAGCTACAGAATGAAACTAAGGAAGCTCGGCCTAGTGGCGGGCGGCGGCATGCTCATTACGGGTCCGCTTTTTGCGACCCATCTTCGGCAGCAGGAGGCTCCAGGCCAAACAAAGTCTGATGCAGCTAAGCCGGACCAAACTGCTCAGAGCAGTTCAGAGCCAAATGCTGCGCCAACCGCAAATAGCGCGTCGACGAAAACTGCCCCTGTGCAAATCGTGGTGCCCGCGGGAACGCATCTGCCTCTTGTGCTTCACAACGGCATTACGACTCGCAACGCGCAACCGGGCGAGCCACTCTACCTGGAGACCACGTTTCCCGTCGTCGTGAACGACCGCATCGTAATTCCGGCGGGCTCGTATGTGCAGGGTGAAATCACCGAAGCAAAGCGCCCGGCAAAAGGAAAGGGTGGCGGTGAGGTACACATTCGCCTGACGACGTTGATTCTACCTAATGGCTATACTGTTAAATTCGACGCGGTACCGACCAACACGGAAACGGGCGGCGGCGAATATGCCGGCAAAGAAGGCCAAATCAGTAAAGACAGAGATAAAGCTGCGGATGCCGGCACTGTCATCAAGACCACCGGCGCTGGAGCCGGCATCGGTGCGATCGCAGGAGGAGCACAGGGCGCGGGAATTGGCGCCGGCCTCGGTGCCGCTGCGGGCCTCGCGACGGTGATGATGACGCGAGGACCAGAACTCGAACTGCCGCGAGGAAGCAGCGTGGATATCATGCTGGACCGGCCTCTTTACCTCGATCTAACGAAAATTAACTTTACCGATCCGGGGCGCGCGTCGCCGATGCCCAGCCCACCCAGCCGTCCGCCGGCAAGAAGTTTCCCCTTCTAGCGTCATAAGTTGAATTTTTAGGCGTGCGAATTCAGCGGGTTTATTTGTGGGCGAATTCGCTGCCAGCTCGGTTGCCGGAGACTTGATTTCCCGAAGAGGAATCGTGGGAGTTTGCGCTTTCGGCTCCTGTGTCCGCAAATCGCAGCGGGCTGAAGATTTCCCAGTCGATGGAGACGTGTTTCTCCACGATCCATTCGCGCGTGAGTTTCGCGGTGATGGGCGTCAGCAAGATGCCGTTGCGATAATGGCCTGTGGCGGCACGGCGGCGTCACGCGGCACGATGTAACCTCGTTCGCAACGGATCACGTGGCTAATGGGCTGCTGAGACCGGAGGGCCACCATTTGTCCGCGAATCGGGCGAGTGGCCAATCGTGGAACGATACCTTCGAGAAAGCGGGAAAAAGCGCCGGCGGCGACAATTACGTCCCGCGCCTCGAAGAGGCTTCCATTTTCTGTGCGTACGCCGGTGCAGCGTCCATGCTCGATCATGATTTGGCGGGCAGTCGTGTCTGGAAACAGCTCCACTCCAGAACTCGAAGCTGCCGCCAGGAGTGCTTCGATGAGCGCGCGATTGTCGACGCAAGCTTCATAGGGAAAATAGGCCGCTGCTCGTGCGCGGCGCGTTATCTCCGGCTCCATCTTGATGGCTTCGTCGAGAGGAAGCGGCTCGGTAGGAAGGCCGAGGGCGTGATGGAGAGCAATGAGCGTGCTGAGCTCGCGTTCCGCGTCGGCGGAGAAGAGTAGCTCGATGGCGCCCTCGGTTCGATAGCCTGTGCGGCGTCCAGAGATATCCTCGATCTCAGCGATGAATTGAGGATAAAGGCTCAGACTGGCCCGGCTGAATGGCACCAGCGGAATCGATGCGGAAGTATCGGGCGCAGGGGAAAGCATACCGGCCCCAGCCCAGGAGGCTTCATGGCCGGGCGCATTCTTTTCAAGGAGTGCAACGCGAAGGCCTTCTTGCGCGAGGCGCAGGGCAATGGCTGAGCCAACCAAACCCGCACCAATAACGATGACATCATGCGAGGGCATGTATACATCTTATCAAGGCGAGCAGACCTCAAGAATGGCGGATCGAAGCGGACATAGTTCTAGAGAGATTTGACCAGTTCGACTGACAGAACCTGGGCCTTCTGAGCCAGATTCTGCGCACGGACCCAGTCGCCTGTACGTATCGCTTCATGGGCCTGAGCGAGGAATCCGGCGATCTTTCCAACAAGGTCGTTCTGCGACGCGCTGAGCTGGCGGCCATAAGCAACCTGTAGATTGCGTTCGGCGACGCGGATATCGTCAGTGGTGGTGCGAACCGCGGCCGCCTGGTCCTTTGCCGAAAGCTGTGGGGCGATCTGAACTGGCTCCGGCTCCGGTTCAGCTTTCGGTGCGGCCACTTCGGCTTCGACCGGAGGGCGGGGGCGGGGCTGCTCAGCCACAGCCGGTACGGGTTCAGCCGGCGATTTAATGTCAGGCGGCTCGGCAGGAGCAGCCGCCGGCTGCGGATTCACCACGGTCGGCTGCGGGAAGGGCTCTGTGTCCGGCGGTGTAGTCACGGAGGGGGGAGCGGCGCGAACGATGTTTCGCCGGCAGCCACAGAGTCCGGCGGCAGCGAGGCATAAGAGAGCAACGAGAATGTTCCGCCGGAGCTTCATGATGCGTTCCGTGCCAGCGCGCCGTTTGCCTCCCGCAAGCGCGAAACTGCGGGCTCCACGGGGCGCGCCAGAGGTAATTCGATGCGAAAAGTGGTACCTCGTCCTATTTGAGAATCAAAATCGATGGAGCCGTCGTGCAATTGTATCGCTTTATAGGCGCTGGCAAGGCCAATTCCGTTGCCGCCGCGGCCGGGCTATCCCGCTGACTTCATCCAGCAGCGCGTCGAGGTGCGTCTCCTCGAGGCGCAATTCCTGTGAGCGCATGAAATCGAGAAAGCGCTTCACAACCGAATCCAGGCGGTCAATTTCACTGTCCAGCACGGCCACAGCTTGCCGGGGCACCCCATCGCCGGGGGGGAGATGCTCCTTAAGATTTTCCAGCCAAAGCCGCATCGAGTTCAGCGGATTTTTCACTTCGTGGGCCACGCCCGCAGTGACGCGACCGAGCGCAGCGAGGCGTTCGGAAACCTGCAATTGACGGCTGATGGATTCAAGGGACTGGAGGTCGCGCAAGGTGACCAGAGCGCCCATGCGCGTACCGCGTTCGCTGATTACCTGCACGCTGAGACCGATGCGCTGCGGCGGCAGGCTGGAATCAGAAGCGGGCACATCAATCTCCGCGGCAGCCACGGGTTCAAATTCGTCTCCGACGAGACGGAGAGCGGAGCGCAGGGGATGGCCCGCGGGGAAGATCTCGCTCGCCTTGCGGCCCAGCAATTGGTCAGCGGGCGAACCGAGGAAATTTTCCACCGCAGGACTGACCATCACGGCACGACCATCGCGCGTGAACAGCAGCAGCCCGTCTTCCAGGCCGCCGAGAATCTGATCCAGATTTTCCCGGAGCGTACTGAAGATTTCGCGCACTCCGCGCAACTGCAATCCGATCTGGCTGATTTTGGTGCTCACTTGCCCGAATTCATCCCCGCGCTCGAGCGGCTTTTGATCGAATTCGCCTCGTGAGATGCGGTCCAATTGCGCGGAGATGCGTTCGACTGGGGCGAGTATAGCCGTGCTCACGATGGCGGCCAGAAGCACTGAGGCCAGCACGGAAATGAGCGCCAAAAAAACGGCGGAGCGTAGGGCGGGAGTGATCTCGATGGCCAGAAGGCCGGTGTGCAAGGCGACGCGAATTTCACCGAACGGCAGCTGGCGTCCGGGAGGGCCGAGTTTAAACGGATCGGAAACGTCATAGGCTTGCGGCGCGCCGTAGATCAAACGAAGCTGTTGGATGAAGCCGGCATTGACGAGCTGGCTGAGAGGCGGACGGGGAAGCACTTTGCGGCCCGGAAGCGAAGCATCGCTCGAGATCAGGGCGGTTCCGTCGCGATCGACAACGGTTACCTCGTAGACCAGAAAAGAGTTGCCCACCTCGGCATCGATCAATGAAGTAAGCGCCGAGTTCTGGTCCAGGGCGTTGCGGACATATTCTCGTACGTCCTCAGGACGATTCGAGGGCGGCGCCTGCCCCTCATTGGCCGCCTCGGCCAAAGCATTCTGGGCCTGAAAAAAGACCTGCTGCGCCACGAGGGTTGCGCGCCCATCGGCCTGCTCGATAACCTGGCGGGTCAAAGTCAACACGTGGAGCCAGGAGGTGACGCCCACCACAGTGAGCACGAGCAGCGCGATGATCAGGGTGATTTTAGTTTTCAAACGCAGGCGCATGGGAGCTCAGCGATTCTCTGCACGGTCCGCTTCGTATTCTTTCAGCTTATTATGCAGCGTCTTCAGACTAATTCCGAGAAGTTCCGCGGCGCGCGTCTTGTTATTGGTAGCCGCGAGCGTCTGCAGGATCAGCTCGCGCTCCATGGCGTCCACAGTCGTACCCAGAGGGAAACGCAGAGAAGAAAGTTCGGAGGCAGCCGTAGCGTGAGTGCGGCCGAAGTCCGCGGGAAGATGGCTGCGGCCGATGAGGTCCCGGTCACACACAATTACGGCACGTTCGAGCACATTGCGCAACTCGCGGACGTTTCCCGGCCAAGCATAACTGTGGAAAAGCTCGCTGACTTCGGCGTTGACGCCGCGAACCTGACGGCTGTGTTTGGTATTGAGGTCACGCAGACTGTGTTCGACGAGCAGGGGGAGGTCCTCCTTGCGATCGCGCAAGGCGGGCAGATGAATGTGAAAGACGTTCAGGCGGAAATAGAGATCCTGGCGGATTTGGGCGTGCGCAACGGCCTGCTCGGGGTCCTTGTTCGTGGCCGCGAGCACACGCACATCCACCGGCGTCTCGACCTTGCTGCCGAGGCGCCGGACCTTCCTGTCTTCCAGGACGCGCAGCAATTTGGCTTGAGTGGGGGCAGGCATTTCGCCGATTTCGTCCAAAAGAAGCGTGCCGCCATCGGCAAGTTCAAAACAGCCGATGCGGCGTTCCGCTGCTCCGGTGAAGGCGCCACGTTCATGTCCAAAAATTTCGCTCTCCATCAGGGATTCCGGAATGGCGGAACAATTGATCGCCACAAAGGGACGGTCGTTGCGCGGTGACAGCTGATGGAGAGTGCGAGCGAGGATTTCCTTCCCAGAGCCGGTTTCCCCGGTAATAAGCACGGATGCGGAAGATGGAGCGACCTGCTCGACCAAGCGCATGACCTCCTGCATGGGTTTAGCCGCGCCAACGAGTTCGCCGATGCGCCCCGCTTCCCGCAACTGCCGCCTCAAGGCGGCCACTTGTTGCTGATCGCGGGCTTTCCCCAGAGCACGATTGAGGAGGGCCCGCAGGACCGCTCCTTTGAGCGGCTTTTCGATGTACCAGAAGGCGCCTGCCTCAATCGCGGCAACGGCACGCTCCTCACTGCCCTTTCCGGTGATGATTATGGCTGGAACGGAGGCTAGGTCGCCACGAAGCCGCTCTAGAAGCCTTAACCCGTCCATACCGGGGAGCTCTACGTCTGCAATCAGAACGGAAGGATGGTAATCGGAAAACCGAGCCAGGGCGTCTTCCGCGCTGGAGACGCCCAGAACGTCCAGCCCCCATTTTTGCAGAAGGGCTTCATAGCCGCGGCGCGCGTTTTCTTCATCTTCGACAATCAGCACGCGATCGGTCGATTTATTCTGATCTGTTTGCATAATTCCTTTCAGTGATCTGAATTGAATCTACCAGCCGAAAGCGGGAATGCCAAGCCAGCGTGGCAGGGTCAGGCGCAATCTACGGCCCGGAAGGAACGAATAGACCTGCGTGCGATCGAGCGGAGCGCGGCCGCCCGAGCGATACCGAACGTGACGCTCGGGGCCAAATTCGGATTGCTTTCCGAAGAGGACAACGAGCCTCTGACCCTTTCCATCCGCAATGACGCCATCATTCCGACGCGCTACGCGTTGACGCGCTTGCTCGGGAATGGCACGCAGGCAGGCGCCTTCGCCGATCTGATCATGGTGGCGGCGAGCCGCAATTTTTTTCAACCTGATTACGCTCGTGGGCAATTTCGGCTATATGTTCACACGCGATCCGCGCGCGGGTGGATCGAAGGATATGACTCTGGACATGTGGGCAGCGGGTTTATTCTGTTTCCCGCAAAACGCATTCAGTTCATGAGCGAATATAGCGGCTTGGTGTTCGTGGGAGCAGCGACGCCGAACATGGCATTTGGAGCTCGGGACCCAGTCGATGGGATCTGGGGCTTGCGGATATACTTTCCCGAAGGCCGCAGTGGACATCGGCTATCGCCGTATGTTGAACCTCAGCAACGCCACTGATCGCAACGGTTTTATCATCAAGCTAGGCATGAGCAGCTGGCCCTTCTAGCGGGAGACTTCCCAAATCGGCCTTTCGAGCCTTCCCGTTCTTGCAACGCTTGGAGTCCTGGGGACTTGCCAGATAGGCTTAGTGGTTATTCATTGACATTTTTCCCTTTTCGGTATAAACCCTCGGCAACTAATTCCGGATTAATCGGGCAAACGGTTCTCCTATCAGTGTTTTCCGATGCCTGGTTGCCACTGTTCTTGCCTAACTGGAAAGTAGCGTTGCCGTGGAAGTTGAAGCAAAGCCCAGCAGCCTCAAAACAAGCGCCGCCGGCTTGTCCATCCTGATCGTAGACGACGAGGATGCGACACGGGAGTTGTGCCGCGATATCGCCTTGGAAATGGGCCTGGAAGTACACACGGCCTCTACAACCAGCGAGGCGCTCGAAACACTGGAGCAGTCGCCCGTCGACGTCGTCGTTACCGACCTTCGCGTACCGCAACTAGGAGGACTCGAGCTTTTGAAGCGCATCGGCTCGAGCCAGCCGAATACATCAGTCATGGTGCTCACCCAGTACGGAACCATAGAAACGGCCGTGGCAGCCACGCGGCTGGGAGCCCGGGACTATGTCACCAAGCCTTTTCACGTAGAGGAACTGCGAACCAAGATCGAGCGGCTGATTCAGAGCGTCGAACTGGACCACGAAAATCGGGTTCTTCGCGAGCAATTGCGAACGCGGCCGGGCTTTGGCGGCTTAATTGGCGTCTCCACGAAAATGCAGCGCGTCTACAAAATGGTGGAGAAGGTCAGCCAGCACAACTATCCGGTGCTGATTCTGGGCGAGAGCGGAACGGGCAAGGAACTGGTGGCGCGATCGATCCATTTTCTAGGCGTGAGGCAGAATAAACCGTTCGTTCCGGTGGATTGTTCGGGTCTGGTGCCGACGCTGATCGAATCAGAACTATTTGGCCACATGAAAGGAGCCTTTACCGGGGCCCAGCATGCTCGCGCGGGATTGCTGGAGTCGGGGAATGGCGGAACCGTCTTTCTTGACGAGATCGGCGATCTTCCCGTGGATTTACAATCGAAATTGCTGCGGGCGCTACAGGAACGTGAGATCCGGCCCGTGGGAGCCACAGACCGTGTGCGCATCGATTTGCGCATCATTGCCGCTACCAATCGCGATCTGGAATCGGCCATTCGCGCTGGCGCCTTCCGGCAGGACCTTTATTTCCGGTTGAACGTGATGCAAATCAAACTGCCTCCGCTGCGGGAACGAAAGAGCGACATTCCGCTGCTGGTCAGTTTTTTTCTGGAAAAATTCAGCGACTCCCAGCGGCCCATTCGCACCATCTCTGAAGACGCCATGCGGCGGCTGATGGTATATGACTGGCCGGGAAACGTGCGGGAACTGGAGAATGCGGTGGAGCGCGCCGTGGCGCTGGGCTCCGGCCCCATCCTACACATCGCCGATCTTCCTTCCAACCTGCAGCAAAGCTCGAACGAGAAGTCGCTCGAGTCGAACGAACTTACGACCATCGACGAGATGATACGCCGCGCCATTTTGCGCGCGCTGCGCGAAACCAACGGAGATAAGCTGGCCGCGGCGAGATTGCTGGGTATCGGCAAAACCACGCTGTATCGCAAGCTCAAACAATACGGTCCCGAACTTCCTCCGAACTGACAGAGAGTTTTTCCGCTAAGTGCTTAGGTCTTTTGCTGTCTAGCAAGAGTGTACATTCCCGTCCGGGGACGTGTTTTGCTCGTTGTGTATCGGAGCGGGAATCCCGCGCCCGTCTGGGTGTCGCGCCACCTTTCCAAGATGTTGATTCTGAAGTTTCGCTCCGGTTGGCGAACGCTGTGCAGGGGATTCTGCGGAGAGCTTCATGATCCGCAGAAAGATCTGGCTGCATTACCACGCGATAAGATTGACTGTTGAAATGCTCGCAATATTCGGAACTGCAGCACTGATCGGCTACTGGATCCTGCAGACCTCTCGATAATCGGCCGAACGCCGGCCCGATGGTGACGAATGCGCGATCTTGCGCCAAACGATTCTCGCCTATCTGAAAGGAGTCGCGGCGGCGATCTTTCAAACCGACCCGGAGCGCGCTCGCCGGAGTTAGGCTATCGCGCCGAAGCAGTGTTGGCGACCCTGCTCGAATCGCTGGAGTGCGGGATCCTGCTGTTGGGGCCGGCAGGGGACTTGTGGGCGGTTAATGACCGCTTCGCCGAAATTCTGGGAATCGAACCTGGGAGGCTGCGGGAATTGAGCAATCTGGAGCAGATCGTGGAAAGAGTGGCCAGCCAATTGGCTCACGGCGATACCGTTGCAACGCGCTGGCGGCAGCGGTTTCGGAGTGGCGAGGCCTTTTGGGATGAACTGGAGGTGGCAAAGCCGGAGCAGAAGATCGTGGAACGCTACGCGCGCCCGGTGCTCGATCGTTATAAGCAGCGAGTCGGGTGGCTGGAAGTCCATCGAGATATCACCAACCGCCGGCAAATCGAGACGCGGTTATTTCATAGCGAGCGATTGGCGGCGCTGGGGCAGATGGTTTCCGGCGTTGCGCACGAGCTCAATAATGCGCTCACCAGCGTTTTCGGCTACGCCCAGTTAGTGCAGAAACGGACGAGAGGTTTCGAGTGGGAGGCGGAGGCCCGGCATATCCTTGAAGAGGGCGATCGCGCCAGACGCATCGCGCGAAATCTATTGCTCTTCGCACGCGGCAGCAAGAGCGAGCGAGCGCCGGTGAACCTGAACGAACTCGTAGAGCGCACGCTGCAGATCCGTGCGCACGAGCTTCGCCTGGAGAATATCAGCGTGGAGCTCGATATGAATGAGCAGCCCCCGGAAGCGATCGCGGACGGGGCACAGATTCAGCAGGCTTTGCTCAATCTCATCGTGAACGCGGAGCAGGCCATCCGGCAAACGAGGGAGAGCGGCCACATTTGGATTCGGACGAAATAGATCTCCGCCGATCGCATCGCCATGGTAGTTGCCGACGATGGACCAGGCGTTCCTCCGGAGGTGATGCTGCGGATCTTCGATCCGTTCTTCACAACGAAGCCTGCCGGCGTGGGTACCGGCCTGGGTCTTTCGATTTTGTACGGAATCGTACACCAGCATGGCGGCGAAGTTTCCGTGGAAAACCGGCCGGGCGGGGGAGCGGTCTTCACGGTGGAACTGCGAGTGCTACAGGCTCCTCGGCCGGCGATGAAAAGCCGTACTTGATCCGCGCGCCAAGGCCGGAAGGGCAGGCTGCCAAGGAGAGGGCTCGGGGCAGCCGAATTCTGGTAGTGGAAGACGAACCCACGGTAGCGCAGCTGATCGCGGATGTCCTAGGTGAAGAAGGGCACTCGGTGGACACCATATTGGATAGCCGCCAAGGACTCGATCTGGCGCGGGCGCGACGGTACGATCTGGTGATCTGCGATTTACGCATGCCGCATCTGGACGGACGCGCTTTTTACCGGCAACTGGCACACGATGAAAACCCGCTCCAGCACAGGTTGATATTCGTCACTGGCGATACCCTGGCGCCGCGAACCGTGGACTTTCTGCAAAGGTGCGGCCTGCCGTATCTGGCCAAGCCATTTCTCGTCGAAGAACTAAAAGAGGTCGTAGCCCGCAGCTTGGCAGCGACAAGCGGCATTCCGCCCAGTTCCCTAGACCTTATGGAACGAGAAGCGCCTCGCGGCCACGAACACTCCCCTCCGCGGGATTGGAAGCGTTATGAGACCTGAGCCGCGCATCCAGATTATCTGCGGGAACCGGCGTTTGGGGCGCGAGTACGTCAGGGAGTTTCACAGGGCGACCGAGTCCTTTCACCTGCAGCCGATTGCTCGGCTTGCCGGAGTCCGGCAATCAGGCGCCTGGGTTTCCATTTTTCTCTTAGATCAATCCGGGGTCGACGGCCATTCGGAACAGGGCTTGAAATGTACAGCGGTGCGCCTAGCGAAAACAGCGCCAGTGATCGTGGTTGCCGCGCCGGAGCGGCAGGCGGGATTGACGGCGCTGCTTACCTCAGGGGTGGCGGACTTCGTCGCGCGAACTGGCAACTTTGTGCCGGTGGCCGTCGGTTTGGTGGAACGGCGCATCCGGCTGGCGAGAATGGGTACGCTGGACTTTTCAGGTGGGGTGAACGGCGGCTGGAGCGCCGATTTCGGCGAAATCCTTCGGCATGAGGTAAATAATCCGCTGACCGGCATTCTGGGCAATGCCGAGATGCTACTCGCAGGGCGAGATCACCTGCCGGCGTCGGCCATTGAACGCCTGGAGACCATTGCACATCTCGCCGTGCGGCTGCGGGAGACGGTGCGACGGCTGAGCAGCGCCGCGGAATTGCGACACACAGGTTGATTGTAAATCCGAAGGGTCACTCGCGATTCAAGACCTGGAACGATTATGAAACTGATTCTTCGGCGGCTTCCGGATTATTGTTCAGGGCGGAACTTGCAGCGCCTTGTTTTGCAATTCCCGGACGCCAATTCGAAAGGTTATGCGCATAGAGCACGATACACAGCAGATTGCCGGGAAGAAAGCCATACTGCGCTGTCTGCACGCCGATGACGCAAATGACGAGGCTATTTATCGCCGCGATGATCCAGCCGTACCACAATCGTTTTCCAATGAGAATCGTGGAGAGGATCGTCAGTAGGCAAGAAATATAGTCGAGATGAAGCATATCTTTGTTTTATCAGGCCCTCGCTGAGTTCATTCCGCCCACATTCTAAGAAAGGCCAGGTGCGAGCGATACTGTACCTGGGGCCAAGTGAGGTACAGTTGCCGCCAAATTGGAACTCCGAGCCTCCTCTATAGCAGCCGGCTCACCTGTACTTACGGCCGGTAGGAAAATCTCTCCTTTCGATCAGGTTATATGATTCGTCGCTCACGACCGCCGAAAACGTTGCTGGCGATCCGGCCGCTCTTTAGGCTTGATTGTAGAAATCGCGGCCCGGCTAATGAAAACCTCCAAGCGCATCGTTCTCCTTCTTTTGGCCTTCCCTATCGGTCTCGTTTCACGCTCTGCGCACGCCCAGGATCCATCCGGAACAGCTTTCATCACGGGCTGCAAATCGGGCAGTACCATACGCGGATATAAACGTCCCGGTACGACCATAAAGGAATACGCGCGCTTCAACTGCGGCAGCTCCGTTTATGTTTGGAACGCAAACGCGAAAACGGCGCTGGTTCAGCAAGGGACTACCGTTGCCTATGTTGCGAGCAAACACCTTTTCGGCGCGGGCACAAACGATCAGGAGAGTCCCGTGGCCGTGCGAACCTTCTTGCAAGGTATAGCTGAAGGGCTGCAATTGCGGGATGCTTCTGCCAGCTCAGCCCGCAGGCAACTGGTGCGGAGTTGTTTAGCCAGCCGAGGCTGCCGGGTGGAGGCTTGGTCGCATTTGGCTTGGACGCGTATCAAGGTGCCCGATCAACTCATCGAATCTCCGGATTCAACGCTCCGACTCTTCGCTGGTGGCATTTACTATAGCGCTTTCGTTGTAAATCCCCCCGTTCGGTTCAGAGATCGTCCGCTCCCGAGCGTCAAGTCCCCCGTATTTGTGGTCGACGGCAGAGGACTGAGTCTCGCGATTGTCGACCATGCGTGCTACACCCTAGGCACGGATGGCAAGTGGGCCGCGGCGGGCGCGAGCGCAGTCCAGTCCGTAGCCGCAATGCAGTAGGTGATCGCGTTCAGTTGGCACTGATACCCCCATCGTTCCGCGAAATCCCCCTCAGGAATGCCGGCTGAATGATACTGGGCTCTTTTCGCTCTTTCGGACGTGAGGCAAGACCCGAAAGGGCGGCTCTAATTGGGGCACTTCGCCGTCGGAGCGGGTGACAGATCCGGCCCAACCATCAAGGGAACGATCGTGATATTTTTCCCGAAAGTCCTGGGAGTGACGCAACGAAACTGTGCGAGAGGCTGCGGCAGCTGCGCGAAGAGACCGCTTCCCCATCCTGCCTGAAAGACCCAAATCCGATCCCCAGGTTTCAATCCATAACTACGCACCGTCTTCTCGAAGGGGACAGCGAGGCCCTCAGCTGTTAAGTGCCAAAAATGCAGAGTGACAATTACATGCCCATGGCAGTGGAATTGATTGAAGTTCTCACGTGTCCAATTCAGGAAACTTGCCTGTTCTGGTTCGCAGTAATAATAGGCCAAGGGTATGCTGCTCTCCAGATCCGCCAAGATCAAATCGCCCTGGGGAATGGACTGGCGCACATAATTCATCGCGCCGGTCATCAGCTCCCGTCTTTGATTGGCTTTCGTGATACCCGGTTCCGAGGTTGTCCCATACAAATTCGATACTGCCATCAGCAGAGCCGCAACTAAGACTCCGGCCCACAGCTTGTGGCGGCAAATGGCTGCAAACAAGAAGCTCGCAGCCGCGATTGTAAACGGGGCAAGGACTATAGTGTGGCGGCTGCCCACATAAGGATAAATCCCAGCGATGGCCGCCGCCCAGACCGCAGCAAAAGGAACCAGAAGCTGAATACCGATATGCGGAGAGCCCTGCTTCCGAGAAGTGGGCAGAACATCCTGGAAAAACAAAAACGCGACGCCGGCGATCGAGCAAATCAGCATGGCTGCCGCGACATAACGCTGCGGAAACATGTATTGAAAAATGTTCCAGGTGTTCTGGCCGGTAAAGTGAAAAATGCTTTCCTGATTGAACTGAAAAAATGTAACGCCGAAAGAGGTCGCCCAAACCGCAAGATTGTTCCTGATCTTGGATATATGCGTCACGTACAGAAAGATGTAAATGGCCATTGCTCCCATTTGCCCCATGGCCCAGGCACTAACCACTTTCCGCGTGCATTCGGAGTCCGCCATTCTCGCTAGGACGTAGACACCCAAGGCGAGGGCAAAGAAAGCAGCGGAGTAGTGGGAGAGAATCGCTAAATAAAGGAAGAGGGAGAAACGCCACATGGTACGGACGGATTTTTCCTCGAACGCTCGCTCGAGGAAGTAGAGGGCGGCAGCCATGCAAAACAGCAATAGCGCGTATTCCCGGACTTCAGCCGACAGAGCAACCAGAGCAGGCGAAAACGCCGCAACAAACACGGCGATCAAGCTGGCTGTCCCGCCGAAAAGCGCGTGAATCCATTTGAAGATGAACCAGCAAAAGGCCGTTCCAGCAAAGACCAAGGGGAGTCGGAGAATTAATTCGGAGCGGGCCATCCAATGAAAGAAGTAGAGCAATAGATAGACCAGGGGCGGATGTGCATTCGTCAGACTGGCCTTGTAAGCCAGAACGAGGGAAGGTTCGTTGATCAGCAAATAATGAAGCGCCTCGTCAGGATTGAAGTAGCTTCGATTTGCCGCGACTATCCTGACTACAAAACCGGCGGCCGTTACCCCCAGCGCAATTGCCTGGAGGTGATCGTGAAGCCATCTCTCAGCGAGGCCGGCATGACAGGCGTCGGCTTGAGGCAGTCCGGATGCGCCATCCCGCAGCGAATTCGTTTCCGTATCGATTGTCGTGTTGAGGTTCATCCCTTAATCATCTCCGCAGGCATTTGATCGCCCGTACGGACGGGGGTCTGTCCGCACGGAGCGGCCGTAACGACGAACTGATAGGCGAACATGGTCCTCCACGAAAGTGTCAGTGCGTAATGAAGGGCATGGAGGGGCGCGAAGGCTTTTCGTGCCGTCAGCGGTAATACCAGTTCGACCGGCAATGGAGTAGGAGTCACGTCGAGAACTCGGCAGGAAGCGTCGCTCATCATCTTTCTCAGAGTTCGCAGCGTGAAAAAATGGAGATGGGTCTTATCGAGGATGCCGCGGTCTGTGGAGTCAAAATTCCCAAAAAGTAACTTGAGACGGATGATCCAGTTCGCGATATTCGGTACAGAGACGACGACTGTGCCTGAATCTGTTAGTGCAGGGAGGGACCTGCGCAAGACCGCCGCGGGATCGCGCAGATGTTCCAAAACATCTGCGAACAAGATGTAGTCGAACTCCCGGCGGTACGGAAAGCTGAAGGTTTCGATATCGTCCACGTGAAGAAGGTCGTAATAGGCGCCGGCCTCTTCTGCTGCGGCAGCGTCGCTCTCGATTCCAGTGACGTGATGACCTCTTTCGCCCAAGATTTTTCCGAGGTAGCCCGAAGCACAGCCGACGTCGAGAATGCGGACAGGCTTTCGCTCCTGCTCAAGCTTTTTCAGAATCCAGTAATGGCTACTGTACTTAAAAGTTTTAAACGCGTAGCCACCTTGTGGTTCTCCTGAAGGAGTCAAGACACTCTCCTATAGCGGGAATGGAGCGATTGGAATTGCCTGAATTCAACGAGCGCTATCTTGTGCAGAAGGAAACGGCCCAGGAGAAAGAGGATGCTCAAGCCGTAAATCATACTGTCAAAGAAACTGGCGCTGGAGGCCGCCGCGAAATATTTGGTCGGAACCGGCACCTCTTCAATCCGAAAGCCCAGATGAGTCGCCTGGACGAGCATTTCCTGATCGAAGACGAAGCTATCAGAATTGAATGAAAAGGGAATCTGTTCGAGAACCCGCCGACAATAGGCCCGGTAGCCCGTATGATATTCAGCCAAGCTCAAGCCCAGCGTCCAGTTTTCCAGCGTGGTCAGAAACCGGTTACCAGCGTACTTCCACCAGGGCATGCCTTGCTGGAGTGTGTTCCCGGCCAAGAATCGGGAACCTAACACAATATCGGCTTGCCCCGTCTTGATGGGAGCGACGATTTCCGGCAGGAGTGTCGGATCGTACTGGTAATCCGGGTGAAGCATCACCACGATGTCCGCCCCCTCTTTCAGGGCTTCCGCGTAGCAGGTTTTCTGGTTGGCGCCGTAACCGTAATTCCGCGTGTGAACGAAGACAGTGAGATGCAATTGACGAGCGATCTCCAGGGTTTTGTCGGTACTGCCGTCGTCAACGAGAATGATCTGATCTACAACTTTGTGGGGAATAGCCTCATAGGTAATTTTGAGAGTTTTCGCCGCATTGTACGCGGGCATGACTACGATGATTTTCGGCCGGTTCGATTGCTCGCCGTAAAGCGGCATGGTTTCTCACCTGTGCCATTAAACTCATGATTATTTCTGGTGTCGATTACGCGCGGGTTTTGCGGTGTCCTAGAGGCTATTAACCGCTAGCGAGCACGCAATGCGTAAGCACAAGGTACAGGGGGCAAGCGTCGTAGTGAGATTTCGCGAGGTGTGAGGAGGCCCTAGATGTTCGACCGGACTGAGATTCGGAAGTTAAATCCTCGGCTGGCCTGGCGGTCCGCTATTTTTGTTATTGCATTCAGTTGGCGGTAATCCTCGAGGAAGAGAATGGCGATCGGCCCTAAGACATTTCGTGTATTGCACAGCGCATCAGACGAGAACTTCGGGGACTTCCAATCTTTGCTTGCGGAATGCCGCCTCAAAGGCATTCACGATTCGCGGATCGAAGTCGGTCCCCGACGCCTTTACGATCGTGTCGCGGGCCTCGAACGGTGAAAGCCCCTTGCGATAGGGACGGTCGCTGACAAGGGAATCGTATACGTCAGCCACGCTGATGACCATAGCCTCGACGGGGATCTGCTCGGCTTTCGTGGGATGATATCCCGAGCCGTCGAACTTGTCATGGTGCGCCAGAATGATCGGCAGAACGCGTCGCAACGATCCACCCACCGGGCTCAGCATCTCCACACCGCGCTCGACATGGGTTTTGATCTCCTTCATCTCGTCGTCGGTCAAGCGCGCGGCCTTATAGAGAACTTCGCGGCTGATTTCCAGCTTGCCGACATCATGCAAGAGTGCAGCCGCACGAACATCTTCGACCTGGTCCTCCTTCAAGCCTAGTTCGAGGGCAATTTGCGTGGCGTAAATAGACACACGGTAGGAGTGATTTTGGGTGAACTTGTCGTTAGAAATCATCTGACTCAGGATTTGCAGGACGCCGAAATAAGTCTCGCGCAGCTCGCGCATGCGTTGTTCGCTATGCTCGTGAAGAGTGCCTGTGGCGTAAGCGAAGATCACGAGAAACCCGGCCCAGATCGCCAGATCCGCCCACCCGAGCAGATCTTCACTGGGAATGGGGCCGCGGTTGAAAAGCGAGGGGTGCATCACATTTACCCAGGTAACGAAGAGAATTGTGGCTACGGCAGCTTGTACCGCTCGAGTCCGGCCAAAGTAGTACACGGCGAAAAGCGTTGGCAGATTGTAAAAAGTCAAAACCAGCCGCTGGCCTTCGACGAAGAAATTCACCAGTGCCGCCGATGCGACAATGGAAAAAATCAAGAGCAGCTCTTTATTTACTTGAGCCAAGCGGGAGATCCACTTGCCCTTCATACGTCCTCCTGCGGAGAGGGAGAGAATGACGAAGTTGCAAGGCGTCCAGCTTGGCCCGAAAAGGAGGAAGCTGCCATAGTACTTGTGAGTTTTCGTGCCGGTTAGGTAAATAAGTCCGCAGACACGCGAGTAGACACTTGGGGCGGTTTGCCACGCTTACTTCTACTTCGAGTCTTTGTCTGCTCCTCGAATTTTGCGCACCAGCATGAGGATGGGATCGTAGAACTCATCCACGACCCGTTCTTTGAGTGGAATGATGGCGTTATCCGTGATGTGGATCTCTTCGGGGCAGACCTCAGTACAACACTTGGTGATATTGCAGAATCCTAGGCCGAGCTCATCTCTCAAAAGCTGCGCTCGAGATTTACCATCGATCGGATGCATCTCCAGCCCCGCTACACGGACAAAAAAGCGCGGCCCGGCAAACTGCTCGAATTTATCGTGATCGCGCAAGACATGGCATACGTTCTGGCAGAGAAAGCATTCGATACATTTGCGGAATTCCTGCACTCGATCCACGTCCTCTTGGTAAATCTTCCAGTCCGTGCCGGGTCGAGGCGTAAACGGCGGGATCTTCTTGTTCACCTTGTAGTTCCAAGAAACGTCTGTAACGAGGTCCTTCAGTATCGGAAAAGACTTCATGGGAAAGACAGTGATGGGCTTGTCTAGCGGCAGTGCATCCATACGGGTCTTGCACATCAGCCGCGGGCGGCCGTTGACTTCGGCCGAACAAGAGCCGCA
>QHYQ01000122.1 GCA_003224175.1 Acidobacteriota bacterium
CTCTGAGCCTTACCTAACCGAAAGTGAGGTAAGGCTCAGGATAGCATCAGAGCGGGAAACCCCGCATCAAATGGCCCTACTGTTGCGCTTTCAGGGCCGCGAAATACGCCGGATTTAGGTAGTAGTGACTCATTTTGTAATTTAGTTCACTACCGAAGCACCTTCGGGAAGGCTGGCTTTCAGGCGTTCTAAGTTCAGAAGAGCCAGGAACGCGGGAAGCGCTTCTTCAGCAGGCCGTCTAGGCCGAACACCCGACCTGCGGACGCGCACACAAACACGATGTGCAATAAGACCAGCAGCCGGTCGTAATTCATTGTCGCGCTGCCTGCGGCGATGGCCACCGAGAAGTATATGTTGGCGTTATGAAACGCGCCGAAGAGGGAAGAGATCCGCACCAGGCATCCGGTGATGAGCGAAATGGCGATGGCCACTTCACCGAAGGCCACCAGATAGCTGAAGAAATGAGCGTGTGGCACGACGAAGCCGGTGATGAACGCACGATGCCACCCAAGATAATCTTTGGGTGCACCGCGCAGAAGTTCCTCGGCGAGCCCCTGCCCATTTCCTCTCAAAAAGCGGCCTCCTGCGAGCTTTGGCCAGCCCACCATAAGGAATTGCACGCCCACGAGGATGCGCACGAAAGCCAGATAGCCGAGCCAAGTCTTCTGTTGAGAAGTATCCACGTTAGATAGCACCAAGCAGCAGACCACTTCTCACACCCTTTGGCTCTTGGCGCGCGCGATCATAGCAAGCCCGGCGCGATCCTCACAAGCCAGCGCCGGCCCATCGCGCCCAAAAACATCGCCCCGCAGATCGCCGCTATCCTCACGATCGCATTGTCGAGCGCGAAAAGGCCGTGCAGCTCACGGCGTTTTTCGCTCAAAGAAAATCGCCGCCGCACTCTTGGGAAGCGGCTAAGGCGCTAGTACTAGGTCTGTCGGTCTATGGGTTTGCCCCGTCTCTCAGGTCCACTCTATTGGTGGGACATCACTGATCTAGGAGCGAGCATGGAATCCCCGGAGGAGAGTATGGCAGGGCACAGGGGCAGCATCGACACAGAGGCACAACGAAATCCTGGTCAGGCAGCAGACCGAGCCTCGAGTTCAATCGCAAGCGCCCCCACATACATAGGCCCCGGGATAAGAATTAAAGGAACGATTACCGCAGACGAGGACTTGTATGTTGACGGCGACGTAAAAGGATCGCTTTCCGTTCCTCGCCATCGCGTTACCGTCGGAGAAAGGGCCTACATAAACGCCGAGACGGTTGCCCGCGAAGTAGTGGTTTACGGTGCCGTCCAAGGCGGCCTTTGTGCGTTCGACCGAATTGAAATCAAGAAGCACGCCTCCATCGCTGGAGACCTCGCCACCGCGCAAATCGTGATCGAAGACGGCGCCCACTTCAAAGGTGTCATTTCCGCCGACGGCCCTACCGTACCTGCCTCCGAAGAGTAGTCTAAGCAGCTCCACTCGTGCCCCTGCACATCGTTCGAACGATGTATACGACCCGTGCATTTCGAAAATGGACATTCGAATTCGAACGCCGGGCTCCAAGGCAAATAGTTGAATACCACAAGGTAACTAACGATTGACTTCTGATTTACTCGATGGCACACTGTGGTTGCCTTTGGCCCTCCCGAGCCGCGAAAGCGGCCATCCGATCAGGTTAGACGTCCCGAGGGGCGATCCGGAGCGATGGATCTCTCCCTGCCGCGACTTGCAGCGGCCGCCTTTGCGCAGTTCCTAGCTGAGTCGGTTTCGCCACCGGGTAGGAACCGGGCCGGCGGGAACGCAGCGCAAGCGACCGCAAAAACTTCCCTCGGAGGAAGTCGTGCGCGCAAGCCTCTTAGAATGCGCACTTAGAAGAAATGAGGGGGGCTACTAACAGGCCCTCAAATTGTTGGAGAGTGTAAGATTTTTAGAATGATATCCTTGCAAAGAATACAAACGCAACTCCAATGGAATGATAACGTTGCAGAAAAATGCCGGGGGGGGGGTAGCTTTGAGTTTTATATTAAGTATTTTGGTCCGGGTGCACATCTGCGACGAAGTCACCGAAAGCACGGGTAACAGCAAAACTCGCATCCCATCCGGCGCAGCAGCGACCGAAGTCCCGCGCATCCGTGGGCTTTGGTAATGTTGAAGCCGGCCGCCGGAAAAGGCAGGGCTTCTAGCGTTTAACTGGAGTCGGCGCTCAGCGTTAACGAAGTCGCGCTTTCGCGGCTCAACGGCGCCGTGGCGCGTTATAATAAGAAGTCCGCCTTGGGAGAATTTGGAGGCGATTGGCCATGGATCTTTTCGAGGAAGTCTTACGGCTCAAGCGCGAAGGCAAGCGCGCCGTGATGGCCACCATCGTTCATACCAATGGCTCGATTCCCAGCTTTGAGAGTTCCCGGATGCTGGTGCGCGAAGATGGCTCCATTCTGGGGACGATCGGGGGAGGCTGCGTGGAAGCCGAAGTCTGGGCTGCTGCCAAAGACGTGTTGAAAGCAGAGGCGCCCCGCAAAATGACTTTTAACCTGAATAACGAAGCGAGCTACGACAATGGGCTGATCTGCGGCGGCACGCTCGAAGTATTCGTTGAGCCCATCCTGCCGCAGCCGGTGCTGTATATCTTCGGCGGCGGGCACGTCTCCATAGCCGTCGCGAACGCGGCGCATACCGCCGGTTTCGCCATCGGTGTGATCGACGATCGCGAGCAATTCGCCAACCGCGAGCGCTTCCCCATGGCGGGCGAGGTCTACACCAGCTATGAGGACGCCTTCGCCAAGGTACAGCCGAATCCCTCCACGTATCTTCTGATTGTCACCCGCGGCCACCGCGACGACATGCGCGTGCTCGCGTGGGCCGCGAAGACCGAGGCGCGTTATCTCGGCATGATCGGCAGCAAGCGCAAAGTGCTCTCGGTCTATCAGGCGCTTGAACGCGAAGGCTTCGCGCCGGACCTTTTTGATCGCGTGAACGCCCCCGTGGGACTCGAAATCGGCGCGCTCACGCCGGAAGAAATCGCCATCAGCATCACAGCCGAATTGATTGCCGTGCGTCGCGGAGCCGCGAACCTCAAGCACAAAGCTGTCGAGCGAAAGCAAGCGACGCAGCCAGCCGGGGCGAAGGCTGCGACCGAAAGCGTTTCGCGCTGACGCCGCTCACGTGCTTGCCGCTGTCATTCTTTCCGCCGGTGAGTCGTCGCGTATGGGCTCGCCGAAGGCGCTCCTTCCGCTCCGCGGCAGCACATTTCTAGGGCACCTGCTCGAAGTCATCCAACAATCGAAAACAAATGCTGAAAGCGGCAAGGAGATCGGCTGCACGCGCGTCGTCCTCGGCGCTCACACCAAGGAAATCGCGGCGGCAATTCCGCTCGATAATGGTGTGATCGTGCTCAATCCCCAGTGGCAGCAGGGTCAATTATCTTCCATCAAAGAGGCGATCCGCAGTCTTAAGGAAATGCAAACCGATGGAATCATTCTCTTCCTCGTGGATCATCCTCTAGTCAGCGCTGAATTGGTCCGCGAACTCGTGCGCCAGTTTTACGCCTCGGGCCGTTCCATCGTTCTGCCGAAATTCCGCGGCAAGCGCGGCCATCCGGTGATCTTTGCCGCGCGGCTTTACGCCGAACTGCTGGCGGCCTCCGCGGACCAGGGTGCGCGCGCGGTTGTCTGGGCGCATCCCGACGAAGTCTTGGAAGTGCCGACCAATGAGGAAGGAGTGGTGCTGAATCTGAACGATCCCGAGGCCCTGCGCCGCGTGCTCTGAGCCGGGGAAATGGCGGTCATCCCGAGGCCGCGGCAGCGATCGAGGGATCTGCTTCGGGTTTCTGTTCAGAGCTGTTCGAGGATTTCGTCCAGCGCGTCTTCGGCTAATTGGCTGCCGTGGCGAGTCGCCGCGGGCAATCCGCCGAGCGCCTGCGAGATTTGCTCCGCAGTAATGTGGCGAATCTCTTCGATGGTTTTGCCGACGATGAGCTCGGTGAGAAGCGAAGCGCTGGCAATAGCCGCCTTGCAGCCGCGTGTGCGGAATCGTGCAGCGGCAATTCGGCCGTTCTCGATGCGCACCGCCAGCCGCAATTCGTCGCCGCAGACGGGATTGGTGACGTTCACGGTGTTGGTTGCGTCAGGCAGGTCGCCGGCGTTGCGAGGATGCTCGCAGTGTTCGAGCACGACTGCGCTGTACATGATTCGAGTATCGCAATCTGATCGTCCTCGTGCAACTTGGTGTGGCACTCTGATAGAGGCTGCGCAGACCAAAACCTTCGCGCGAGAAAGGACTGGCGGGTTATGAGCCACATCTGCTTCACCTGCGGAACACAATATCCAACCTCGAGTGATCCTCCGCCCGGGTGCCCCATTTGCAGGGATGAGCGGCAATACATCGGACGGCGCGGGCAGGAGTGGATCAGTCTGGAATCGTTGCAGAAAAGATATCGTAACGTCTTCTTCCAGGAAGGCGAGGGCGTTTGGGGAATTCAGACGGAGCCGGAGTTCGCGATTGGACAGCGGGCGCTTCTGCTGCAAACGCGAAACGGCGGAATTCTGTGGGACTGCATCAGCCTGATTGATGCGAGCACCATCGGGCTTGTGAAGGCGCTCGGCGGTTTGTCTGCCATTGCGGTTTCTCACCCGCATTACTATGCCAGTATGGTCGAATGGAGCCGCGCGTTCGGCGGCATTCCTATTTATTTGCATGAAGCCGACCGCGAATGGGTGCAGTATCAGGATTCCGCCATAGTGTTCTGGAAGGGCGAGACGCATCGCCTGAACGACGACCTCACTCTCGTTCGCGTTGGCGGCCATTTCAGCGGATTTCAGGTGCTGCATTGGGCTTCCGGCGAAAAGGGAAGCGGTGCGCTGATGACCGGCGACATGCCCCAAGTCTGCCCGGATCGCAGATACGTCAGTTTCATGTACAGCTACCCGAATCTCATCCCGGTGGACGGCGCAACTGTCCGTGACATCGTACGCAAACTCGAGCCCTACAAGTATTCGAGACTCTATGGCGCATGGCCGAAATTTGTTGTGAGCGGCGATGCGAAGACGGCTTTAAAGCGTTCCGCCGAGCGTTACCTGCGCGCCATCGGGGGTCTCAGCGACCGCAAAACGCAAACCTCGCGCTGACATTTACGGACGCTGGCAATCTCTTGACACCCTGGCAAGGCTAGCCTCGTCGAGATCTCGAAACAGAGCCAAGTTCCATGGGCCAAGCAAGAATTAGGCGAAGCGGGCCCGAATCCTTGATTACTCTCGAATCAGCCGCAGTCCGAGCGAAGATAAGCCCGAGAAGGTCGGCGTGTTTGAGGATTGTTAAAGGAGGCTGGCAGCCAAAGGTTCATTAACTTCCTGGCTACAAACCTTGTATCGCTTTCAGACTTTTGCCGCCTCCCGCCGTATGCTAGCGGTATGGCTCTTTGGAGGATTCCGTGCCAACCTCTCAGCTTGCACACGTGCAAAAACGTCGCAGTACGCGGATTGACCAAGCCATATTGTTAACTGTACGGGGCATGGATGCTGTCCGCGCGCCCTATGTCGAGACGGTGCCGACTTTAACACTAAGTTGCCACGGCTGCAGATACCGATCGAAGCACGAGGTTATTCTGGGAGATATCGTTGTCTTGGAGCTGCGCGAGTCTGCTAAAGGCTCTCTGCCTGTCTCTACCCAAGCACGGGTAAAATGGCTAACGCCAATTACGATCGGTAAAGAGGGCGTTTGGGACGTCGCCGTCGAATTGGAAACGCCCGGGAATTTTTGGGGTGTGGCGTCTCCGCCAGAGGACTGGTTACTGGCCCCAGAACCCAAGGCAATCGGCCGCGCCAAATCTGGTCAGGAACTTCGAGTCGTGCCCCGATCTGAACAGCAAGTTGGGCCCGGGCCGAATCGAATAGTTGCTCAGATGCCCGTTTTGGAGTCGACGCCTGCTTCTCTAGCTTCTTTTCTAGCCGGGTTAAACGAGCACGTTCAGCAGTTGGTTTCCGAAGCCGCAACGGCTGTGGTCGTCAAGGAGAAGGAGAGCCTTATAGACCAGTTTCGTGCTCATTTGCAAGATGAGATGACCCGAACTCTGGACCGTGCCATCGTGAATTGTAAAGAAGAGCTGGTTCACAGAGCGCTGAAGGAGCTCACCAAAGAGCTCGAAGCCTCCGCTCGACGCACTCAGGAACATTGGGTCAGCAAGATTGAGGAGGGCATGAGCAGCGCCGCCATGCGCATCACCGATCAAGCTACGCAAGTGAGCGAACACATCGAGAACATGGCCGCCACCGCCAACGAGCGGTTACAGCTAAAGATGGATACGTTACGGCGGGAAGCGACAGATGAACTCAAAATAGGATCACTGAGTATTTGCCAGCAGGCCGAGGATTTCTGCCAGCAATCGGCGCAAAAATTTGCCAACCAAGTGCAACAACGCACTTCGGAATTAAAGAACCAGTTCGAGAGCAATGTCAACGAACGGGTGGCAAGAGCTGGTTGTGAATTGGACCAAAAGGTCACCGCATTCCTTGAGGAGAGCAAGGTGGCCTTGCTCAAACTCTCTGAAGGCTGCCAGGAGAGTGTGCGAGGGCAGCTCCGAGCTCTAGCAGTCTCAGCCGTAGGCCAATTAGCGAATACTCTCAATGAGCGAGCCGCAGAGATTGCCAAGCAGCGCTTGAGCGAACTGCAGGATTGTACGCGCGGCTATCTCGAAAGCATCAGCGGATCGATTGCTGAGATCTCAAAGAAGACCGCGGCGCGTCGCCGTGACTAGTACGAATTGTTCGAGCCCCTCCTGGGTTGAGTGCAATTCAGCTTTCTGATCTTGGGGTCATGATGACACTACGAGATGTTGCGTTAAAAGTCTCCGGCGCCTTCGTGGCCATAGCGTTGGCCATGCTCAGCGTTTGCGTATCCGCTGGAGCGGCGAAAAAGCCCGTAGATCCTCGGGTACGGGGCGGGGCAGCGGGCGCCGGCAATCCTCTCAAGAACCTTACCACGGACGAAAACACCTTCTTCCAAGACGGGTTCACGAGATTCATAGAAGTCGAGGTTGTGCAGGGAGGCTCGAACAATGGGCTCGGGCCGCGCTTCAACTCCAACCAGTGTCTCTCATGCCACGCGCAGCCGGCTGCCGGCGGATCGAGCCCCGCGCGGAACCCTTCGATCGCAATGGCCACTCTCAATGGGGCAAAAAACGCAGTGCCCTGGTTCAATACGCAAAATGGTCCCGTCCGTGAAGCACGCTTTAAGCGGAAAACGGATGGAACTAACGATGGTGGAGTGCACGACATCTTCGTCATCACCGGCCGGAGTGACGCCGGGGCCTGCAATATTGCCCAACCCGACTTTCGGCCGGCTGGAAATCCGCTCACCGGCCAGGGCGGAAATCCGAACATCGTCTTTCGCATCCCCACTCCGGTCTTGGGGGCCGGACTCATAGAAGCGATTCCCGACTCGGTGATTCTCGCGAATATGCATGCCAACGCACCCGAGAAGGCGCAGTTGGGCATTTACGGTCACCCCAACGCGCACCTGAGCGGCGCTGCGAACCGCAGCGGAAACGACTTGCTCATGTTCGCGGCTGAAGCCTACAACGTGGAAATGGGAATCTCGAACCAACTGTTCCCTCAGGAGCGCGATGAGACTCCGGCCTGTCTCTTCACCGCCACACCGAATGATGCACTCAACTTTACGACGGCGCCCAGGGGTGCTGGCACTTCGGATCCGGCCGTCATCTCCGACACCGAGGCGTTTAGCAACTTCATGCGTATGCTGGCTCCGCCCACGCCCGCGCCCGACACGCCGTCCACAGTTAACGGACGAGCCACCTTTACAAAAGTGGGCTGTGCCCATTGCCACACGGCTTCGTTGACCACGGGTAAGATGATTGCCAGCGGTTCCTCGACGGTCCCGAGCGCTGCCCTCTCGAACCAGACGGCGAACCTCTGGTCCGACCTCCTCGTTCACCACATGGGAAAGGGCCTTGAGGACGGCATCACGCAAGGTGGTGCAGGCCCCGATGAGTTCCGAACGGCCCCGCTCTGGGGTGTCGGGCAGCGCATCTTCTTCCTTCACGACGGACGCACGACCAATCTGGTGGAGGCTATCGAAGATCACCAGAGCCCCGGGAGCGAGGCCAATCGGGTTATCGAGCGCTTCCGTAGATTGTCCACCCACGACCAGCAGGACGTCATCAACTTCCTGCGGTCGCTCTAGTCGCCCGCAGCGGGCGGTCCTCTATTTCCTGGGGGCGCCACTCCATCTGGCCAAGGACACAAGTCCGCTTCTCTGTGCAAGCGCACGGCAACTGAGTTGGTCTGCAGACGGGTCGAAGCGGAAATTCGCAGATTATTGCAGTACTTTCCTCAAGATGGGAACCAAGTTTCCTACGCTTGTAGCGCAAAGGGTGCAGGTCTTCCCCTTTATTAAAGTAAGTCATGTAGTTTCTGTAACTTATCACATCTACTACTTATATGATAAATGGCATCCGAATTGCGTCGCATTCTGCTAGCAGCCGCCGACAAAATGGAGCCGCTGACTAAATAGGATCAAACGAAGAAGGAGGACACATGTTGAAGTGGATCATCGCACTCGCCAGCGTAGCTCTGCTCGTCGGCGCCCGCCCTGCTATGGCCAATGAAATCGTCAATACGTTCAGAGGTACGGTCATCGCCTCGGATAATATCGGTGACGTGACGACAAACGACATCCTAAACTACTTCACGGGTGGGAACCTCATCGGCGCGCCGTTCACTCTCACATTCACCTTGGACCCAACGATAGTCGACCCGGGCAACCCGTCCTTCGTCGACGGAGGCACGTTCTATGGTTTTCCCAGCAACCCGATTTCGGCGGCGTTGACCATCAACGGCATCCGTTTTGACGTCGCGGATTCGAGCGATGCCTTTTACGGCGACGGCGGCTTCGGAGCCAACGAAAAAATCCTGCAAGCATTTATCTTTAGTAATCAGTTGCAAGCCCCCGGGGTTACCGTCGATCTGACCACCACCGGGGACACTTCGACGGACCTCACGACGCAGTTGCCGACCATGCTCTTGAGCAACGACGATTTCGTCAACAACTTTGCCGGCTTCTACTCTTCCAATGGTACCGACAATGAATTCCTGACGCTGGACGTACAGGCCGTGAATAGTCCCGTTCCCGAGCCAGGTACGATGTCGTTGTTAGGCACGGGTCTCGCATGCATAGTGGGGCGAAAGTTTAGGGCAAAACGGAACCTGCGTTCTTCTGTGAAATAAGGACGGCGAAAAAAGCGAGGACGGCGAACTTCCTCGTTTCGCAACCACAACCCCCGATCTTGATCACGGGCTCGCTTTAGCCTATTGGATTTGCCCGTTGTGGAGCCTCCTCGCTAAGGCGAGATACCCGATACCCACTCATTAGCGAATAATTTTTGCCCCGCAGCATGGGCCCGCTAAGCGCGCCTTTCGAAAGCTATCCTTCAGAGCCAGCCACATTCCGAAGATCCGACGCAAATATAAAAGGGCGCCCCTTTTGGAGTAGGTTTTGATCGCTCGCATCAAAAACCGCAACGTCACGAGGGTTCATTGGCATCAGAGGGAATTAGAAGGTGAAGCGCATTTGCATTTCCAGGCGCCGGTTATTCGCGGTTTCAAAAAATCCCTCGCCATTAGGCCCGCCCGCAATTTGGTTCGACCGACCGAACAATGGCGATGTGATGTCGCCGTTAATCGGTCCTGGATTGTTGTGGTTCAGTATGTTCTGAGCGGAGACGGAAAAGATCAAATTGTAACGGTGGACGGTTTTTGGATTGCCGATGATCCCGCCCAAACCTCTGCCCGAAGCTTGCTCCGCTGTCGCGCCGCCGCGACTCTGACCGCCGCTTGGTCCTTGTGCGATGGTAGAGCCGTGCTCGGTCCCGAAGCCAATGGCTTTGGACAGGCGTAGGTTGACCCGGAATTGGCTCGGAGCCCGTCCGGAATTGCGCCCGATAATTTGTTCGCCAGGGGACGGGTTGGGATCCAGCAGGCCGTAACGCGTTTGAATAACGCCGGCTGCGCCCGGGTCGGTTGCAATTCCAGGACGCGCATTGAAGAGCGTGGTTCCGTACAGATCGTCGCCCGCAGTGATATCGAAGGGCGCACCCGACTGAACAATCACAAACGGGCTGATCCGCACATTCCATGTCATATTGATCGAGCCGCCCACGGTGACGCGGTGCCGCACATCGGTCGACGCCGGGCCGTACTCGCCTGTAGGGTTGTAGGGGTTGGCTGGGAACGTGCCAATACCATCGGTGTTACTCATCGCATGGTTGAGTACATAAAAGCCAAAAAGTGAGACGCCCTGGTTCACTCGCGTGTTGATGTTCGCAATCAGCTGGTTCTGATTGTAAATTCCAGAAGACTCCATCAGCAAAACCGGCCCGGGAAAACCGAGTGGGAACACCGCGCTGCTCTGCGCGTTGGGATTAAAAGTGCCCGGCAACGGGGCGTTGATATCCTCCGAGCGAAAGAGATGGACGCCGTGAGAGTACGTGTAGGTAATCGCCAGCGCCGTGTTTGCCGGCAACTGCCGTTCGAGACTTAGCGCCGACTGGATGACATACGGGCCGCGCATTCGAGCGCTCACTTCTTGAATGGAATCGTACGCTTGGGCGGCCAGCTTCGCCGGCGAAGGAACATTCGGGTAGAAGGTTGGATTTGTGACCACGTATTGATGTTGAACCGATCCGTCATAACGCCGCGCGAGAATGGTATCCGCTAGTGGAAAGCGGTCGTAGAAGGTGCCAACCCCGGCACGCAGCACCGTTTTTGCGCGCAAATTCTGGGCGCCACCTCCGGGAGCCCAGGCCACGGCAATCCGGGGCGCGAAATCGCGCCAGTCGTGGATGTTCGTCTGGGTCTCGTAGCGGAAGCCCAGATTTAGTGTGACGTTCGGGCGCACCTTCCACTCGTCGCCCGCGAACACCCCAACGTCCATCTGACGCGCCGATAGTTGAGGAATGCCCGTATTGATGCTGAACTGTCTGGCGCCGCCGCCCAAGGCCAGAATCTGTGCCGGCGAAAAACCGAGTTGCTGGAAGAGAAGCGTCCGGCGATATCGTTCGATGGAAGTGATCTGCGTGAGCAGGGGCTGACCTGAAGCGTCGAGCGCGGGCTGGTTATTGGCATCGAGCGCCGGTGCGAGACCTCCGCCAAAGGTGAAGGTGCCATTGAAGTTCTGGCGCGCGACACTATCTTCGGCCTGCGCGCGCAAGCGGAATCCGAAGCGCCAAGTATGCGCGGACCGGATCATCGATGTGTAATTCTGCAGCTCGAAATTATTTTGTGTGTCGGTGGATTGGCCGATTTGCGATCCGCCGCCTCGAAACGATCCGAGCACTTGAATTTCTGGGCTGAAATCGTTTGGCGTCATCTGATTGGCCGTGCGGAAATACTGGAAACGGGTTTCATTGACGTTTCTGCCCAATACTGCCGTTTCCGTCATTTGCAAGGTTTGGTCCAGGTAATGCGAATGGTAACCGCGAGAGATCACGTCATACCCGCCGATACCCGCATCCTTGGCATTTGAGTTCGTGACCTCGTACGACACTATCAAGGTGTTATTGTTATTGAGCTGGTAATCGACCCGCGGGTTGATCCGAAGGAAGCGTCCCGGTGTCTTCAGGATCGTATTGAAGGGGGTAATGGCGAGCGTCGCAGGATCGAGCATGACGCCATTGGCAATCGCGCCGTTATCGACAGAGTTCCGCTGGAAATTAACCGTAAAGGATGCGTGTTTCGCGAGCGGTCCGCCGACACCACCTTCCAATTCCCGCAGCAGAAATGGCGCCTTCTGCGAGCCATAGGGATTTCGCGAATTCCAGATATCGCTGCCAACGTTGTAATCGACTGTGCCGTGATATCGCTCAGTGCCGGGCTTGGTGAAAATTTCGATTCGGCCGTAACCAAGCTTGTCGTACTCGGGAGAGAACGGATTCTGGTTGATGCGAATTTCGCGAATAGAATCCTTGGAGGGAAGATTTCCGCCGCTAAACCCATTGACGAAAATCGAGCCGCCGCCAGGGCCGGCAGATGGCCCTGCTAGCGCCTGTAAATCCGCTTGAAGGTCGGTCGGATCGTCCGATAAGGATTCCAAATCATCGGCTCCACTCAAGACCAGTGCGCTGGCGTTGTTCGCGGAACTGATACTAATTTTTGTCGGATCGTCCTCTCTTACCGTGACCTCCTGCTTCTCCATGACGACTACGAGCCGCACGTCTTGAACCTGAGTCCGCCCGCGCGCGATCGCAATGCCGGTCTTCTCGAAATCGGCGAAGCCAGCCACACGAATTCGAAGGGTATACGCACCCGGAGGCAGATCTCGGAAAACGTAACGCCCCTCTGACTCATCGGTTTGTGCCTCTTGGGCGGCACCGTCAGGGACGATGAGCGTAACGGGAACACCGGGCACGACGGCGCCGGATGGATCGGTGACCTGACCGCGCAGGCTCACCTCGCCCGATTGCGCCCAGAGCAAACCTGAGGCATAAGACGCAAGCAGGGCCAAAGCCATCACTCGCGGCACAATCTTGCACAAATTGATCATCACTCGCCGCTCATAAGCTCGATTCAGAAGTTGCCAATAATTGCCTCCAGCCGACTGGAACGCCACAATCTGAATTGGCATCAGGGAGCGTCCTCCCCGCCTCCCTTGCCCAGACTCCAGGGCCCTATGACGACTTGATCGCTGCCCTTCGGCCGCGCCGCTAGAATCGGCTCCACTCCGGCGAGCACGAGGATTGCGGTCACTTCTGAGGGCTTCGCTCCTTGGGTGCTCAACACGATCAAGGGTTCTCCGGTCTTCAGTTCGGCGAGCGCTAAGGCAGGCGCACGTTCGAGCAGTTGCTCAGAGTCGCTTCCGCTGCCGGAATTGGGCTTAGCCAACGCTCGCGCCACATCGGGCGGAAGCCGATGCATCGCGGTGTCAGCATTGGTTCGCACTAGCATGGTTTGTCCCGAGGCCGCATCCTTCGCCGTGACGGTGCGGTTCTGCGCATCAACAGAAACCACGGTAACGCCAAAATTGCGAAAGGTTCCGGAGACCAGTTTCTCCGCCCGAAAGCTCCCGTCTTCAGCTTTCGTGCCGAGCGCACGGACTTGATCGCCCACCTTGATTTCTTCGAGCGTGCTCGGCTTGGCATCGCTAAATTTGACCGAATCTGGCGCATATCGCTGCGGAATGGCGTTCGCCGCCAACGTAATCGTCTGCGAAGGAGCGCCGTTCGCGGCTGGGGGCGGAGCGCCCGGAACCGCAATGGCGATCTCTTTTCTTTCGGGATTGACTGCCGTAACTGTTCCTCCGATGCCGCGCCGTTGCCAATCCAGGCGCTCCGCCTCCTGGGCGTTGGCAAGGTCTGCTTTGGTCATTACAATGACCGACACTGCGAGCAAGGATTTCTGGTCGTCGGAGACACGGCCGCGCACGAGTACCCGGTCCCCCGAGCCGATATCACCCACCGTTATCTTGCTGGCAGCACTCAGATCCTTCGCGCCAGGCGGAACGCGCAGAACCGACACTTGGTCTGACAGCAGGATCAACAAGTCGGTACCTGCATCGGTGTGCAGGATAAATTTGCCCGGTTGAAGTTGGGTTACGACACCGATGGGCCGAACCAGCCCCGAGGGCGTCTGAGTCGTTCCGGGGCCTTGCGCCAATGCCGCCGCCGCCCATAGCACCATCAGACCCAGTAGTCCATTCCTCATCACACCACCTCTAAGCTAGCCCAGCTAGTAGACGGTTACCAGGAGACTTCGGTTCCCTCGTGTCATGGCGGATATGAAATTGGCATTCACGATCTTAAATCGGATTACCTTAAGGTCATCTGAAGTCTATTTCGCTATAGAGCATCAGCAGATACACGGGACAGGTGGGAAAACACAACAGCTTCTATCTGGCGGTTCCCGCTCGCGCCGATCGAGGCGCCGAACTATGGATATACGAAACACGGGATTAACCGGTTCTTCATACCGTATTTTGTCCTCGGTTCTCTTCCCGGTTCCAAAGAACCATCTACCTTTCGTTTCTCATTTTGTCTCGAATACAAGGATCTCGGCGCTTCGCTCGCCCTGGCGACGTGCGGAAACAAAGAGCTTTCCCCACTCGGGCACGAAAAAGCCGGTCCAAGCGCCCGGCCCCGTAGGGTAGCTCCCAATCTTGCTATAGTGATCAGCATCGTTCTGTTGGAAAACATCAATGAAGCCGCGGCCAGCGGCCCTGGGATCACCACCCTCGATCGCCTGGCCGAGCACATAAACCCGGCCTTTGGTCGCGTCATAGAGTCATAGAAGATGTCGTCCGAGCTAGGCCCTTCAAGGGAAGCCACAGTCTTGCCGCTCTCGGTATTGAACACGAGCAGGCTTGCAGGAACCCGGCATTCAACGAAGAGTCGATGATGGGCTTCGTCAAGTGTCATCGGGAAATTGTCCTCGCAGGTAACGGGCCAATGGGCCAGCACAGTGCCTTTCGCAACGTCAGCGACTTGGATCTCATGCCGATCTGGAACATTGACGAAAACGCGAGTTCCGGATTTCTCAAGTTGAAGATTCGGGATGGGCATCGACGGCGATCTCCCCGGTCTTCTTCCCCGTGGAATCCAGAAACGCCAGCGCCCCGTCTCCCTCCCCGCGCACCACTTTGCCAAAGAGGAATTTTTCCCCGCCGTAGCCGATGAGCACCCGCTTGCTGCGCGCGTCGTAGCGGATATTGTTGGCGTCGGAGGACAGTTTCACGGTTTGCAGAA
>QHYQ01000382.1 GCA_003224175.1 Acidobacteriota bacterium
ATACGCACATTCGCACGAGAGACACTGTTTTGGACTCGAGCTCCCTGCGTCAGGAGAGGTTCGACGCAGTTGCAATTACGGAAAGTAGCACCGTGTAAGGGAATGGCGAATGCAAAAACGCCGGGATTGCGCAACGAGTAAACCAGTTAAGGGAGACACCTGATTCGCTATTTGAATCAGGCAAGGTTCAGGGCTTTTTTCAAACTGCCGCGCTCGTTCTCGATTTTTTTCTGCAGCTGCAGGATGCCATAGAGAAGCATTTCGGGCCGCGGCGGGCAGCCGGGAACGTAGACATCAACGGGAATGATCTGGTTTACGCCCTGCACCACGGCATAGTTATTGAAGACGCCGCCGGAAGTGGCGCAAACACCCATGGAAATCACCCATTTGGGTTCGGGCATCTGTTCGTAAAGATGGCGGATGACCGGAGCCATTTTTTGCGAGACGCGACCGGCGATAATCATCAGATCCGCCTGCCGCGGCGAGGGGCGAAAAACTTCGGCGCCGAAACGAGCGATGTCATAGCGATCGGCGGCCATGGACATCATCTCAATGGCGCAGCAAGCCAGACCAAATGCCAAGGGCCAGAGCGAGTTCTTGCGCGCCCAGTTCACAGCCTTATCGAGCTGGCTCAGGATAATGCCTTCGTTTTGCAGGACCTTGGTCAGGTCCTCCGGCCTATCCAGAGTTACTTTTCGTCTTCCGTCGACGCCCATTCCACGGGCCTCATTCGTATTTTCTCACGCAGCCCCGAGATCGCAAAATGCGAACCTTGCCATCAGACCGTGAGGACGACTTTTCCGAATTGCTCGCGCTGTTCCAGGCGCCGATGTGCCTGAACCGCTTCGGCCAGAGGAAAGACGCGATCGATGACCGGCCGCAGGCGCTTTTCGCCGACCAGTTTCAAAACGCTGTACAGCTCGGCGCGGCTGCCCATGTAAGAACCGAGCAGCGACAGTTGCCGCGCGAAAAGATAGCGCAAATCGAGTTGCGCGGCAGAGCCGGTGGTGGCGCCGCAGGTAACCAGGCGACCGCCGGTGGCCAGGCTCAGAATGCTCTGTTCCCAGGTTGCCGTGCCAACGTGCTCGAAGACAACGTCCACGCCGCGCTTGCCCGTGAGCCGCCTGACTTCTTCCGAGATTTTTTGCTGCTCGTGATCGATGACCTCGTCGGCGCCAAGCTCGCGCGCCTTGTCCAGTTTTGCGCGGCTACCGGCCGTGGCGATCACCCGCGCGCCGATCACCTTGGCGATCTGGATAGCGGCGCTGCCCACGCCACTGCCGGCGCCGAGAATCAGGACTTCTTCACCCGGCTGGAGACGCGCTCGCGCAACGAGCATGTGCCAGGCGGTGAGAAAGACAAGGGGAACAGCAGCCGCTTCTTCAAACGAGAGACCGGGCGGCATGGGCAGGACGTTCACTTCCGGAGCGAGCACGTATTCGGCGCAGCCGCCATTGCGGCCGTAGCCGAGGAGCGTGTATTTGCGGCACTCGTTGTCCTTTCCCGCCGCGCACGCCGCGCATTGACCACAAGAGACGCCGGGCGCGAGGACCACTCTGTCGCCGGTGTGCACGCGCTGGGCATTCGTGCCAACAGCGGCGACTTCGCCGGAAATATCGCTGCCGGGCACGAGCGGAAGGGAAAATGTGACCCCATTGAGGCCGCGGCGGACCCAGAGGTCGAGGTGGTTCAGCGCGCAGGCGCGTACACGCACCACGACTTCATTCGGCCCGGGCTTGGATTCCGCGATTTCCGCGGACTGCAAGACTTCCGGCCCGCCGTGCTTGGGGATGACGATTGCCTTCATTGGCCGATCTCTGCCCGCCTCAACGTGAACGGATTTTCGGAACGCCCCAGCGCCCCGCGAGAGATAGGGAGGGAAACTCAAGCGGGGGTACCCCTCCCCCTTTTTCTGCAAGTGTTCATTCTAAATGACTTCACAGTACAGAATTTGTAACTATTCATTCTACGCCGCTTGTCCGCAGAATCTGCGTGACTATTCATTCAGCCGCGGATCGAATAGTCGAATTGGACGATGAAGTATTCCGGCGCGAAACATTCGAGTGAATCGATTTTCTCGGGCCTGGTGGATGCGTCTCGTCCAAGAAGCCTGGCGCGCGGACAACATAGCGCATCGTAGCATATTACCAATCGATTATCAAGGCAAAGTATTAGGTACTTAGCGGTATGCGAATGCCACTGCATTCGAATGATGGTCAGTTGAAACAGTTTTTTGCCATTTGGGCGGCAGTTTTCGGGCGGCGTGGCACGCGCGTTTCCGGGACCATGCTGCTCGAGATCCTGGAGCATGGGCTCAACTTGTGGGTGGGCGTGTCGCAGGAGGCACCATGCCGCGGTCTGCAGCCGGGCGCACATTTTCACGCGGTCTGGCGTACTTCGGTTCGCTCACGGCTTGGCGCGCACTTGGGCGATAGGGGCCCGGTCGAGGTGGATTTTGGATGGCTTCGCCTAGTCGTTCCTACAGTGCTTCCGCAATTGAAAGAAGCTCGCCAGCCGGGTACTCTACCCTTAGATGGGGCCGAGAACGTGAGCCGCTCACTTACCATACTGATGATCCTTCTTGCCTTGGCTATTGCGGGACGGGAGATACCCGAGATATCGAAACTGGCGGATGACCCATCGAATGATGGCCAAATTGTCGATCTGTGCGCTGACGCTCTACCGCAGCCCGTTTCGCAGCGCGCAAACACCACGAAAGCGCTCCCGGCCTCAAAGCGCGGCTTCGTTTTCTCTCCTCTCCAGGATTGCTCATCGCGGCCGGCTCTTGTTATCAACGGACAGCAGCTCCTCCTCCTGACGATTCAACGAACCTAATTCCGACCTTTCGAATGGCCGTCGTCTGCAGAGCGCTCCATAGCCTCTGCTTTTTTGCCTGACGTTTCGCCTGAAATCGAAAGGAGCAAGCGCATGACATTGACGGATATCTTTCCCGCGTGGCTCAAAATCCTGCAGGGCCGGCGTCCCTTCCTCTCGCTCGAAATCACTCGTGAATGCCCTCTTCGCTGTCCGGGCTGCTATGCGTATATGCCCGGCCATCTCGGGACAATGGGTCCGCTGAGAACGCTCGCTGACTTCCGCGGCCAAGACCTAATCACTCAAGTTTTAGCCCTGGTGCGACGCCTTCGACCGATGCACCTGTCCATCGTCGGAGGAGAGCCACTTGTCCGCTGGCGAGAACTCGATGTCTTGCTTCCGGAACTCGCCGATCTGGGCATCGAGGTTCAATTGGTCACCAGCGCCTTTCGGCCTATCCCCTTGCACTGGAACACCCTGGACAATCTTCACCTGGTTGTGTCCATCGACGGCTTGGCCGCCGAACACGACCAGCGCCGCTCACCGGCTACTTACGAACGCATTCTGAAACACATCCAAGGACACCGCATCACCGTGCACTGCACGATAACCAGGCAACTGCTGCGCGGGATCGATTACTTCCGAGAGTTTGCGCGTTTCTGGTCGGAGCGTCGCGAAGTGGCCAAGATTTGGTTCAGTCTTTTTACGCCGCAACAGGGCGAGATGGGACAAGAGCGCTTAAGGGGCGAGGATCGCTCGGCCGTTCTCGATCAGCTCGCCGCGCTGCGCTCCTCGTTTCCGAAAATCTACCTCCCGGACGCAGTTCTCGATGGTTATCGCCATCCTCCCGGCAACCCAGACGGCTGCATTTTTGCCCAAGTCACCAGCTGTATTTCTTCCGATTTGGTAACGCGCATCTCTCCCTGTCAGTTTGGAGGGCAGCCGGTCTGTTCCGAGTGCGGCTGCGTCGCTTCGGCAGGGCTGGCTTCCATCGGAAATCATAAGCTTCTCTCCTTGCTGCCGGTCTCGGAAGTGTTTCGGATTTCCAAACGAACCGGTGAATGCTTCAACGTCTGGCGCAGCGGGGAGGCTTCCGGTGTTTAAGGTCCACGAGCTGGTTTTGGTTTCTGATCCTGTCGAGGCTCTCGAGAAGGAAACGGGATTCTTCCAAGTCACTGCGCCCACCGGCCAAACCTTGGAGATACGCCTCGAGGGCGGCTATGTTCGAATTCAGGGTGAATTCTATTGCCCGGAAAACATGAGGACCGATGACCGATGGCAAATCGTTAAAGTCGGCGAACTCGAACCGAACGACACGCACATCGAAAACGAGGGTAGGCCCGAAACCAAAATGCAATAGGCGTAAGCGTCCGCTTATCGCGCGAGGGCTTCAGGAACGGGGAGGAACTGGGGGTGGAACGGGCACGGGGGCGATCTCGTCGAGAAGGGCTTTGACGCTGGGATCGGCAATCACTTTGGCGAAGGCGGGATCGGTGCGAGCCTTGCCTACATCCTTATAGCCTTCATCGGCGGCGCGGCGCAGATAAACAACGCAGTTCGCGGCATCACCGCTCTCCGCGAAGTCCTTGGCCAGCATGAAATTGAAAAGGCCCCGATCGGCGACGGAGCGGTAGCTCAAAATGGATCCGGCGCGGCCGGTTTCTTCAAAGACATGGGG
>QHYQ01000383.1 GCA_003224175.1 Acidobacteriota bacterium
GGGTTGAACCGGACCAATCAAGCGCACACACTCGAGCCAAACAGGTCTGGACGCCGTAAGACGCGGCGAATAGAAACGTCCACTCAATGGGATAGCGATACCTCAAGTCGAATTGCAGAAGGTAATATGCTAGTGGGTAGGTCAACCAGACGACGGCGATCACCAACGCTGACACGCGATGAGGCTGAAGCATCATGAATAGAGCGGCGATTCCTGTCAAAGTGAAACACTAAGTTAGCAAGGAAGAGATGATTCCTTTGAGGTGAGGCTCGAGAGGAGGGAACCAGAAGTAGCGTACACGTTCGGTAGTTAAGCGCAAGAATCTCCAAGGGTGTGAGCCAATCCACCGGTAAGCCGCGCGCAGCCGCTGGTGGTAATACGCCGATTCGCCCAATCGCTCCACCGCCTGCGCGGCAGTCAAACTGGACGAGGGATGGTTGTTTTGAACCCCCTCGGTGTAGATATTCAGCTCCGAAAGAGGTAGGGCCGTATCATTATTAGAAAGACTCAGCTCGAGCCCAAAATTACCGCGGACAAAAATCAGACGATGAAATACATAATAATTCCGTAGGGTCCAAGGTGTAAGAACAATCGCGGCAGCAAGTAAGAGTGTGAGAGAGAATCGGAGATAGGATCGAAACTGGTTACTGAAGGACCAAAGAGCTCCGATTGCCAGGTATCCGAAGAGAACCGGCAGGAGCTGGGGTGCAAACAGCAGCGCAATTCCCCAAGTCGCGCCGTGAAACCAGGCCCGCCCGCTTGAAAGTTGGTCAAGATTCCACGTCTTCAGCGTAAGAAGCGTCAGAATTACCAACAGGAGTGCAGTGTAGGGTGTCTCGAAAGTGGCTTTCGTCTCGATCCAGTGCCGCAGTGGCGACAAGCCGCCGAGCAGGGCGGCTAGGACTCCGACGCGAGGGCTCATTTTGGCCGCCCTCGCTATTGCAGGCAATAAGGCGAACTGCAAGCAGGTGGCGCAGCAGGATAGAATCTGTCTAACCACCTCTGCCGGTGATCCCTTTCCAAAGAGCTCATAGATCCCTGCCAAGATGAATGGGTACGCCGGAGCCACATGTGAGGTTGGCCCTGTTGGGATTTTGAAGGGATTCGCAAAGCCCATATGTCCGGCCAGGGCCAACGCGACCCGGTCGACTTCGCCATCATCATTGGACAGATCGCGCTTGAACATGAATGCCCTCACAAGTCGAAATAGTAAGAGAAACAGGAACACCCAGAGGCAAGTCTGGGAAGTGCAGCCTGAGGCGCGGTCTCCGGTAGGTGCATTGCTCATGGTAGATTTGACTGTCTCAATCGTCATTCCGCCAAGCGGTGAACGTCGGTGACGTAACTGAGCGAAGCCTTCGATGCCGTCGATTCGTACCCGGCGTAGGACGTGCGCAGATAAATCCCGCCCCCCCGCCCGAGAGCACATTTGCGCAGGGCCGACGGGGAATGTCGTGGCGCGCGCGAAGCGATAGTTCTCGGAGGTTCGGGCAAACTACTGCCTTCCCGCGTTTGTTCGGAAGCGATCACCGGCGTCCGTCGAATCTCCTGTCCTGGTAGTCTGAAGACCCTTGTGTGGAATCGGGGAGGTGAGCGCGCGACGAGGCTGCCCGCTGTGCACAGAGCGGATGATAGTATCGAGCACTTGCGTTTGCCGTTCCGCATTGAAGTGCTCTTCAAACCACGGGCTGGGATTTACCGCCTTGGACGGAAGATCGAAAAAGCCGGCCACGGCGTCGTCAATCGCCTCGGGAGTGTTGCCGGGGTACACGCACCGATAAGGTACGTCGCTTCGCTCAAGGAGCCGCTCGGCAGGAGAATTCGGCTGAACAAACGCAAGGATCGGCCGCCCGATCTTCAGATATTCGAAGAGCTTCCCGGGAACCTGAACAGCGGATTGTGGCTGCAACAGCAATAGGCCGTCGGAGGTCTGCGCGATTTGGCGTGCTTCCGACTGGGGTATCTGCTCGGTCACGAGGTCCAGCCAGCCCTCAGTCTTCGCCCGATGAATGAACTCCGGACCAGGGATGGAATCGGGTTGAACCGGACCAATCAAGCGCACACGTACATTCTCGGCGGCGAGCCGCCCCGCTGCAATCAAGCGCGCGAGTGATTCGAGAATCGGTGCCACGTTGCGTCCGCTATATAACTCGCCGATATGGCTCAGTAGCTTGTAATCTCGCGGTGGAACCGGAAGCGGCTGGATGCGCTCCTCCGGATCGAATCCGTTCCAAATCAAGTGGATTCTGTCGTTGAGGGAGGGGAACTTCTCCTGCCATCTAACCCTAGCTGCGTCGGTATTGACAATCACCGCATCCGCCCTTCGCACCAGGGCACGTTCCAACCATTGATACGCTTGTTTCTGGTAAGACCAGATGTCCTGGTCTATCCACAAATCCGCAAGGGGATCGCGAAAGTCGGCAATCCAAGGCACGCGTTCGCTCCTAGCCAGTTGCCAGGCGGCAAGATGCGGCCCGAGGGGCGGAAATGTCGAGAAAATCGTAACGCGAGCACCGAGCTGCGCTCGGATGTGTGCGCGGGCGGCCCGGGAAGCGTGGTAGGACCATCTAATGTTCAGATCGCCTGGCAATAATGCTTTCTGGGCCACTCGTTCGAGCTGCCATCCGAGGCCGCGTCGTGGATTTGTGACGAAAGGATCCGGCACGTACTCCGTATTCGAGTCGTCGCGGCCAGCTTGGTCAGCAGCGGTAAGAACGTGGCAGGTGTAGCCCAGCCTGGAGAGGTATTTCGAGAAGCGGAAGGGCCGCGCCCCGCCTATCGCGTTCGCCGGCGGAAAGTGGTAGGCGAGGATCAGCACTAGGTGCCCGGTCATTGGGTCTGTAACTCAACGGTGCTTTGGCACAAGAGGAATTTCCGCAACGCGGCATGACACCGCAGGGTTGCTTTTCCATCCCACAACGGCGGAATCTGCCCTTTTCTGGGATGAGCAAGGCTCTGGTTCCAGGCTTCGAGAATGGTCTCTTTGCGCGTTCCGGCCAGCCGGTTGGTACCGTACTCGATCGTGGCCGGCCGCTCAGTGTTGTCGCGCAGGGTCAGGCAGGGAACCCCAAGCACGGTGGTCTCTTCCTGAATTCCGCCGGAATCGGTCAGCACCATGGCGCTATTTGCCTGCAGGCAGAGGAAGTCGAAATAGCCCAGGGGCTCCACGATATGGATCTGGCCGGAAAGTGGAATTGCGCCCTTTCCAGTGCGGGCGAGGATTCTGGGATGCATTGGCCAATACAGCGGGATATGGCTCGAGATCACAGAAAGGGCCTCTAGAATCTCGGCGAACTGCCGGTCGTTATCAACGTTGGCCGGCCGGTGCATGGTGACCAATCCAAAACGACCATGGCCGATTCCGAGACGCCCACGGATGTCTGATTGCAGCGCTTGTTCGAGATTGCGCCGCAGCGAATCAATCATCAGGTTGCCGGTGAAATGAATGCGCTCCGGCGCAATTCCTTCGCGCAGGAGATTGACTCGGCCGCTTTCCTCGGTAACCAGGAAGAGATCGGAAACAGAATCTGTCACGATGCGGTTGATCTCTTCCGGCATGGTGCGGTCGAAGCTGCGCAGCCCGGCCTCAATGTGAATTACCTTGATCCCGAGTTTCGCCGCTACTAAGGCTCCGGCCATGGTAGAGTTCACGTCGCCGACCACGAGGATCGCCGCCGGGTTCTGTTCGAGCAGCACCGGCTCAATCCGCTTCATCACCTCCGCCGTTTGTTGAGCATGACTGCCAGAGCCGGCCTCGAGATAATAATGAGCCTCGGGCAGGCCGAGATCTTGAAAGAACTGGCCCGACATGTTGTGGTCATAGTGCTGGCCGGTGTGAACCAGGATAGGGGCAAAATCCGGATCGCGCGAAAGAACGTCCATCAGGGGCGCGACCTTCATGAAATTGGGCCGGGCGCCTGCCACGATAACCAGAGGTATTGGTATATTCAATGATTTAGCCACGCTGTTTTCCGCCGCAGCATCATTTCGTAGATCTCCGCCATGCGCCCGGCTGCGATTTCGATACTGAGTCTTGTTTTCGCAAAGTCCGCAGCACGAGTTCCAAATTCACGTCGGAGTCGTTCGTTGCCGATGAGAGTAGTCAACTTTTCGGCGAGATCGCCGGCATCGCCCGGTCGGAAGAGCAGACCGCGTTCATCGTTTCCGATCAGCTCCGGAGTGCCCCCGACTTGCGATCCGACCGCGCAGCAGCCGCAAGCCATTGCTTCGAGCAGTGTATTGGAAAAGGCCTCCGAACGAGAACACAGCACAAAAATATCGAGAGCGCGGAGATATTGAGGTACACACGGCGTGGCGGGCTCGAACACGCAATCGTTTTGGATTCCCAGGCGTTGGCCGTTGATCTGCAATCGCGGAAGTTCCGGTCCGCTTCCCACAATGAGCAACTTCATGCCAGGCTGTAGATGCCGGATGCGGGCAAACGATTCCTGCAACAAATCGAGAGCCTTTTCCGGGCGCAGCACGCAGACCGCTCCAATAAGAAGCGAAGCATCCGCGACCGGAGTGGGCTCGCTCGGATCCCAGGCATGTACGAGGCGAATCGCATGCTCCCGGATATACCGCCACATCCGCATCGCCGCGCAGAGAGCAGTTGGCGACTTCAGAGAAGATACATGCAGATGAAGGACAGGAACACCCGCACGGCTGAGCTCCTCGAATCTCATCCCTTCGGCATGGTAGCTGGCGACGTGCGGCTCAAATCGCGAACGATCGAGCTGAATCGCAATCTTCGTCACGTCCCGCTCGATCCCACCGTGGTGAAGCTCCCTCACTGTTAGGAGAATTGGGATTGGATTTGTAGGGATTGTGCTGGCTCCTCCAATTTGCAGGTCGTAGTCGATCCCCAGCGATCATCGTCGCAAGGCGCCATTGAAAACGGAAACGATCGATTGGAAATAAGCTTCCGGGGTTTTCCGCAAGACAATCTGGCGGGCCGATGACACCAGACGGTCGCTGAGCGCCTGATCCAGGAGGAGTTGGGCGACCGCGGAAGCCAAACCAGCCGTGTCATGCTTGCTCACCAGCAGAGCATCCCTTCCGTTAGAGGCAAGTTCTGGAACCCCGCCAACCGCTGTTGCCACCACCGGGATACCGGCGGCCATGGCTTCGAGAAGGACATTGGGGGATCCCTCGCTGTGAGAGGGTAATGCAAATACGTCGGCAATCGCGTAATAGGGGTTGGGGTCGTCCTGCTGCCCGGCCAGAGTCACGGCATTGGTCAGGCGCAGGCTGCGGCAGAGCTCCTCGATTCTGGACCGCTCTGGGCCTTCTCCGACCAACACTAGCCGCACTGGAACGGAGCCTAGCAGTTCGCGCACTCCTGGAAATGCCCGGATAAGGTCTGCGTGTCCCTTTTCGCGCGAAAGGCGTCCGACGCTCAACAGTACTCTTGTTCGACTATCCAGCCCGAGTTGGCGGCGTAGTGCGGATATCCGTTCCTCCGGAACCGGCGCGAACGGACGAATCGGCATGTGCTGAACGTGGATGCGGCTGGAGTGGACACTCTTTCGTTCGAGTTCTTTGACGAATGCGCAGGAGCTTGTCAGAACTGCATCTGCGGCCTTCAGCGACCACCCGTCCAGTCGATTGTAAATCCGCATCTTCATGTCGGTCGTTGTATATCCGTGGTGAAATGCGACCCAGCCGCGCGACCGGTTCAGGCCTGACCATCGAACCAAAAAATGCGATTTTACGCTGTTAGACCAGACGAGGTCTGTAGGGCGGTTTTCTACGAGCGCGCGCAATTGCGGGATGACGCCCGTGTCGAACCGGCCGCGCTCGGAGACGATATCAAGTGGCACGCCGGTATTTCGGATCGCTGCGGTGAGGCTATTTTCAGCTGGACCCCGACTGAAGGTCATGATGGAAAGGTCCACTCGTGGCAGAGCTGTCTGCCCGCGGATTGCTTCCTTGGCGAATTCCAGAACGGCTTTCGCCGATCCGCTAATGGAGTGGGCCTCGACCATCGCCAGAACGCGAATGGTGTGCACGGCTCATAGCCCCTTGGGGAAAGAGCTGAGTTGCCGCGGACGCACGAGGTCGCAGTGGATCCGGCAGAGCTGCTCGCTGACAACGGTCCAGTCGTAGCGGCTGACGACGAAGGCCCGCGCAGCGGCGGAGAGCCGAGCCCGCGTTTCGGCCGATGAGACGACGCGCCCAACCGCCGCCGCGATTTCCGGGCCGCCGTCAGCCAACAACAGGTGGACATCGTTCTCAGCGTCTATTCCTTCGGCCCCCAGGCGTGTGGACACCACCGCGACCCCAGCGGCCATTGCCTCCAGAATCTTCAGCCGCGTACCGCTGCCAGACCGAAGCGGCACGACTACCGCTACGGCAGAAGCATAGAAAGGACGAACATCGTCAACAGTGCCTATTACATCGATTCGATCCGAGGCCAAGGCGCGGACCTCGGGCGCCGGATCGCGGCCTACGATTGTAAATTTGACGTCAGGATGATTGCGGGCTATCTCCGGCCATACCGCCCGCGAAAACCAGGTCACTGCGTCGATGTTGGCGTGATAGTCCATAGAGCCGACAAACAGAATGGTTCGTCTTGAGTCACATTGGCCGGTCCGGCGGCAGGCTTCGGCGATCTGCTTCGGTGAATAATAGCCGGCGTCGACGCCGTTCGGTATGACCTGGATGTTCGCGCCCGGGTGCCGTGCAAGCAGCTTTTGCCGCTCACGTTCGCTCGTAACTATGTGCGTGTCGCACGTATCGAGCAGGCGGTTTTCGGCGCGCTCGATCAGTTTCGCCATCCGCCAGGCCGCCACTCTCTTGAGCGGGTTGCCAGCGGTTTTGGCATAACGCCACATCAGTTCGGATTCAATATTGTGCCAGTCGACAACCGTAGCTGGGCATCCCGGCGCTTTCCGGATGACCGGCAGATACTTCATGAGCTGCATCCCCTCGATCTGCACTGTGTCGAACTGGCGGGACTGTAGGACATCCGCCAATTCTGAAGCCAATCGGAGCGACCAACAATTCAACACGGTCAGCGGTGTAGGGCCTGCCAGGCCACGCAGGATTTTGAATGCAGAGTAGGTACGGCCCTTATCCAGGGTGACGACACTCGTCAAGCCAGAACCGTCTGGGGGCATAGTGTGCTCTTCTCCGGCATGGCGCATTTCGACAAACGTGACTGAGAAGCGCGCGGCCAACTGCCGTGCCAACTGATAGTCGCGCAGTCGGGCACCGGTATTGATGGGCCAAATCTGATGGGCAGTGAAGTACAGTAACCTCATGGAGCGGTCCAGGAGCGAAAAAAAAACAAGGTCAGTTGGTGAGGCCGGGGACGGAGTCGTTTTTGTGCCGCGGGCAACAGCTCTGGAAAGTCCCTTTTCGAGGGGCTTGCAAAAGGTCGATGGCATGGCCCACCAAGCGCTGACCGGCTGGCGTATTCGTTATGTCCCGTAGGATTCCATCGGGGCACGGACAGCCCCGTTCCCACACGTTGACCAGCGCCAAATGGTGCCGACAGCTCACGATCTGCTGATGGGCGTTGCGGTAGGGACGACTCAGCGACCAGCTGCTTTTCCCCGACTCAGCAACAGCCCGCGTAGAGCGTCATAC
>QHYQ01000384.1 GCA_003224175.1 Acidobacteriota bacterium
AAAGATCTGCCATTACGACCAGAACAGGGCCACGTGCAACCTGATTGAATCCGGTCACAATGGCTCCCACTACTCCCTTTCGAACGTTGTTCGGAACCAAGCGAATTCTGCGTTCACCCTTATTGATAATTGCTTGTACGGGGGGTACGGTGTCGTCTTCATCGAAGTCATAGACGACGAGAGCCGTGAATGGAGACCGAATCGCAGAGCAAATGCTCTCCCATAGAGCAGGAAAATTGGCGCCTTCGTTGTAAACGGGAACGATGATGGTCAGTGGATGCAGCGAATCATTTCGATCTCCTGCGCTTTGCGGCATTGCACTTCGAGCACGATCCATTCAAATTTGGCCGACTTCGATCTGCTCCGCGATCCAGGGGATGACTTCGTCGAGAATTTCGCTCAGCGACGTGGTCGCGCGGAAGCCCAAGAGCGTTGCTGCCTTCTCCGTTTTTGGCGATCGTTCTTGGACATCGTACTCGTAGGGCGGGTCGCTCACATATCGGAAGGGCTTTTGATCACCGTAGATTTTCCGCCAGATCATCTCCGCCAGTTCGAGCACGGTGGTCCGCACCGGTGTGGAGAGGTTGAAATCCTGGTTCAACGCGGCTGGGTGCTCCACGCATAGCCGGATCCCTTTCGCCAAGTCTCCGCCGTAGGTGTAGTGCCGGAGCTGATTGCCTGAACCCAGGATATGAAGCGGATCCTGCCCTTTGAGCACTTTTTGTACGAGATCTGGCACGACGTGGGACATAGCGAGCTTGACATTGCCGCTGGCGATATCTCGATCTCGCAAAGCTCGTTTTTCCCCGATCCCGACGCAGTTGAAAGGTCGCACGATCGTGTAAGGTAGGTGGTACTGTTCCCAAGCTCCTTGCGCGAAATATTCCGTCGCCAATTTTTGAAAACCATATGTCGAACCCGGAGGCGGACTGCGGCGCTCAGCACCTTCCGGAGTCGGGAACTCGGTGGTGTTCTCAAAAACCATGCTTGACGACATGACCGTTATTTTCTGCAATCGGTGATGGCTGTGTGCGTAAATGGCCGCATCAAAAGCGGCCGCCGTGATGCGCTCGTTTTCGGCCAGGAGGTCGTAAGCGAACTCGTGAAAATACGAGATGCCACCGATCATCGCTGCCGCGGCTACGAAATGATCGCATTCTTCCAGCAGGTCCTTTAGGAGCTGGCCGTTTTTTGCATCGCCCTGGATGAATTTATACCGTGGGTCATCGTCGTAGGATTTCTTCAGCGGACCGTATTTCGCGTAGTTGTCTAGTCCAATGACTTCGTAATTCGCCCGAAGGAGTTCCTCAATCAGATAACCACAAATAAAGCCGGCAGCTCCTGAGACTAGGATTCTCATGCGCTATCCTACTTTGCCGGCCTGGACTGCTTCCAGAGTCTTCTGCTCTCGCACGTTCCAAAACCCCCAGACATCGACGACGATTTTTTCGAGGGGAATTTCGAGATCACGATAAGCCGAGTGCGGCGCACCGAGCACAATAATGTCCGACCGCCGTACGGCTTGTTCCGCAGGAATCAAGGAAGGGTCTTTGACATAAGGATCAGCGCAGAGAACTTCCCGTGCCTCTACTTGCAACAGCTTCTTGAGTTTGTAGGACAGGCTATCGCGGCTGTCGTCCGAGTCGGCTTTGAATGCCATGCCGAGTATGGCGACCGTTTTCTCTGAGAGGTTCTTACTCTTGAGCTGGCTCAGGATGAAATTAGGCAAGCCCTCGTTGATTAACATCGCAGCGTGACCCATAAAGAACTGATTACCCGAAAATGCGGCGAGCTGGAGCGTGTCCTTCAAAAGGCACGGCCCCGCGGCAAAACCTGCTCGTGCGAAGCTCCGCATCCGTGGATATTCCCGAATCACGGCATCATGGATGCGATAAAAATCCAGGCCACTGGCCTGCGCGAGCATGTAGAACTGGTTTGAAACCGCGAAATTCAGATAACGCCAGCTATTTGTAAACAACTTTGCAAGTTCAGCCTCGAGCGGCGTCAGCTCAATGATGCTCGGTGTTATCCGAAGGAAAAGCTCGCGGGCTCGCTTCTGCGCTTCGGGTTCAAATGCTGCCACGATCTGGGGGAGCGTGACGAGTTCCTCCAACGCTTTCCCCTCTGCAATTCTTTCCGGGCAAAACGCCAGATGGATCTGGCGGGCTCGGGTCCGAATCCGATCGTAAACAAGCTTCGTGACGCCCGGGAAGACAGTGCTGCGCAGGACAAACAGCACATCGTTGCCCATCTGTTCCAATAGAGTGTCAATGTTCCTATAAAGTTCTGTAACTGTCGGGTTCAGATGTTCATCCACTGGGGTCCCAACCACCGTGATTACGACATCAGCGCGAGCGAGGCAGGTTGGGTCAACGGTAGCCCGCAATCTTTCACCTATAACCTTCTGCAGGAGCGCCTCTGCTCCAGCTTCCATGAATGGAATGTGGCCATGACTAACCGCCGCCACTTTGCTTGCATCGATATCGAGTAAGGTAACCTCTGCTGCCCCACGAGACGCCAGGACGATACCCAGAGGCAGACCCACATGGCCACAGCCGCCAACGATTACGATGTTTTCAGGAGTCGTCATTCTTCCTCCGTTTCGGCCTATGGTCCGTCTGGCAATAGAGCACCTTTTTTGAGCCAAAGCCTAGTATCAAACTGAAGCGGTGCAAATCCAAATGATAGTTTCCGAGAATGTTTTACCTACAGATGTAAATGAATGGAACGGTGTAGAGTTGACGCTGCCACTGCGTCGACTCAAACCATCACTCGAGCAACTTCAATCGCGATCGTGCCGGCGATATAATCGCGGCGTCTTAAGGCGTAATGTGAAATAGTGAACTCCCACCGAAGTAGCCTTTTATCAAGCAACTCGGAGTCGCAGCCGCATCCAAAAACATTTGTGGTCGTTGCCGCCGTATGGGCGGTGGCGATCGCTACGTTTCTTCTCTTGCCGACGCGCACAGCAAGGGCCCGGCTGAACATCATGCAGGTGATTGCCGTCTTGTTCTACCTGCTCGTGATCTTACGCCAGGCGAAGACAGACTCTCGCGACCGCTGGGAACAGGCTGATCGGGACCGGGGCCGTCGGGGATTGCTGTTCGCTTTGGCGCTGGGCGCCGCGGCGTGGCTGTCGGTCCTTTGGCTTGGCTTTATCAGTGACGATTTTGTTTTCATTTCGGCGGCGCGGAGCACAGGATTCACGCAATTGTGGAAGTTCCTGGGCGGGCAACAGGCGGGAATCTTTTTCCGCCCAGTTGGGTTCGCGATGATTTTCCTAGATTATCATCTGTGGCACCACTGGGCGGCGGGATATCACGCGACGAACCTGCTCATACATCTGCTGACCATTGCCGGTCTCTTTTTCCTATGCGAGGAACTCGGCTTCGGAAGCCAGATTGCGGCAACGTCCTCGCTCATTTTTGCCGTCTTGCCCGTTCACGCAGAAGCACTGGCGTGGATGGTATCGCGGTTTGACCTTCTGAGTGCCTGCTTCACGGTTTGGGCTGTAGTTTTCTACTTAAGGTTCAGGAACAAGGGAGGCAGCGGTGCGTATATTGCCGCGCTGGTGTTTTTCCTTCTCGCTGCACTTTCGAAAGAGAACGCCTACGTCCTTCCTCTGCTGCTGCTCTTGGCGGAGTACCTGCTGATACCCAGGCGCCGCTTTCGGCCGCTGTTAGGATTCGTCTCTTTGGCAGCTGTTCTTTTCTGCTATCGATGGATTCTGCTGGGTGGAATAGGAGGATACTCCGATTCGCGAGGCCAGCCTGCTACTTTGCAGATCGGCTTCAAGACATTCGAAGGTGTGTTCATACGTGGCCCTGCGCAGTTGCTGCTCGGCTACAACTGGCTTCAGCCGCCTGCGCTTCCAATCAGTGTCGTGGCCTCGCTCACCGCAGCGGTTCTGCTGGTATTGGCCTTGGGCGCAAGTGCCGGTGCCGTGGGATGGAAACGAATTGCCTTCTGCGCCGGCTGGATTGCCCTCACGATTGCTCCCGCCCATCCGCTGCTTCTGATTGGTGCAGGATTACCCAACTCTCGCGTCCTCCACATGGGCTCTATTGGACTCGCTCTCCTTATTGCCTTATTACTTGCGGCTCTGAGCGCTCCCCGAATTCGGAGAGCCACCGTGGGCGCTCTGGCGCTGTTGCTGACGCTTGGCGTCCTTCATAATCTGGAAGCCTGGCGCCGGACCTCCCAGCTCTCCAACGAATTTCTTTCGGAGCTCAAGCAGCTGGAACCGTCTCCCCCAGCACACGCGGAATTCGTCTTCCACAAGATGCCGGACACAATCCGGGGAGTCTTCTTTCTGCGCGAAGGGCTCTCGGAAGCGATCCGCATGGCCTATGATCGTGATGACCTGGACGGTAGACGTGTATCAGACGGGCCGGTAAGCTCAACGGACGCTCATCAAATTTCCATCGAGCTGCAATGGGCGGGCGAAACGCTTCCCTTGCTGCAGCG
>QHYQ01000385.1 GCA_003224175.1 Acidobacteriota bacterium
AACTACACATTTCGCCGATTCCCTACGGAAAAATTGCTGGCGGGCTGGATCGCTTCCACGCCTTCGGGCTTCAAATTTGCCGTAAAGGCGCATCAGAACATCACACACGTCAAGCGGCTGAAAGATTCCGAGGAGTGGACCTCGCGCTTTCTCGCGGCCCTCGGCCCTCTGCACGGCGCCGGCAAGCTGGGCCCGGTGCTGTTTCAATTGCCGCCGTTCTTGCGCTGCGATCTGCCGCGCCTCAAGAATTTTCTGGCGCAATTGCCACGCGAAACGCGTGTTGCCTTCGAGTTTCGGCATGAGTCTTGGTTCAGAGGCGAAGTTTTCGATGCCTTGCGGGAGGCGAACGCAGCTTTATGCCAGGCGGAGAGCGAAAAACTGGAAACCCCCAACGTTCAGACTGCCGACTTCACTTATTTCCGGCTGCGCAAACAGAGTTATTCCGCAAAGCAGCGCACTGAGCTGGCGAACCAGGCTCTGCAGTTGGCGCAAGCAGGTGACGTTTTTACTTACTTCAAGCACGAAGACACGCCGGAGGGCGCTCTGTACGCGGAGCAGCTGTTGGCTGCGTCCAACCGGCCTAAAAGCAATCCCGCGAATCTGGCCACCTGAAGGAGGGGCAATCGAAAATTATTTCTTTTTCTTGGCCTTGCTTTTCGTTTTGGGCTGGAGCGACTCGCCATAAACAAGGGCCTTGGCCACCCACGAAGACAAGCGTTGGCTGTCGCGAATCATCGACTCCGGCAGCGCGACATACTCCTTCGAAACGCGCCCCGGCATAGGCGCGAAAGGCTTGGCCCCATGCCGTTGAATCAGCTCTTCTTTTAACTCCGCCGGCAGGCGCAAGATCATGTGGTCTTCAAATAATCCCATGAACATGTTTCCGTGAACATGTTTCCGTTTACGAAGCCGGCTGGAAAGCCGAACATCTTGCGCTTTGTCGCCGGCGGCCCGGGCATAACCTCGTCGAATGTGGCGACCAATGCTTGCGGTGATTTGCGCAGTTTCATCGAGCTCTAAGCTTACGCGAACCAGGCCGCGCCGTTCCATCGGGTCCTTTCTATGCCCTTCGCACTTTCTTCGCCGCCGCGCTACAATTACCAAATGGCCGCCGCCGATCCTCCCGCGAACCTTCCTGCCCCTGGCGCTGCTCCTGGGGCGCTCGATTGGGCTCACCCCATCGTGCGCGAATGGTTCCTGGAGCGCTTCGCTTCGCCCACCGAACCGCAGGAACTCGGCTGGCCGCACATCCTCGCCCGGCGAACCACGGTAATTTCCGCGCCCACCGGCTCCGGCAAGACTTTGGCCGCCTTTCTCGCCTGCATAGACCGGCTGGTCCGCAAAGCGCTTACCGGTGCACTGCAAGACGCGACCGAAGTTTTGTACGTCTCTCCGCTGAAGGCGCTGGGCAACGATATCCAAAAAAATCTCGAAGTCCCGCTGGGCGAAATTCTTTGCAAAGCTGCCGAGCGCGGCTTGCTGATGCCCGAAATTCGCGTGGGTGTGCGCACCGGCGACACCTTGATGCACGAACGGCGGAATATGCTGGTGCGGCCGCCGCATATTCTCGTCACCACGCCCGAATCGCTCTACATCCTGCTCACGGCCGAGCGAAGCCGCGCCATCCTGCGCAACATCGAAACGATTATCGTGGATGAAATCCACGCCGTGGCCGACGACAAGCGCGGTGCCCATCTGGCGCTTTCGCTGGAGCGGCTCGAAGCCTTACTCCCACGACCTCCGGTTCGCATCGGCCTTTCCGCCACGCAGAAGCCCATCGAGTTGATCGCGCAGTTTCTCGCCGGGAATGACCGGCCGGCGCCCGTGATCGTGGATACCGGCCACGGGCGGCGCATGGACGTCGCCGTCGAAGTGCCCCTCAGCGAGCTTGGGCCGGTCGCCTCCAACGAAATGTGGGGCGAGATTTATGACCGCATCGCCACGCTCGTTTTGCAGCATCGCTCGACGCTGGTGTTCGTCAATACGCGGCGGCTCTCCGAGCGTGTGGCGCACCACTTGGCTGAGCGGCTGGGGAAGGAGGCCGTGGCGGCGCATCACGGTAGCCTTTCGCGCAAACTGCGTCTCACCGCGGAACGCAAACTGAAAGCGGGCGAAGTGCGCGTGCTCGTGGCCACCGCATCGCTCGAACTCGGCATAGACATCGGCTACGTGGATCTGGTTTGCCAGATTGGCTCGCCCCGTGCGATTGCCGTGGCGCTGCAGCGCATCGGCCGTGCAGGCCACTGGCGCGGCGCGATTCCCAAGGGCCGCATCTTCGCCACCTCGCTCGATGAACTCGTGGAATGCGCGGCCGTCGTGCGCAGCGCCAGTGCGGGCGAGCTGGACCGCCTGGAGATTCCCGCGAACCCCCTGGACGTGCTGGCGCAGCAGATTGTGGCCGCCTGTGCCGCGGAAGAATGGCGCGAGGACGATCTCTACCAATTGATTCGCCGCGCCTATCCCTATCGCGATCTGTCCCGCGCCGATTTTGATGCCATCGCGGAAATGCTGTCGGAAGGCATCGCCGCGCGGCGCGGCCGTTACAGCGCCTATCTTTTTCGCGATCGTGTGAACCACCGCCTCAAGGGCCGCCGCGGAAGCCGGCTCGCCGCGATCACCAGCGGCGGCGCTATCCCCGAGAATGCGCTCTACAGCGTTGTGGCCGCGCCCGACGACACTCCGGTCGGAACCGTTGACGAAGATTTCGCCGTCGAGAGCCTGGCGGGCGACATCATGTTGCTGGGCAATTCCTCGTGGCGCATCCGCCGCATTCAGGCCGGCCGCGTGCTCGTCGAAGACGCGCAAGGCGCGCCGCCCAGCGTTCCCTTCTGGCGCGGCGAGGCGCCGGCGCGCACGGCGGAGCTTTCCGAGCAGGTCTCGCGGCTGCGCCAAGAAGTCGCCGCGCGTATGGCCGTGCAAAACGGAAATGGGGCGGAGGGTGCTTCCGCGGCCGCCAGAGAGTGGCTCAAGAAGGAATGCAGTGTGGATGATGCGGGCGCCGAGCAAGTCATCAAGTACGTTTTGGCCGGAATCGCAGTCCTCGGAGCGGTGCCTTCGCAAGAGCTGATCATTGCCGAACGCTTCTTCGACGAAGGCGGCGGCATGCAGCTCGTGATTCACGCTCCCTTCGGTGCGCGCATCAATAAAGCCTGGGGCTTGGCGCTGCGAAAAAAGTTCTGCCGTTCGTTCAATTTTGAGCTGCAGGCTGCCGCGACCGACAATGGCCTGAATATTTCGCTGGGCGAACAGCATAGCTTCCCTCTCGCGGATGTTTTCCGCTATTTGCTTCCCGCGTCCGTGCAAGAGATTTTGGAACAGGCTGTGCTCGCCGCGCCGCTGTTCACGGTGCGCTGGCGCTGGGCCGCGGGACGCGCTCTAGCGCTGCTGCGTTTCCAGGGAGGCAAAAAAATTGCTCCCCAGATCCAGCGCATGCGCGCCGAGGATTTGCTGGCGGCGGTTTTTCCGCAAGCGCTGGCCTGCCAGGAAAATATTGTCGGCGACATCGCCATTCCCGATCATCCGCTGGTGCGCGAAACGATGAAGGATGTGCTTACCGAAGCACTGGATGTCGACGGCTTGAAGCGCGTTTTGAGCGACCTCGTCGAAGGCCGCATCAAGTGCCTGGCGGTGGATACGCCCGTGCCCTCGCCCTTTTCGCACGAAATTCTGAACGCCAATCCCTATGCCTATCTCGACGATGCGCCGCTCGAGGAACGTCGGGCGCGCGCCGTGAATATGCGCCGCGCTTTGCCAGAATCGCTCGCGTCTGAATTGGGCCGGCTCGATCCAGCGGCCATCGATCAGGTGCGGCGTGATGCCTGGCCGGATGTACGCGATGCCGATGAGCTGCACGACGCTCTGGTCACGTTCGTGGCTCTGCCAGAGCCGGGGCAGGCGGTCTCTTCGCCGGGCACAGCTTTGCGCGCGTTGCGCGCTCTGCAAGAAAGACTGGCGAAATCGCTTCCTCAATGGCGACCGCATTTCACTGAATTGATCCGGCAGAATCGCGCGGCGCGCGCCGAACGAGAAGGGCGCACGTATTGGGTGTGTGCCGAAAGAGCGGCCACATTCAGGCAAATTTTCGGTGCTGCCTCCTTCTCCGATTCCCTGCCCGAAATCGGCGGCGCCGCGCTGTCGCAAGAAGACGCCGTGCTGGCTATGATCACGGGCTGGATGTCACATGCCGGCCCAACGACCGCCGCCGAACTGGGCGAAGTTCTCGGCGTTCCGCTTCGAGAAATTGACAAATCCCTGCTGCATCTCGAAGCTGGCGGTTCCATACTTCGCGGCCAGTTCACCAGCGCCGCAGGAGAGCAGACGGAATGGTGCGAGCGCCGCTTGCTCGCGCGCATCCACCGGCTCACCGTCGGAGAACTGCGCAAGCAGGTGCAGCCGGTCACGCCCGCGCAATTTATGCGCTGGCTTTTGCGCTGGCAACACGCCGCTCCCGGCACGCAGCTCACCGGAGACCGCGGCGTGCTGGAAATTTTGCGCCAGCTGCAGGGTTTTGAAGCTCCCGCAAATTCCTGGGAACACCGGATTCTGCGGCA
>QHYQ01000123.1 GCA_003224175.1 Acidobacteriota bacterium
GGAATCAGTCTCGTCCAAAATCGCCATGCGGGGCTCCAGCACCGCCATCTGCACGATTTCATTCCGTTTCTTCTCGCCTCCCGAAAAGCCTTCGTTGACTGGCCGGTTCAGGAAGCGCTCGTCCATCTCCAGCAGCCGCATTTTCTCTTTCAGAAGCGGCAGGAAATCCATGGCATCGAGCTCTTCTTCTCCGCGGTACTTGCGGATGGCGTTCACCGCCGCCCGCAGGAAATAGGCGTTGCTGATCCCCGGAATTTCCACCGGATATTGAAACGCCATGAACAATCCTTCACAGGCGGCCTCTTCCGGCTTCATGGCCAGCAGGTCCTTGCCATTGAGCAACACCTGGCCCCGGGTAACCTCGTAGGTTTCGCGCCGCGCCAGCACTTGCGCGAGCGTGCTCTTGCCCGAGCCGTTCGGACCCATGATGGAGTGCACCTCGCCGGGGTTAATAGTTAAATTCACTCCTTTGAGGATTTCGTGATTGTGTATGTTTGCGTACAGGTCTTTGACTTCCAGTATGCTCATGTTCGTTTTTATCCCACGCTTCCTTCCAGGCTGATGCTCAGCAATTTCTGCGCTTCTACGGCAAACTCCATCGGCAATTCGCAGAACACCTGCCGGCAGAAGCCATTGATGATCATGGAGACAGCTTCCTCGCTGCTGAGCCCGCGCTGCCGCGAATAGAAGATCTGATCCTCGCCGATTTTCGAAGTGGACGCCTCATGCTCCATGCGCGCGCTGGAGTTCTGCACTTCGATGTAAGGGAACGTGTGCGCGCCGCACTTATCGCCGATCAGCAGCGAATCGCACTGAGTGTAGTTGCGCGCTCCCGCGGCGCCTTTTTGAATCTTGATCATGCCCCGATAGGTGTTCTGGCCGTGGCCCGCAGAAATGCCTTTGGAGACCACCGTGCTGGTGGTGTTCTTGCCAATGTGGATCATCTTCGTTCCCGTGTCGGCTTGCTGATAATTATTGGTCAGCGCGACCGAGTAGAATTCGCCCACCGAGTTGTCGCCCACCAGAATGCAGCTGGGATATTTCCATGTGATCGCGGAGCCAGTCTCCACTTGCGTCCAGGAGATTTTCGAATTTCGCCCCGCGCACTTGCCGCGCTTGGTCACGAAGTTGTAGATTCCGCCGCGGCCTTCTTTATCCCCCGGATACCAGTTCTGAACCGTGGAGTACTTGATCGTGGCGTTCTCGAGCGCCACCAACTCGACCACCGCGGCATGCAACTGGTTTTCATCACGAATCGGCGCCGTGCATCCTTCGAGATAACTGACGTAAGCGCCTTCGTCGGCAATGATCAGCGTGCGCTCGAATTGCCCTGTTTCCGCGGCATTGATGCGGAAGTAGGTGGAAAGCTCCATCGGGCAGCGCACCCCCTTGGGCACGTATACAAAGGAACCGTCGCTGAAGACCGCCGAGTTCAGCGACGCGAAAAAGTTATCCGTGTAGGGCACAACCGAGCCCAGATATTTCTTCACTAATTCGGGGTGATTCAGCACGGCTTCGGAGAACGAGCAGAAGATTACTCCGGCTTCCGCCAGTTTTTCCTTGAACGTCGTGGCCACCGAGACGCTATCGAAGACAGCGTCCACCGCCACGCCCGCAAGCTTTTGCTGTTCGAGCAGAGGAATTCCCAGCTTCTCGTAGGTTCGCAGGACCTCGGGGTCAACCTCTTCCAAGCTTTTTAAGCTGAGCTTCTTCTTGGGCGCTGAGTAATAAACCATGTTCTGGTAGTCGATGGGGCCGAACTTCACATTTGCCCACTTCGGTTCGGCATGCGACTTCTCCAGCGAATCCCAGTAGCGATAGGCCTTCAAGCGCCAGTCCAGCATGAACTCCGGCTCGCCCTTTTTTGCAGAGATCAGCCGGACAACGTCTTCATTCAGACCTTTTGGGATTTTGTCCTCTTCAACCGAGGTTACAAAACCCCACTTATATTCTTGGTTGGTAAGGTCTTGAATGGTGGTGTTGGTCGTGCTCATTGTTTTCTCCTGAGCCAAAAGTGATGGATACGGTACGGCCGCTTCCCGTGGACGACTCGTGCATTGGTTTCGTCAGGTCGGAGAGCCGGATGCTCTCCAGCGCGTGCTGCAAGGCCTTCCCGATAACGCCCGAGTTGTAGCGGACGGTGCACGACGGTTCCAAATCGCAACATCCGGGAGCCGTATTGCACTCGGTTAAGTTTGTTTAGCCGAAACATCGTTTTCCTGAGCTTTCGTGACCCGTTTTGCCCTGCAAGCGAATCTTGACCAACTTAGTCTACATTCCATTTTAGCCTCTCAGGCGAAATCGTCAAGTCAAAATGCATGAAAAATCAAACAGGGAGCCGCTGTTGTGCGCTACGGGCAACCAGCACTGCAGATGGCCTTGGCTTTGAGCAGCGCTGCGTTAGATGTATCCTCATCGAAGAGGTAACAAGACATTTTTATGGTTACCCCGTCTAATCAGTCGTACACGCAGCAAAAAGCGCGCAACCGCAAGTCCGAGTCGCGCGTTATATAATTCGACGAGCAAGTTCGGGCTGGTTTCGCAACTTCGAGGCCGTTCGGACTACAATGCTTCTTTGTCGCAGCGGGTGGCATCTAACGTACATGAGTATCGGCGCGTCATATGCTTGTGGCAGGATTGGCCTGAAAGCGAGGCCTGCGCAGAGCGGCCTACTTGACGCAGTCTCGGTAACTAACGCAATTCAAGTGCATGCCATGTATCAACCCTGGCCGGTAGCCGGGGAGGGCTCAGTTCATCGAGTGGCAGGAGGCCATTGGTCATGAACAACAGATTTCTTCACATTCGACGTTCCGTAGCGCTGGTCTCCATAGCTGCGGCTGTTGTGATCGGCGGCGCGCTGGCTTGGACGATCGGCTCGAGCGGTCACACGGTCCTCGGAGCGGGGAGTCCGGTGACACTGCGAATCGCCGGCAATGCGCCGGCAGGTCCGGTGAATTTCAACGAAGGATTTTCGTCAGTAGTCGAACCACTGCTTCCAGCAGTGGTGAACATCTCCACCTCCAAAGTCGTGAAAAACCAGCGGGGTGAGAACCCTTTCTTTAACGACCCGCTCTTCCGCCAATTTTTTGGAAATCCCTTCGGCGACGGAGAACAGCAGCAACCTCGGGAACAGCGGGAGCATAGCCTGGGATCAGGTGTGATCGTAAATCCCGATGGCTATATCCTCACAAACAATCACGTAGTGGAAGGCGCTAGTGACGTACAGGTTACCCTCAGTGACAAGCGCAGCCTCAAAGCGAAAGTCATCGGCACCGATCCGCGCACCGACATCGCGGTATTGAAGATCCCCGCTTCCAATCTCTCCACAGTGACCTTGGGTGACTCAACCAAGGCCAAGGTTGGCGATATCGTGCTTGCGATTGGCGACCCCTTCGGCATCGGCGAGACCGTGACCATGGGGATCGTCAGCGCCACCGGACGCAGAGACCTGCGCCTGGAGGGTCCCGAAGGATATGAGGACTTCATTCAGACCGACGCTTCCATCAATCCGGGCAACTCCGGAGGCGCCTTGGTTAACACGCGCGGCGAACTCATTGGCATCAACACCGCGATCATCAGCAACGGAGGCGGTGGCAACCAGGGAATCGGCTTCGCCGTTCCCGTCAACATGGCGCGCACGGTCATGGAGCAGATTCTCAAGTCCGGGAAGGTCACCCGCGGATATCTGGGCGTCAGCATCCAGGAAGTGACAGCCGATCTCGCTAAAGCTTTCAACCTGCCTTCAGCGGAAGGGGCACTCGTCGGCGATGTCTCGCTGGATAGCCCGGGCGCCAAGGCGGGACTCCAGAAAGGCGACGTCATCACCGCGCTGAACGGCCAGAAGATTTCCGATTACCACGACCTGCGTCTGCGCATTTCGCAAACGGCGCCCGGCACGTCCATAAAGATGGACGTTTACCGCAACGGCCAGAAACAGCAGATGACCGCCACCCTGGCCGAATTCCCGGAAAAGGCGCAAACGGCCGAGAATTCACCACAGGGTGAAGCCCCGGCCCTGGAAGGCGTGCAAGTTGAAAATCTCAATTCCGAAATCGCTCAGCAGTTGAACCTGCCACCCGGCACGCGCGGAGTGGTCATCACCCGCGTCGATCCAGACAGCACTGCGGCTGAGACCGGGCTGCAACGGGGCGACATCATTCAGGAGGTCAATCGCAAAGCCGTGAACAATGTGGAGCAGTTCCGCTCTGCCGTTCGCGGAGCTGCAAATCAGCCCTTACTGCTGCTCGTCAATCGTGGCGGCAACACCCAATACGTGGTCCTCTCGCCCAAGTAAGGAACGGGCGCGTCTAACGCTGTAATCAAACAGCAGCGACAGAAAAGGCCCGGCGCCGTCTGGCGCCGGGCCTTTTCGTTTTCAAGGATGCCTGAATCTCGCCGCCGACCCGGGGGTGTTCGTTGCGTCCCGGATGATTTGGGAAGAATTGTCTTCTCGCCGACGTGTTGCGGCTCTACACCGCAGACGAAGCGGCAGCGGGCGCCGCGAGCGGCAGCCGCACGATGCGCGCCTCCATCACATTCGGAATGGCACGCAAACTTGGCAGAATCGATTCCGAAACTTCGCCATCGAGTTGCACAATGGCGAGCGCTTCGGCGCCCAGACTCGCGTCGCGCCGTCCCAGAGCAAAGGTCGCGATATTGAGCCCCTGGCTGCCAAGCAGGGTCCCTACTCGCCCGATCACGCCGGGGACGTCGCGGTTCCTCATCACCAGCAAGTTTCCTTCGAGCGGCGCCTCGCAGGCGATGCCGTTGATCTGCAACACGCGCGGCGTGGTGCCGTAAAGAATAGTTCCCAGCGCAGAAAATTCGCGCCGCTTCCCGTCGCCCGCCGAGTACGCGGCGATCTCCAGCACGTCGGCGATGCCACGCTCGCGGGGCCGCCTGCCCTCTTCGATCTCCAAGCCTCGTTCCGCTGCGCGCGCGGTCGCGTTCACCAAGTTGACGTGCTCATCAAGCACGGCGTTTAAAACGCCGGCCAATGCCGCGCTGCGCAAGACCCGAGTGCCCAATTCGGCGGGTTCTCCGGCACAGGCGAGGCGCAGCCGCCGGGCGGGAAATGGCGCAGCTTGCGCCACGAGCGAAGCCATGCGTTCGGCCAGATCCAGATATGGCCGCAGGCGGCGATATTGTTCCGGTGGAATCGGCGGCAGATTCACGGAGTTGCGCATCGTACCGTCTTGCAAGTATTCGCGCACCTGCTGCGCGATTTGCACGCCCACCTCTTCCTGCGCCTCGGCCGTCGAGCCGCCCACGTGCGGCGTGGCGATCACGTTGGGCATTTGCAGCAACGGCGAATTGTGCGGCGGCTCTTCGGCAAAAACGTCCAATGCCGCGCCGGCCAGGTGCTTCGAACGCAAGGCCTCGGCCAGGGCCGCTTCGTCCACGAGTTCGCCGCGCGCCGCATTGACGAGTCGCGCCCCAGTCTTCATCTGCTTGAGTGTCTCCGCGTTGATCATGCGCTCGGTGGCCGGCGAAAGCGCCGTATGCAGCGAGACGTAGTCGGCCTGTGCAAGAAGCTCTGCCAGCGGGACGAGTTCCGCGCCCCATTCCGCCGCACGTTCCGCGCTCACATAGGGATCGTACGCCAGCACCCTCATCTCCAGAGCCCGAGCACGCCGCGCCACTTCCGCGCCTACGCGGCCGAGGCCGATGAGGCCGAGCGTCTTACCGCGAAGCTCGGCGCCTGCGGCGCCGGACTTCTCCCATTTGCCCGCATGCATGCTCGCGTTCAGTTGCGGGATGGAGCGGGCCATCGACAGCATCAAGGCGAGGGCATGTTCCGCGACGCTCGGCGCATTGCCTCCGGGCGTGTTCATGACCAGAATTCCGCGGCGCGTGGCCGCGTCCAGATCAATATTGTCTACGCCCACGCCCGCGCGTCCGATCACGCGAAGCCGCCTCGCGCGGCTCAGCAGTTCGTCGCTTACTCGTGTAGCGCTGCGCACTACCAGCGCATCCGCCTCGGCCAGCTCGCTCGCGAGCGAAGCCGCCGCTGGCTGCACCACCTGCCAGCCGGGCTCAGCCAGCAGTTTGACGCCGTGTTCGCTGATACGGTCAGCAACAATAATTTTCATGGCCCAAAAGCCTATCGGCCACGCCTTCCTCTGTCAATTGACGATCCGGCCAGGATCGTCATCCCGAGCGAGCGTCGTGAACGAGGGCTCTCTCTGAAGCCTTTGTTCCCTAATGGACCTGGGCAGTCCCTCGGCATTTGTGCTTTTGGATCGTATGCTATAGTTCCTTGAGTGAGCGGAGTCGCGGAAAGAAAGCGCAAATGCCCTTCATCGATCGCATTCAAAAAGACCTCACCGAGGCCATGAAATCGAAGGACGAGCTGCGCTTGAGCGTCCTGCGCATGGTGAAAAGCGCCCTGAAGAACAAGGAAATCGAAAAAATCCGTCCGCTCGACGACGCGGAGTCGCTTCAGGTTTTGCAGACCCTGGTCAAGCAGCGCAAAGAATCGGTCGAACAATTCTCGCGCGGCGGGCGCACCGATCTGGCGGATAAGGAGACCCGCGAAATCACCATCATCGAAACGTACCTGCCCGCCGCGGCGAACGAAGCCGACATGGATCGAGCCATCGAAGCGGCCATTGCCGAGACTTCCGCCAATTCCCCGAAGCAGATGGGCGCGGTCATCAAGGCGGCGCGAGCGCGTCTCGAAGGCAAGACGGTCGATGGCAAGGCGCTTTCCGATCGCGTGCGCGACCGCCTGTCCCGCATGAGCTGACTCCCGTGGCGCGCGCCCTCGGAAAAGCTGATCCCGAGCCCTGAACGCGTTTCCCGTCGCGCTTTCCTGCGCTACGATTCGGCTATGCCGCTGCCTGATGCGATTCCCGTGCGCTACACCGAAGAAGAAGCTGGCTACGTCAGTTTCCGCCCGGTAGTGCGGCAGAACTTCCGGCCCGAACAACTTCTCGATATGGTGCTCAGTGTCACCGGAAAAGACGCGGCACGCATAAAGCAGATTCTTCACTCCGGCACCGTCGTTTTTCATTTCTACCGCTATTGGTGGACTGGCTTCGATATCGAGGAAACGGAGTTGAAGGGCCTGCTGGCCCGCTTTCCCGATCCCGACCCATCGCGCGAATTTCGGGGCGCGGAATGCTCAATCGTCGCCATCGAATCCCCCGCCACACCCCCGCGGCCTGCCATCGAAATCCAGAGGCTGGCGCTTTCACGGAAACGGTTATTTCGCCGCCGAAGCTTTTGGGACGCGCTGCTCGCCGAAGTCTCCTCGAGCCTGGTCACTTACCACGGCTACTCCTTTGGGCATCGGGCCGATCTTTACCGGCTCGAGCTTACTGCTGAATCCCGGGCCCGGCTCGCCGCAGCCGCCGCCTCGCTCGCTCCGCGAGCCATGCGCAAGGAACTGCAAGTCGTCGTCAATGCCGTGCGAGTCGTCTTCATCTGCCCCCGCGCGAGCGCGTAACGAATCCCCAAATCGCATGTGACAACCGCCGCAGTTTCGGCTAACTTCAGTGATTTCGCTATGACCTCAGATCGCGGCAGTTTCGTTGACCTGGAACACGCTTCGGTTGCTCGCGGCGAGAAGATCGTGCTGCACGACATCTCCCTGCGCGTCTCGAGCGGCGAACACATCGCCATCCTTGGCCCTAACGGCTGTGGCAAATCCACCCTGATCAAAACGATGACCTGCGAGTGTTATCCCATCGCCCGCGAAGGAATGCGCGCCCGCATCTTTGGGCGCGAGCGCTGGGACGTCTTCGAGCTGCGCAAACGGCTCGGCGTCGTCGCCGCTGAACTGCCCAGCGAACGAACCCTGCACACGCGGGGCCGCGATGCCGTGATCTCCGGCTTTTTCGCCAGCTCCACCATATGGCCGGAGATGCACGTGAGCAAAGCCATGCGCCAACGTGCCGCCGCCGTGCTCGATCAGCTCGAAGCGGCCCATCTCGCCGAAAAGCCGGTCGGCGAAATGTCTGCGGGCGAAATGCGCCGCGTCCTTATCGGGCGCGCTCTCGTCCACAATCCGGAGATGCTCCTCATCGATGAACCCAGCAACGCCCTCGACCTTGCCGCGCAAAGCGAGCTGCGCCAGACCTTGCGCCGCCTCGCTCAGCATGGAGTGGGTATCGTTCTCATCACGCATCACCTCGCGGATATCCTGCCGGAGATTGACCGCGTCGTGATGCTGCGAGAAGGACGAATTTTTGCCGACGGGCCGAAATCGGAGGTGCTCACCGAAGAACGGCTCCAGCAGCTTTTCGGCGTGCCCGTTACCATGGCCCGCCGCGACGGCTTTTACCACGTCTGGTAGCGCCACCAGAACGAAGTAAAGCCTGGATTCTTTCCGCTGCGCGAACCCGGCCCAGCCCCGTAGTGGGTCATCTCTAACGACGCCGACCGTGTCAAGGTTTTTTTCTTCTGTTCTTTGCTCTCTCCGCCCACACCCCTGTATCGGCACGGGTGTGCCCTGTTCTTCGGCGGATGGTTCGCCGTCGATTACCTTGCATTCGCGTTCACCCGACTCGCTTGGCCCGTGTTCGTTCATCAATTCGGTGTTGCCCACGCCTCACCCATGTCATGTTCCAACCGGCGTTCGACGATCTCGCCGGTGGTGGGATCGAACATTGCAACTTGCTGGAAGCGAGGAAATCACAACCTATAATAATCATTGCTCGGCTCCTTTCTCCCGAGCCGTGGTCGATAAGCGCAACCAAGTTTACTCGGCTGAGGGGAGCCGACGACCTTATCCAATCATTTTCCAAGAGGTCCATCCGTCCTCTGACGCACGTTATGGAACACCCTCGCGCGGTCGTCGCCTGAGAAAAACGCCGAGGTCTAGAATTAATTGCATGCAACGAAAGATGTTCTGGACTGCCTTCGCGGTCTTGGGTCTAGTTGCCGATTTGATTTTGCCGTTTTGGTGGGCGCTGGCGGCAACCATTCCTATTGGCGTCGTGAGTTGGTGGGTGGCCTATCGCAGTGACTGGTTCTAGCTAAGCTAGAATTCTGTTCTAGAGCAGCGTCTCGTTAGCGGGAACAACTGCGATTCGCACTTTCCGAAAATCCGTGCGAGCTCAACCGGTCGATGCAACACCATCCAATCAGTTGATACGACAATATTTCCCCCTAGAGAACCGATCTGTCTGGTTGTACTCATCATACCTAGTCAGGGTGGTGTCCCGTTTGAATCAACGCTCGGCGAACGACTTTTAGCTGTTGAGCCCCTGCAAGTAGACTTCGAGCTAGTGTTGCGTCGACCCATTGAGACCACCCCTTTTATCGGGACCTATTACAACTTGCCCTCATCGATGTAGATTTATCTCGCTAGTTTCCCACACGTCTTGCCGAGGGATGCTGCGAAATGGCAGCGAGCGGTTCGGGAGATAGAAAGACCAAGTTGCAGCTGAAGGAGTTCAGAAAATGGAAATCAAGAGAATTGGCTCGCAACCTTCTGTCAAAGGACCGTCAGAGTGGTTCACTGGCACCGTGCGGATCGATCCGCTTTTTCAGGCACCCGATCCGGCACTTGTTCAAGGTGCCAGCGTTACGTTCGAGCCGGGTGCACGTACCGCATGGCACACGCATCCGCTGGGTCAGACCCTCATCGTCACGGCCGGCTGCGGCTGGGTTCAGCGCATAGGCGGATCTATCGAGGAGATCCGGCCCGGTGATGTGGTCTGCTTCTCGCCCGGCGAGAAGCACTGGCATGGGGCTACGCCGACCACGGCCATGACGCACATCGCCATTCAGGAAAAGCTCGACGGGAAAGTTGTCGACTGGATGGAACAGGTCAGCGACGAACAATACGGGGCACTCGGACAATGACCGTTCGCGCGGAGTCGCCTGCGGCTTCCACCGTTCTTTTTCGCCCTCTCGGAAACTAACCGACTACCCGGCCAGCCAATTCCCTACTCCGCATGCCGGTTTTAGGTAATAATGCGCGACGCGCAGCTGCTGCACTCGCGGCGACCCGTTTGTTCGCCCATTGAGGTGACGCTTGGCGACGAAGACTTGGACCTCCACGGCGCCTCCTGAAGAGTTCAGGCCTTACATCGACTCGGAAGCAGGTGTTCCCGAATTCACCCTGCGCGCCATCCTGGCCGGCGTCGTCGCCGGCCTTTTTTTCGGCGCGGTCACTGTCTACGTGGGCTTGCGCGCGGGTCTCACGGTTTCCGCTTCGATCCCGATTGCCGTGCTTTCCATCAGCATCTTGCGCGCTTTCGGCAAGGTCACCATACTCGAAAACAACATCGTGCAAACCACCGGCTCCGCCGGCGAATCGATTGCCGGCGGCGTGATTTTCACGCTGCCCGCACTGATTTTCCTGGGCTTCCCCCTGGAATACTGGGGCGTCTTTTTCCTGGCTCTGATTGGCGGATGGCTGGGCGTCCTCTTCATGATTCCGCTGCGGCGTCAGCTCATCGTCAAAGAACACGGCAATCTTCTCTATCCGGAGGGCACGGCCTGCGCGGATGTGCTCGTCGCCGGCGACCGCGGAGGTTCCTTTGCGAGTCGCGTCTTCTGGGGATTAGGCCTCGGCGGCCTGTACTCCGTGCTGATGAATACGATCGGAGCCTGGCGCGACACGCCCATGTACAACCCCAAGTGGCTCCCCGGCGCCTCCTTCCGAGCGAACATCACGCCGGAATATCTCGGCGTCGGCTATATCATCGGCCCGCGCATCGCCGGCATTCTTTTTTCCGGCGGCGTTTTCTCCTGGCTGGTGTTGATGCCGGCCATTCGCTTCTTCGGCTCACTGTCGCCGAATCAAGCGCTCTATCCGAGCACCATCCCCATTCCGGACATGACCTCCGACCAACTCTGGTCGAGCTATATCCGCCCCATGGGCGCGGGCGCCGTCGCCGCGGCGGGAGTGATTACGCTGGCGAAAACGATGCCCACCATCTGGGCAGCGCTCACCACGGGGCTAAAAGAAATGAAGGCCAGCCGCGAAGGCCACGCGCGCGTGGCCACTCGCATCGAACACGATTTGCCCATGAAATTCGTCATTGTTGGCGCCGCGGCAGTGGCGGCCATGATCTGGGTGCTGCTTACGTTTCGCCCCATTCTCGGCGCGCAGACCGGCCTGTTCGCTAATTTCCTCGCCGCCATCTTTGTACTTGTCTTTGGATTCTTGTTCACCACGGTCTCTTCGCGCATCACCGGGCTCATCGGCACTTCCTCGAATCCCATCAGCGGCATGGCCATCGCCACGCTGATGGCCACCTGCGCGATATTCCTGCTGGCCGGCTGGACCGGCGGAAGTTATTCCGCGCTGGCCCTCACGATTGGCGGCGTGGTTTGCGTTGCCGCCGCAAATGCGGGCGGCACTTCGCAGGACTTGAAGACGGGCTTTCTGGTTGGCGCCACTCCCTCGAGACAGCAGATCGCGCTGATCATCGGCGCCATGGCTTCGGTATTTGTGATCGGCGGCACGCTCAAGCTGATGAACCTCGGCTTGGCACAATACAAGCCGGTGCAAATCGAGGTGGACATTGCGCAGCTGCCAACCGGCGTACAGGTGGAAAATCCCAATTACGTCTATCAGGGCAAGACCTATACGCTGATCAATGCGCTCGGCTCGGGCGTCGTGCCCGATGGTAAATATCTCTATGACTCAGAAACCCATCGCGTGGAGATTCAGTGGGTGCAGGGCATCGGCAGCGACAAAGCCGCCGCGCCTCAGGCCCGCCTCATGGCCACCGTGATCAACGGCATACTCAACCGCCAGCTTCCCTGGCGGCTCGTGTTGTTGGGAGTCTTTCTCGTCTTCACTGTGGAACTGCTCGGCATTCGCTCCTTGCCCTTCGCCACCGGCGCATATCTTTCCATCGCCACCACTATGGCTATCTTCGCCGGCGGCGTGGTGCGCTGGCTCGTGGAACGCAGCCGAGGCGCGGCCGCCGGAAGCGACGTCGGTCCTGGCCCGCTTTACGCTAGTGGCTTGATCGCTGGCGGCGGCGTCTTTGGCCTGCTCGGCATTGTTGTCACTCTGCTCGAGGACCAGGAGTTCCGCTACCATATTTTCCGCCCCGGCCTCTTCCAGTTTGGTCCGAAGATTATGGGCGGCTGGGCCGATAGCCATCTCTTCGCCGTTTTCATGTTCGTGCTCCTCGCCGCCTCCCAGTTCTACTTCGCCCGCAAGAAAATGGAGTAGCTTTTTCGCCGTCGGCTGGCCGCGAGGGAGCTAACTGCTTCGCTACCATAGGGCACAGGCATGGCCGGGCACCTAAAACCTGTAGGGTCGCCCAGATTCGCTGAATTCGTCCTGGAAGATTTACACCAGCAGCGGGTCTTGTCTGAGGGAGCTACTGTATTGAGCCCGAAGGCCCATGCGTGCACAATTCATCCAATCGATCCTGTCGATCCTGTCGATCCTGTCATGGGGAGAAGGCCTGGTATGGCCCGAGAACGACAACCCGAGACCGAGTTCAGAGCACACCACATCGGGCTGGAACGCCTCAGAGAGTGTATAGAACGCGTGCTGCTGAGCTCTGACGTGCAATACGGCGTCCGCTTCGATAATGATAGCGCGGGCGGCGAGTTTGCCTATTCTTGGGCCGCCATTTGTTCTGAAAACTGAGAATGCCTCATCTCCGATTCCCCTTCTCTAGTTTGCCCGCAAAAACGTCGAATGACGCTTTGCCGCGCCGAGACCGTTGAAATTCGTGTCCAAAGTTTCAAACAATCCCGTCACCTTCATGAAATCGGTAAACTTCGCCTAGGGCAACAAATTTGCAGCTCCGCGCCGATTTGCTGCTCGATTCCAAGCCCTTGCGCTCTTTGTCAGAAAGGCGTAGTTTCCGAAAATAGTGATAGAGGTGAGCTGTGCAAAAGAAATTTCTTCTGATTTCGGCGTTTGCGGCTGGTCTGCTCATTGCCGGCCCGGCGTTTGCCCACCACGGGACTGCCGGATACGACATGGCGAAGGTCGTCACCGTCACGGGAACCGTGACCAAGGTCGATTGGAGTAATCCCCATATTGTTGTTTATATGGACGCCAAAGATGCGCAGGGAAACCTGCAGCATTGGTCTCTCGAGTTGTCCGCTCCGCTTCTGATGCAGCGTTTTGGCTGGACGAAAAATTCCGTCAAGGCGGGAGACCAACTGGTTGCCGAGACCCATCCCGCAAAAAACGGCGCGCCGGTCGGGGCCAGTGGGGCCGCCACCTTCGTTTTGAAGTTCGTGGTGAACGGCACGCCGCTGCCCGTGGTCGGCGGCACACCGCCGCCTCGCGAGTGAACACGCAGCGACTTCGCCCTGGGAGTCTTGCGTCAGAGAGGAGTCACACGATGCGGAATTGCCGGATCAGCTTCCCTGAGAGCTTGGCCGTCTTCGTGAGCCTACTGTGCTGTGCCTCCGTCCTGCTTGCACAAACCGCCGCGCCGCCAAAGCCCGCGAATGCACCCGCCCCCCAGGCTTCTTCTCGCCTGCCGGATCTTTCCGGAAATTGGGCCATCAGCCCCGGCGGAACGAGTTGGGACCCGTCCGACCCCAACGGCACCAAGCCCGAGCACCTTCCCATGACGCCCTGGGGGCTCGAACAGCTAAGGGCCGCCAAGCCTCCCTTCGGAGCTCACCAGTCCTTCGAGCCCAACGATCCCCACCAAAGGTATTGCGATCCGCCGGGCACACTGCGTATGTACTCTTACCCCTGGCAATTCACCATCGTGCAAACTCCTGCTCAGGTTTACCTGCTCTTTGAATACCTCCACGTTTGGCGCGTGGTTACGATGGATCGGCCGCATCCCAAAGATTTGGACTCCAGCTGGCTTGGCGATTCGGTGGGCCGCTACGAGGGCGATGCGCTCGTCATCGACACCATCGGCTACAACGACAAGACCTGGCTCGACATGGTGGGACATCCGCACAGCGATCAATTGCACACCATCGAGCGCCTCCGCCGCCTGAATCACGATACGTTGGAGCTGGAGCTCACCATCGAAGACCCCAAGGCCTATACCCAGTCCTTCACTTCAAAGAAAACCTTCAAGCTGAGCTCTTTCCCCATGGGCGAGACGATGTGCTCTCTCTCCGAGGACCAATCCTTTCAGCAGAACATCATGGACCGCACGGTTTCCTCACCGCCCGCGAAATAGCCCTGCATGTTGCTAGCCGATTCGCAATTTCATTTCGTCCGCAAAAAAGGAAGTTGTCTTTTCTCTACGGTACCACTCTTCATACGGGGATAATCCATGACTCAGGAAACTTGGAGCGCTGTCGATCGCTACATCACCGACCTTTTTGTGCTGCCTGACGCTGCGCTGAATGCGGCGCTTAAGGCCAGCGAGGCGGCGGGCTTGCCGGCAATCAGCGTATCGCCTCCGCAAGGCAAATTCTTGCAGTTGCTGGCGAAGGCCTTGGGAGCCCGCACAATCCTGGAGATGGGCACGCTGGGGGGTTACAGCACAATCTGGCTAGCCCGGGCGCTACCCGCTGGTGGGCGCTTGATTACGTTAGAGGCTGAGCCAAAACACGCCGAAATTGCTCGGGCGAATGTCGAGCGAGCAGGTCTTGCAGGCATAGTTGAACTACGTTTAGGGCGCGCGCTCGACACGCTTCCGCAACTCGCCGCCGAGGGCCGCGGTCCCTTTGACCTGATCTTTATCGATGCAGACAAACCGAGCTATGCAGATTACTTTACCTGGGCGCTCAAGCTCTCCCGCCGCGGCACCGTGATCATCGGCGATAACGTAATACGCAAGGGGGCAGTGATCGATCCTGCCAACAGCGACGATCCGAGAGTTCTAGGTGTGCGCCGCTTCAACGAATTAGTCGCCGCAGAGCGGCGCGTCAGCGCGACAGCATTGCAAACCGTCGGTGCTAAAGGATACGACGGTTTCACACTTGCCCTCGTCACCGACTAGCCCGCGAAGCGCCCGGCGATCGATAACCGCAAGCGGTTCCAACGCTCCCCTCTACAATCTCTTCAGTTGCCGCTGATCTGCGTCGAGTTCGTTCCCGCCATTCTAAAGTGCGCTCGCCGATTCTGTTGCCTGCAACCTTCATTGCTCTGGGTACAGAAGGGCCGCTCTTTGCCGTAGCTGACGGTCTGAATGCGGTCAACCGCCACTCCTTGCGACACCAGAAAATCCTTGGCGGCGTCAGAACGGCGATCTCCTAGAGCTACGTTGTACTCGGTCGAGCCGCGTTCGTCGCAATGGCCCTCGATCACAATGGCGAGCTGGGGATAAGAACGCAGGAATTGAGCTGTCTGGGCTAGGGCCGAGCGCGCGTCGTCGCGGATGCTGGCTTTGTCGTAATCGAAGAAAGCGTCGCGCACTTCTTTGGTGAACATCTCTTCCAGCGAGGGTTGTGGCGTGGGTGTAGCCGCCGCCGCGGGAACGGATACCGTCACGCGCGCGCTTGCGGTGGCAGAACCGCCGGGGCCCATTGCTGTTGCGGTATAGGTGGTGGATTGCGCCGGCGTGATGCTCGTCGTGCCTTCCGCCGCGACGCTGCCAACCTCCGGGGTCACGCGCACCGACGTCGCATTCGTGGCCGACCAACGCAAGGTGACCGACTGGCCGCGCGAAATATCGTTGCGTGAAGCTTGCAGGCTCACGGTAGGTTGGGCCGGGGGCGGGGTAACCGCGGGCGCGGGTGGGGCCTGGTTGGCTACTCGATGACTGCACCCTGCGCCTACGACAAGAAAGCCAAGCAGGCCCAACAGCATTGCCTTGCCAAAGCGAATTCTCATTCGATCCTCCTCAATCTGGGCTTAGTGAGAAGCTCCCTCGGGTCTTCGGCCTAGGTATATCGTAGTACGATACTACGGCGAGGGCGGTATAGGAAGCAAGCGTAAACAATAAGGTTGTTCCAGATTATGGACGAGCCGGGAGGATGGGCAGCCCTCATGAGTTACCCTACCGGCGATGATGAAAATGAGAATCTCTACGCCTCATTATTTGGAGCAGATGAAGGGCAAAGCCACACCATTTGGGTTTGTTTTGCATCCTCGAACACGTGACAAGCTGAAGCTCACACTGCTCACCCCGTTCAGTAAGAACCGTTGGACGTGGGCGCACTCCGTATGCATCAACACGCATGACCGGAAGACGTACCGTTTGGATGAACTCTCACCAGCGGATATCGTCACCTTGGGCGATATTTTGTGCGGCTATGTCCAGCACCCCGAAATCAAGTCGCTCGGGCCGGACGGAGAGAAATGCAAAGCCCATACGCGCGGATTGCTGCGCCGGATGGTCATCAACGGCGGCCTACAACATTGCATCGGAAAAGAGGTTTCGCGCTTTGAGCAGGGCAAAGATGATTTCATCGAGAACATCGATGACGTGTGCATTCATTACGACGGCGGACGCGTGGCCGCGAACGAAGCTTAATAGAGGAAATCAGCACGCGTGGATTGCGAAAAACAACCAAAGAGACGGGCCTTGATAGCAAAACGATTCGGGCAATTCTCAAGGGAAAGAAGGTGAAAGCTTCAACGCTCGCGAAGGTTGTGATGGGGCTGCAACAGGAATAAGTCGTCTCATTT